>CACWMM010000031.1:0-26703 GCA_902761955.1 uncultured Olsenella sp. | reverse complement strand
GCTGACGTCGGGGCAGTCGCGGCGCTCGAGCCAGCGCAGAAACAGCTCCTGATCCTTCTCCTCCTGCTCGCACGTGGGCGAGAAGTGCCTCACGTCTGCAACGAGGCGCTGCCTCTCGTGCGCCCGCGCATCTACCGAATCGCGCGCGACGCCCTTTTCACCATCCTGCTCGAACGTCATCCGTCCACCTTTCAAACGCGCCCTTGGTACGATGCTAAGGGTAGCAGCTCACTCGCAGGTCTCGCGCACCAGTCTCTGCCCAATCTGGTAGGCGTTCTCCAGGTCCCTCGGGAAGTTCTTCTCGCGCGAGAGCCTCTTTCTCTCGGCGTCGAAGCCCGCCATGTTGTACTTGGAGTAATCGGCCACCTGCAGCGTATCGTGGCACGGGCACAGGCATACCTCGCCGTTGAGCATCTGGAGCTCGCGCGCGTAGCCCTCGAACGCGTCCTTGTAGAGCCTGTCGTAGAACTCCTTCGACGCGTTCATGCTGACGAAGAGCCCCACGTTCACCCTTCCGGTGAAGTAGTTGCTGTAGTCGTCGTAGGAAAGCGAGCAGAAGTGCAGCCGCTCCAGTACCTCGAAGTAGCGGCTCGTAGGCCTACCCAGGTATATCGCGGTGCCGATGAGAAGAACGTCCGCCCGGAATATCTTGTCGATGATTGGGGACAGGTCGTCCTTCCAGTAGCAGTGGCACCTCTGGGCGCCTTTCCGCTTGCAGAGCATGCAGCTCCTGCAGCCGGTGAAGTTGAGGTCGTACAGGTCTATGTACTCGACCTCGGACCCGGCGCTCTTGGCGCCCTCGGCCGCGGACTTCAAGAGCTTGGCGGTGTTCCATGCCTTCCTCGGGCTTGCGTTGAGCACTAGCGTTTGCAATCTATATCTCCCCTCCGCACCAAATGTCGTCACACTTATTCTCTACGAGAAGTCACCGTGTCAGCTACTCAGAGTTCCTACAGAACGCGTATTTGTTGGATTAAAGTACGTCCTAACATATTCGTTGCGGTCAGTCCTGCGTTGGCCAGGTGGGCTTACTTTCCTTACGATGCTCATGGGGATGCTGCGCGTGGGTGGCTTCGTCGGCTAGCCGGAAAGCACAGCGAACGTCTTGCTACGTTGGGTCGGTCGTGCCTGCAAGGGGTCTCTCCCCCGGCCGCGCGAGGGGGCCAACGAGCTCGTGGGGGCGGTATGTATCCTCGAGGAAGTCCACCTCCTCGGCAGAAAGGCTCAAGTCCAGCGCCCTCACGGCATCGTCCACGCGGTCGGGCCTTGAGCAGCCCACGATGGGCGCGGTAACCCCACGGGCCCAATGCCACGCGAGCGCGATGTCGGCCATGGGTACGCCTCGCCTTTGCGCCAGCTCGGCAACGCGCGCGACGACCGGCAAATCCAACTCCTTGTCGTGGTCGTACTTCTCGCGCATGGTGGAGTCGGTCTTGGAGCGCCTGCTTTCGGAGTCCCACGTCGGACGCGCGAGGTGGCCGCTCGCGAGCGGGCTGTACGGGGTGAGCGACACGCCGTACTGCCGGCACACAGGAATCATCTCGCGCTCGTCCTCGCGGTACAGCAGGTTGTAGTGGCACTGCATGGTGCTGAACGGGGACCAACCGTTTTCTTGCGCCGCGACCTGCATGTTGTGGAACTGGTAGCCGTACATCGCGCTCGCGCCCAGTGCCCGCACCTTGCCTGCGCGCACGAGGCCGTCCAGCGCCTCCATGGTCTCCTCGATGGGTGTGTCGTAGTCGAAGCGATGGATGATGTAAAGGTCAAGGTAGTCGGTGCCAAGGCGCCGTAGGGTGCCGTCGATTTCGTGCTCTATCGCAGCCTTGGTAAGGTGCCCGAGGCTTCCCTCGTTGAAGAACACCTTGCTCGCCAGCACAACGTCCTCGCGCCTCACCCCGAGGTTCTTCAGAGAAGTGCCTATGAACTCCTCGCTCGTACCGTGCGCGTAGCAGTTCGCCGTGTCGATGAAGTTTACGCCGAGCTCGAGGGCGCGTTTGAGGACGGCTTGCGTTGCCGGCTGGTCGATGACCCACTGGTGAAAGTCGGGAAACACCTTGCCAAAGCTCATACCGCCGATGCACACGCGCGATACCTTGATGTCGGTCTTGCCAAGAGTTGCATACTCCACGATTGCCTTCTTTCGACAAAAAGCCAGCTATATCCCAAGCCCATCGACCCACTTGGCAAGGCGACGCCCGGACGGCGAGCCGTTAAGTACGCGACCGTCGAGCACGCGGGCCTCGGGATGAAGCTTCCTGACGCGTTCCGTCGCGCGAGAGATCCCGCTCCCCCCACTTGTCGCGAAGGGGACCACGGTCGTGCCCGCAAGGTCCACGGAGTCGAGGAAGCTGTCAACAATCCGGGGCTCCACAGCCCACCAGATGGGAAACCCCACCAACACGGCGTCGTAGGTAGAGAGGTCCGGTGCCTTGCCCGCAAGCGAGGGGCGCGCAGACTCGTCATTCCGCTCGGCTGACGTTCTACTGGACGCGTCGTTCCAGTCAAGATCGCGCATTGTGTACCGCTCTGTGGGCTCAATCCGGTAGAGCTCGGCGCCAGTTGCCCTGGCAAGCGCCTTCGCAGCGCTCTCCGTCGTGCCGGTAGCGCTGAAGTACGTAACGATCATTCTTGTCATAGTGAACACTCCCCCATTTGGATTGGCGCCGTCCGGATGTCGCGGAATCCGAGCCCACCGTTCGCGCCAAGCACGAGACTACTCCCTGTCGAGGCGCAGGCATCCCCCGACGCGCTCGCCAAGACTCCAGTACGAGTAGGTGGGGAACTCGAAGAGGACCGGCGCCACCCTGCCGTAGTCGATCTTTCCCTTCTCGTCCAGGCATGCCTCGTCCACGTACGTGCCGGCGATCGCGAGCACGAAGGTCTCGAAGCCGTCCTTCTCGTACACATCCACGACGGAGCAGGCAAGCGAGAGGGGCGACTCGTCGACGAGCGGCGCGCCGTCCTCGGCCGCGCTCCACGCAAAGGCGCAGGACTTGTCCTCCTTGGTGCCGCTCACGCTGCCCACGTGGTCTGCCGCGCGAAGGAGCTTCTCGTCGATCAGGTTGACCGAGCAGGTGCCGTTCTTGCGGATCCACTGGTTGGTGTAGTGCTGCTTGGCGCAGCTGATGGTCACCCTGTCGTGCCCTATGATGCCGACGTGCGCGACGAGAAGCCAGTTGGGGCCCTTGTCCGTCATGCCGCCCACGACCGTCACGGGCGTGGGGTACAGTGCGAGCTTCGATCCAAGGTTCTTCTTTGCCATTGTCTCTCCTAGTCCATCTTCTTTTCCCAGGCGCGCACGGCGTTGATGCCGAGAGAGTCCGCGACACTTTCGAGCTCGCGCACCTCGTCAGCGGATAGCGCGACGGAGCTTGCATTTGCGGCATCCGTCACGTGGGACTCCTTCGTGACGCCCACGATGGGGCGCGTCCCCTTGGCGATCGCCCAGGCGACGGGGATCTGCGCCAACCCCACGCCGTGCGCCTCCGCGACCTTGGCGAGCTCGGCGTTGAGGGTCTCGAGCCTGTCGAGGACCGGGTTGTACTTCTGGGCGCGGGCAGAACCCTCGGGCATGGGCTGCGACGCATCGTACTTGCCGGACAGAGCGCCCTGCTCGAGCACCATGTATGACCAGAACTCGACGTCGTTCTGGTGGCACCAGTCAAGGATGCCCGAGTCCTCGGAAGATCGGTTGATAAGGCTGTAGTGGTTCTGCACGGCACCCAGGCGAAGCCCGTGCTCGCGCAAGATTGCGTCCGCCTGCTTGACCTCCGCGAGGTTGTGGTTGGAGACGCCGATCACGGGAGCGTCCTCCCTGCCGTCGAAATACGCCGCGAGCTCGCCAATCCAGCGTGGGGCGTCCACCGTGTTGTGCACCCAGTACACGTCGAAGCGGTCGAGTCCCATGGTGTGGAGCTGCATCCCGTACATATCGGCCACGGCGGTCTTGGATGACGCGTCCATGCACTGCGGCGTGAGCTTGTCGGAAACGCGGTAGTCCTCGCGCGGCAGGTCCTTCAGGAAGCCTGCGAGCATCCTCTCGGACTCGCCCATGCCATAGACGTACGCCGTGTCCCACAGGTTGAGGCCCGCGTTCATCGCGGCGTCTAACACGGGCCGAAGCTCGTCTGCGGCAAGCCCATGCCCAAACGTACCATCGTTTCCCCAGGCCCAAGCGCCCAGCACGATCTTGGGGTCCTTCTCGTCGTTCATTCCTGTCTCCCATCGTCCGAGTTGTGTCTTCCTCGAGTCGCTGGGACGATTCTCAGACTTAGACTATGGTTTAAGTCAATATACTTTCTCTAAATTATGAAAGCGGCTTCACATCCTGTGATGTGATGTGGGGCGCCACCAGGAGGGGAAGCGTTTTGGAGAAGGTCTACACCATTGGGGAGGCGGCGGCCGTGCTGGGGATGCCGGCGTCGACCATCCGCTACTACGACAAGAACGGCCTGTTCCCGGACATGGCACGAAGCCAGGGCGGCATCCGTGTGTTCACCGAGGACGACCTGGAGTGGGCGCGCTTCATAGAGCGGCTCAAGGTGTCTGGCATGCCCATCCGCGAGATCAAGCGCTACATAGACCTCTATCGCGAGGGGGACTCAACCATCGAGGAGCGCCGGCGCATCGTGAACGAGCGGCGCGAGGCCATCCTGAGGCAGATGGAGGACCTCAGGCTCTCGCTCGACTTCATCACCTACAAGTGCTGGTATTACGACGTGGCGGCAAAGTCGGGCACCTGCGACACGCCCAAGAACATGCCCGCCGAGGAGCTTCCGGAAGACATCCGCCGCATCAAGGCGGAGTGCCGAATCAACAGGTACTAGGTTGCCGGAAAGCGCCGCGCGCAGAGGGCTCGACGGCGGCAAGTGTCAATCGGAGAGCGCATGAGCGATACTTTAACACGGTGACGATTGACGGCATACGCCCTGTCCGGTATCGGTGACGGACGGGACTCCCTACCTGAGCGTCATAAGCCTGGTCGGCGCACGTGACGGATCGCAATGCGACTACGCCGACGTTGCAGACGAGCCCGTGGATTGGCGTCGAGACGCTCTCCCCTAGCTTGAGCCCCTTTACGCGCGCGTCACCTCGAACATAGCCCTGCAAAACGCATACAAACAACTACGGAACCTGGGCCTCCTTCGAAGAGGAGGAAGCTGGGTTCTCCCCCGTGTTTGCCGTCAACAACAATCCCGACCCAGGGAAACGGCGCGTCACGTCGGTCTTTGGCGAGACGGGCAGGTCCAAGATAGATGGACGGCGGTAGCTGACAGAAGCATGTGGCTCACAGCCGAGAAGAGCACATCCGCGGTCGCGAGGGTAGTGCACGCGACACGTTCGTGGAGGAACCTTGCCAGGCGAAACGGTTGCAAGGAGGCGGAGGCCGACATAATGAGCCGCTTTGTGGACGAGCGTCTCAAAGCATTAAGCGAGGCGTTCGGCCGAGTCGATGTCGCGGCACGTGCGCCCGACGCATAAGGCGGGGGTATACGGACAACAAGGCTAAGCCTCGGTTCGATGTGACCGAGGGGTCAATGGGCGTAATCCTGCTCGTCGGGAGTCCTGCTGTCAAGCAGCCGGGTGGTCGCGTTGACCGGGTTTGGAAAGGACAAGGTCCTAAGGGTCCTGAAGGGGCTTGTGACCAAGGGCCTGGTGAGTGTCCAAGGCTCGGACCGCGGCACGCACTATGTCATGAGCTAAGTGCATGCCTCGGCTCTTCTGCCATTGTTGCCAGCACAAGCGCGGTCGGGTGACGTCATGACATCGTCATACTTGAAGTGAGGCGACGTCACGGGTGCGGAAAAGGTGCCCATGACGTCGCTTTGACGTCCGCAGGGATGATATCCGGAGCCACGACGCGCAGCGTGGATACGAGAGGGCGCTTCGAGCCACCCCAAACCAACCACAGCCGCGTGCCTCATATTGAGTGGGAATAACGGGAACTGGCTTCTGAACTCTCGTTTTGGTGCCGCCGAGTACCGCCTGGTACTGTTCCAGCATCGCCGCAGAGCAAAGCCACCAGCGAAATAACGGGAATAACGGCCTCCGGACCCTCTGGTTCAGAGGCTTTCTTTTGCGTTCTGTCCAGAAAGAGCTCCTTGCCGGAATCCCATGGGTAGCGAACGGCTTTATCGAGCGTGTGCGTTTTCGTAGGCGCCCTTGATTTCTTCTGGCAAATCGTCGGGAATCAGCGCCTCCAGCCTATCCTCGCTGCCATCTTTAATCGCCTGCTCGTAGTACCAGCATTTGAACTTCAGCATGTCCAGTGCGCGGTTCATCTTCGCGATCTCCGACTCCATGTGGGCCTTCCGTTCCTCGAACATGGCCTTGCGCTTGGGGTATGTTGATGGGCCCTCTGCGCACCATTCCATGAACAGTCGGATGTCCTTGATCTCCATCCCCGCCTTCTTCAGGCATTCGATGACCCGGAGTGCCTCGAGTTCCGTATCGCCGAATCGGCGAATGCCGGACGCCCGCTCCAATCCCGGGAACAATCCTTGCTTGTCGTAATACCGCAGCGTGGAAACGGGCAGACCGAACATCTCCGCCACCTGTCCGATTGTGTACATGGGTCCTCCGAATAAAACTCGATTTCATCCCTTGACCTAAAGTCAGGTTTAGGTTTTACCTTCATTCTCATCAACACAAATTGGGAATGCAAGGAGTACTCCGTAATGGGCAAACCGGTACAAGAGCTGTGCCCTGGCCATGTAGTAGATATTCCCGCGGGCGTAAAGCACTGGCACGGTGCGGCGCCTGACAGCCGGTTCTCCCATCTCGCGGTGGAAGTTCGGCGTGAGGAGACCTCCAACGAGTGGTTGGAGCCCGTTGACGACGAGCAATACGTTAA
This sequence comes from uncultured Olsenella sp., assembly GCA_902761955.1. Lineage (GTDB taxonomy): Bacteria > Actinomycetota > Coriobacteriia > Coriobacteriales > Atopobiaceae > Parafannyhessea. The sequence continues at coordinate 19,850 of CACWMM010000031.1, read as the reverse complement.
AGCGACTGACAAGGAGGCTTAGGCATGGAGCAGCTGAAACTGACGCAGGAATGGGACAAGGTGTTCCCTAAAAGCGAGATGGTGGGGCACGGCAAGGTGACCTTCCATAACCGATATGGCATCACGCTGGCGGCTGATGTGTACGTGCCGAAGAACGCGGAAGGCAAGCTGCCCGCAATCGCCGTCAGCGGTCCGTTTGGCGCGGTGAAGGAGCAATCGTCCGGCCTTTATGCGCAGAAGATGGCGGAACTGGGCTTTTTCACGCTTGCCTTCGACCCGTCCTATACCGGAGAGAGCGGCGGCACGCCCCGCTATGTGGCATCGCCGGACATCAACACCGAGGACTTCTGCGCAGCGGTGGACTTCCTCTCGGTACAGGAAAACGTCGATCCGGAGCGCATCGGCATCATCGGCATCTGCGGTTGGGGCGGCATGGCAATCAATGCCGCATCCATCGACACTCGTATTAAAGCCACTGCTGCCATGACGATGTACGACATGACCCGTGTGACCGCCAACGGCTATTTTGACGCCGAGGATTCCGAACAGGCGCGCTTCGAAAAGCGGAAAGCGCTGAACGCGCAGCGCACCGAGGACTATAAAAACGGCAGTTATGCGCTGGCGGGCGGCGTGGTCGATCCGCTACCGGAGGACGCGCCGCAGTTCGTGAAGGACTATTACGCCTACTACAAAACTCCGCGAGGCTACCATCCCCGCAGCCTGAACTCCAACGGCGGCTGGAACGTGACGTCTTCGCTGTCCTTTTTGAATATGCCGATTTTGCAGTATGCCTGCGAGATCCGCTCCGCCGTGTTGCTGGTGCATGGCGAGAAGGCGCACTCCCGCTATTTCAGCGAGACCGCGTACAGCAAGCTGACCGGGGACAACAAGGAACTGCTCATCATCCCCGGTGCCAGTCACACCGACCTTTACGATCAGATGGATATCATTCCGTTTGAAAAGCTGAAAGCATTCTTTGAGGAATATCTGAAATAAGGCGCACCTTGGTTCAATACCAAGCGCCCAGCAACGATTCTTCCAGCCATGGTCACTGCATACGACTTCTGACCTGCGGAAACGCGCAGGGATAAAGCCGCTAGCTATGATTCGGAAGCGCCAAATGCGAGAAAGCCCCGGAATCTTCGGATTTCGGGGCTCATTTCATGAGTGTCAACCTGCGGAAACACTCTTCGCTCGACTGCTCCGTGGTGACGCGTTGCGACCTCTTGCCAAGAAAGGAGGTTAGATGCCAGCATGCCAAAGCGAGAAGAGCATCTTCATCGCGTTCTTTAGCCGCACGGGTGTCTTGGGCCGAGACATGCAGTCACCGGACAGTCACTCCGCTTTTTTGCCTTCTGTTTCGCAAAACCGCAGGTAGAAGTAAAGAGTGACAAATTGCAAAAACCGCGATTCCCAGCGATATCGGGGCTGTTTTCGGCCGCGGAAGCGTCCATGGAATTCCCCGCCGAGCTGGTCGACCGCTGGTTCTGATTGGATATAGTGTAATTGGATGTCAAAACCCGAGAGGGTTTTATGTGGCGGGGACGCGCGAGCGCCTCCGCCTAATTTTTTGCCTTCCGGATCCGGCGAGGCCGACGACCTCCGGAATCGTCACGTCCCAACCTTGGGGCATGCGCGCGATGCTCCTGCCACGGCGACCGATCCGACCGCCATCCAAAGCGGGTCCGAACGAGGCGCCCGGGCGCCGAACTCCACGATTCACGGGGTGCCCACTCCGGCGCCGCATTCCTGACATTTGCACGGAGAATCCCCGCGATGCGTTGCCACCAATCGCTCCCGTCCGTCGTAGCATGGCTGCCACATCAAGCAGACGCGAGGACTGGAGGAAATGCCTTGAGGTGGATCTACGACGCTTGCGGCAACGCGGACCTCGAAGAGGTCGCATTCGCGGAGAGGGGGCGTCTCGGCGATACTGGAGCACGTCGACCTCTCCTGCGCCCCGAGGGACGCTGCGGACGCCGCGACGTGCGAGGGCATTGTGAGGGACTATCTAGCCCACAGGGGCTACGAGGTCCGCACGGCCGACAGCTGGTCCTGCGACTGCGAGGACGCGCCGATAGCGGCCATGGACGGAGACGAGACAGTGCTGATAGCCGTCATCTCCGCCTATGAGGAGGGCTCGGCCAGGATGTCCGAGCCCAGCGTCGGCGCGGCCGAGTTCGAGAAAATGCGCCGCGCTTGTCTGCTCTACCTCGCGGACCACGGCGACGTGGACGCGATACGCCACGACGTGGTCTCCATCGTCGTGGCGGGAGAGTGCCAGGCGAAGCTGCGCCACCTCATCGGTGCCTGGCAGCGGGCGGAGAGCGGGGAGTGACCTGGGACGTCATAACGCAGACGCCGCCCGCGGCCGCCCTCCCCGCCGTCAGGAACACCTGGCGACGGCGGGGAGGGACGACTGCAAGGCACCCGGACGCCAGCAAGTATGAACTTCTACTCGCAGAGCCTCTCGTATGCCTTCCTTACGGTGCCCGCCATGAGCACCCTCCTCTTGGCGAGGAACTCGGGGTACTCGAGGCTCTCGAAGCCGAGGGGAAGCGCGTTGTCCCTGCAGGTCCTGGCATACCCCTCCTCGCCGAGCCGCTCCCTGAAGGCGGCGACGTACTCGCCAGGGGCCTGATCGCCGATCTCGATGTTCGTGTTGTAGTCGAGGTACGTGAAGTTGGCGATCTGGTTTCGGTCGCGGTCGTTGTCGTAGCCAATCTTTGTCAGGTAGCTCTTCGGGAAGATGTGGTGCTTGTCGATGGCGCCCTTCTTCCCGCTCGCCCCGATGGCGAAGTACTGGGCGAGCGGCGACGTGCTGAACAGCATGGGCGTGCCAAGGACGATGAGCGAGGCGACGTAGCCGAACCACGACGGCGAGCTGGCGGACGACCCCTCGAGGCTGCTCGGAAGGCTGTAGGTGAAGAAGTCGTCGGTGAACCTGGTCTCGATGGCAGACTCGAGATATGCCACGAAGCCCTCCGCCGTCGTGACGCCTCTCAGGTCGGCGAACTGCTTCTCGACCTCGGACTCGGTCGACCCGGTGTAGAAGCCGGTGATGGTGGACATGAAGATCCACTTGGTTATGACCCTGTTGAGCTCGAATGGCGGCACCTTGTAGTCGTACTTGCCGATGAGGTAGAGGACGTAGCTGAACACAACCGCGTTGGTGGAGGCAACGATGCTCCCCTTGAGGTATCCCGCCTTGCCGAACAGGTTGAGGAACGCATGCCAGTTGTTGAGGTTGAGTGCGAGGTCGAGCGACCTCTTGAACGTCTCGAGGTTCTCCTCGCGCGTCTTGCTCGAGGTGATGCCGGTCTTGAGGTCCTTTCCCCGGAGGAGCATGTAGGCGTACTTCAGCCGGGCACGCCTGAATCCGACTCCGACCGCAACCCGGATGAGATGCGACGGGTCGACCTCTATGATCTGGTTGTATGCGGTCCCGTCTTTCGGTACGCGTGACTCCGCGCAGAAGCTGTCTATGCGCGAGTGAACCTCGTTGTCGAACACCGCGAGCAAGGTCTCGATGAAGTTCTTCTCCGTGAGCTTGGTCCCGCCCGAGTTCACGCGCACGAAGATCTCTGCCACGTCCTCCTCGTCTGCCTTCGAGCTGATCTTGAGTGTCGGCAGGGTGTATATGCCGAGGTTGAGAAGGTCGTTGAGGTTCTCCTCGACCAGGTCCTCCTCCTTGTCGGTCAGTTCGGGTCGGTCGTTCCTCCTCCGGCCCTCGTTGGCCTGCCTTATGAAGGACTTGCGGAACTTGGACACGGAGTGGTTCCTGTCAGCTTCGAATACCGAGCTCACGGAGCTAATCCACTCCGTGTTCCTCTCGTATGCCTGCGTCCAGACCGCGAACTCCCTCGTGAGCGGGTTGAACGAAATTTTGATTGTCCTGTCCTTGTAGTTCTTGTCCCTTACCCGCGTCCCGTACAACGCCGCCAGCAGCGCCGTAAGCCTTTGCTGGCCGTCGATGACAAGGTCGTCCGGCTCCTTGTAAGTCTTCTCGTTGTCGCCAATATGCTTGGCGTTCTCGTACTCTTCCGGCGACGACCAGAGCATGATGTAGCCGACGGGGTAGCCCTTGAGCATTGAGTCGAGGAGGTCCCTGACCTTGCTGTCGGGCCAGACGAACGGCCTCTGTAGGTCGGGCAGGCCGATCTTTCCCAGCTTCACGTCGTGGAGGAGGTCCTCGACCTTGCTGGGGATGTTGTCGAACAGTTCCTTGCCCATGGCTACTCCAGCCTCCCGACCCACTGGAGCAGGTCGTCGTAGTCAGCCACCTGATGGTAGCGCACGTCGGACGTGCTCGCCTCGTCGAAGAGCCTCTCCGCGCAGGCCATCTTGGCCTTCTCGACGCCCGAGATCTCCATCGTGTCCATGGTGCCCTTGGTCTCGGCGACGAAGAACACGTGGCGCACGCTGCCCTTCCTGAAGGCTATCGCCCAGTCCGGCGCGTAGTTGCCTACCGGGGTGGGTATCTGGAACGCCCTTGGGAGCTTGGCATAGACCACGACCTCGCTGGCTGCGTCCAGGTCCTCGGCGAACCTGCGCTCGCCCTGACTGTCCGGGAACACGAAGCGCTGGACGTTCTTGCTCGCCTCGTAGGCCTTGCTCGCGTCGTCCGGCATGCGCGAGGTGAAGATGGCGGTGTCGTAACTGCGGTCCGTCTCGTGGTACTCCACGTGCTCCACGACCATCGCGGCCTTCTCGGAGAGGATGAGCCCTCCCGCGCGCTTGATGAACTCCTCTGGGTTCACCCGGTAGAGCGAGAAGACCTGGGGCGATATGGCGGAGAGGATCCTCGCGGCGCTCGCACGCGTGACCTGGGCCGCCGATGCGACCTCACCCACCAGGTCGTACGTCACCGCGACCGGCGCGGTCGCCTCGTCCACGTCGTGGGTCTCGCTCCTCTGAGCGACGAAAGACCTCCCGTTCGAAAGGTCCTCACGCCTCCCCTCGTCGCGCTGGGAGCCAGCGGTCATCGTGTACTGGAGCCGGCTCACCGCGAGGTCCCTGTCGATCCTCGCCACAGCCTTGCGCTCGAGCTCCGCGTCGTCGAATGATACGGTGTAGCTGTGCTTCCGGCTGATGCGGTCCCACAGTTCCTTGAACTCGGTCCGTCCGAAGTTCTCCTGAACGATCGCGTTCTCGGTGACCTTCTCCTGGGCGCGCTGCACCATGCCGTCAAGGGCATGAGGGTCGTAGACGCCGCGAAGGAGTGTCTCGATTGCCTTGGTGTGCGCCTCGTCACCGAGGCCCTCGGGCAGCTCGTGCATGGCATTGGCCTGGAACTTCCCCTCCCCCACCATGGCCCGGAAGTCGTCGGAGGGCCGGTCGGCGTCGTCGAGGAAGTCGTTCTTGATGAGGTACTTGTAGATGGCCTTAGAGTCCGCCGCGGAGAAGCTCACCTCCTCGCCTTCGACCTCGAGCGTCCTTCCGGTGAAGAAGTCGATCTCGACCTTCTGCGGCCTCTCGCGTAGCGTTCCCCTGATGTCGCTCTGAAGGTCCCGCACGAAGGTCTCGTAGCTCTCCGAGGCGATGACCGTGAGCACGTTCACGCGCTGAACCTCGTCGGGCCCGAGGAGCTGGGCGTCCTGGCGCACGCCGTCCTGGTCCACGCAGAGGCGCATTCCGCGGCCGACCTCCTGGCGCTTGGAGGTCTCCGACCCGGACTCCTTGAGCGTGCAGATCTGGAAGATGTTGGGGTTGTCCCAGCCCTCGCGAAGGGCCGAGTGGCTGAAGACGAACCGCACCGGCTCGTCGAGCGAGAGCAGCCGCTCCTTGTCCTTGAGGATGAGGTCGTAGCCGCGCCGGGCGTCGTCGTCGTTGATGCCGATGCCCTCCGCCGCCTCGGCCTTCTTCTCGCGCTTGGACTCGACGGCGTTGCCCTTCTTGTCGATGGAGAAGTAACCGTCGTGGACCTGGTGCGCCGTGTCGCGCCTCAGGTACTCCAGGTAGCTCGGGTCCGCAAGGTCGTCCGTCGTGGGGTGCGCAAGCCTGTCCGCAACGGCGGCAGCGTACTCCTCCTCGAAGACCTTTCCGTAGCCGACGGTCTCCCCGTTGCCGGTCACGTCGCGGTACTTCGCGACCTCGTCGATGAAGAAGAGCGAGAGGCACTTGATGCCGCGACGGAAGAGCGCCTGCTCCTTCTCGAGGTGGCTCCTTATGGTCTCGCGTATCTGCACGCGCTGCATGTCCTCAAGGGCGGAGTCGTTGTAGACGGTGCCCTCCTCGATCTCCACGCCGTTGAGGAAGCGGACGTGTCCGGGACGTCCATCCACGCCGGGGACGACGCCGTCGTTGCCGCCGGCGATCTGGTAGCCGCGATACGCCTCGAGCCTTGTCGAGCCAGAGACGTCATAGATGCTGTCTCCCTCCTCGAACCGGCCCGTGGACTTGCCTATCCTGCCTGATGCCGACATCTTCTTGTACTCGATGACTGCCACAGGCGGCCTGTTCTTGGTCACCAGTATCTGCCGGAGGAATAGGTACGCATCCGTTCCGCGCATGTTCTTGAGCCTGAAGCCCTTGACCTCGATGCGCTTCACGAGACGCTGGTTGTAGGCGTCGAGTGCGTCGAGAGAGTAGACGAGGTCGTGCCTCTCGCGGTGCGTGGCGGAGTAGCCCAGCACGAAGAGGGGCTTGAAGAGCGCGATGCCCTTCTGGGTGGCAGACCCCTTCTTGCCCATCTTCTGCGGCTCGTCCAAGATCACGATGGGGCGCATCGCGGCTATCACGTCTATCGGCTTCCTACCCCCGAAGTCATCGCGCTCGTCGAAGATGATGCGGGAGGCCTTATTCTTTGCGCCCTCCTTCATGGAGGTGTTGAAGGCCTGCATGTTGATGATCATGCAGGAGACGTCCGAGGACTGCGCGAACGAGTCCAGCTCGTTCAGCCGGTCCGAGTCATAGATGAAGGCGTTGACACGCTTGCCATACTGCTCGAAGAAGTGCTGCTCGGTGGACTCGAGCGACTTCTTCACGCCCTCGCGGATGGCGACGGAGGGCACGACGACGATGAACTTGCACCAGCCGTAGCGCCGGTTGAGCTCCAGCATCGTCTTGGTGTAGACGTAGGTCTTGCCGGTGCCCGTCTCCATCTCCACGTCCAGGTGGCAGGCGATTCCTGCCATGTCGCGGCAGGTGGTCTCGGACTCGTCAAGCTGGTTGCGACGCTCCACGCGGCGAATGTTGGAGAGGAGCTCGGATTCCGTGAGCCTCACGGGCGCGTTGGCATAGCCTTCCTCCATGCCCTGCTGTAGGTCGCCGGCATTGAACAGTGCTCCCATGCCGCCGCGAGCGGGAAGCGTACCCATATCTCGCAGGTAGGCTGCCGCGCCCTGGTTGGGCTGCCCCTCGAAGGCGTCGCACACAGCGTCCGCCGCGTCCGTCTGGTACTGCTGCACTTTGAACTTGAGCCTCACGGCATCCTCCCTATATGACCCGTCGCACGGTGTCGGGGCTGTAGGTCTTGAACAGCTCCTCGAAGTTCGCCTGCGTCGCGTCGTCCCTCATGGAGGCGTCGCGCATCACCACGTAGTCGGGCTCCAGCTTTGCCATCTCCTCGATGGTCTCCGTCCCCACCTCAGTGTCGAAGCAGGCGACGAGGCGGTTGCCGTCGACGAGGAAGCACTCCCTGCCGCCGAGCTCCCTCTTCTCAATCCTCGCCGAGTATGGGATGCGGAACTTGGGCAGGACCTCGAAGAGGAGGTCCTCCGGGGTCCTGTCGAGCTTCACGTTGTCCGCAAGCGAGAGCAGGTCCATCTGGTCCGTCTCGTCTGGCGTGCGGTAGGTGTCCTTCATGTTGGAGGAGTCTATTCGCAGCACCCGGAAGCCGATGTCGGGGACGGGCTTGGGCTCCTCTCCGAGCTTGAGCTGGCGGTTTGCCTCCTCGACCTCGGCAGCGATCTTCTTGCCCGCCCGGCGGATGCGCTCCTCGCCCACGTTGCAGAGGTTGTCCCAGTCGCCAGAGACTTCTTCGGGCAGCTGGACGAGAACGAAGCGTCGAGTACCTCCGTCATCGGCGTTCTTGCGCATAACGGCCTCCGCGGTTGTAGCGGAGCCGGAGAAGAAGTCGAGGACAAGGGAGTTGAGGTCGCTGCCAATGGTAAGAATGCGTTCGATCAGACGCACGGGCTTTGGGGTGTCAAAAGGAAGTCTCTCAGGAAAAAGGGCTTTGAGTTCCTTCTTACCTTCTTGGCTGTGTCCTACTTCCTCGTACTTCCAAATGGTCTGACATGCTGCCCCCTGCTTTACTTCGGACAGAAATCGCTTAATCGCCGGTATGTTATTGCCGTCTTCACCGAACCAGATTCGATTGTCCGCTATCATCTGCTTCATGACGGGTTCGGTATATAGCCAGCATCTACCGTCTGGTGGTGATACAACGCGTCCCCCAGGTGTGGTGAGCTGATAGAACTGGGCTTTGGTTCCATGACCGCCCTGCGCAGTGGAGTCCACAGCCTTCCAAGGACCTCGTGGGTCATTGTCACGGTTGGTATACCGAGCATTCATCTCATCAGACCGAGGAAGGAGGTTTGGCCTCCAAGCATTCTTATCCTTTGCATAGACACAAATGAAGTCATGGTTCTCCGAGAACCACTGTACGGCATTCTGTGGGCTGTATCTCTTTTCCCAAATAATCGTATTGACGAAATTGACGGCACCGAATACCTCATCGCCAATCTTTCTGAGGTTTTGGTATTCGTTGTCGTCGATGCTAATGAAGATGGCGCCGTCGGCGGAGAGCAGGTCTCGAGCCAGCACGAGCCTGGGGTAGATCATCGAGCACCAGTCGGAGTGGAAGCGGCCGTTGGAGTCGGGGTTGGCCACGAGCCTGCCGCCGTCCTCGTCGAAGTCACCGCTTTCGGCGTCGTACTCCTCGTGGGTCTGCCTGTAGTCGTCGTCGTAAACGAAGTCGTGGCCCGTGTTGTAGGGCGGGTCGATGTAGATGAGCTTCACCTGGCCGGCGTAGGTCTCCTTCAGGAGCTTCAGGGCGTCGAGGTTATCACCCTCTATGTAGAGGTTCCTCGTCGTGTCCCAGTCGACGGACTTGCCCTTCTCCGGGCGCATCGTCTTGCGGACGGGCTTTCTGGCCTCGGCCTTGGCGGTCGCCTTGCCCGGCCAGGTGAACTGGTAGCGCTCGCGCTGCCCCTCGGCCACGTCGCCCAGGAGGTCGCGCAGCGCATCGAAGTCCACGACGTGCTCGAGGTTGCCGTCTGCACCCTCGACCTCGGTCACGACCCCGGGGAAGAGTCCCGCGATGCGCTCGACGTTCTCCTCGGTGCCATCCGGCGTGCCGGGGATGATCTTTTCCATCACGTTTTCCTTTCGCTTAGAAGGGGATGTCATCACTACACGTGACTTCCCATGGTGGTCTGGCTTGAGGTGGCTCTTCCAAGATGGATTCGGCCTCGCTGGGAAGCTGATCTAACTGGGCAGCCACGAACCCCGCCCATAGCGGAATGGCCGCGCCGTCTTCGACGGCGGCTTTGAACCTCTTGAAGAGCTTGAGGCCCTTGGTCTCCTTGCCTATCGATCCGATGTTCAAGCTGTTCTCCAGCATACAAGTGAAGCCCAGATACCGGTCGTGAACACGGCCGTCTGGGAAATCATCCGTGCAGCTGAACAGCGACAGGATGGCCCTGTTCGCTCGGATGGTATGCCGCTCGTCCTCGGTCCCCTTGTTCTGCGAATCGCCATCGAAGAGGGTGAAGCAGGGAATGCCGAACTCGCTGTAGAGGCGATAGAAGCGATCGAGCTCGTTCTTACCGCCGCAGCGCACGATGGAGACGCCCTTGCCGATATAGTCGTAGCCTATCTTGTCGAAGCAGTACGGAACGATAAGCGACTCGCTCTCGCCCTCGACGAGCAGGATCTTCGAGGCGAAGAGCGCCTCTGCTGCCTTCTGCGAATCACCGGTGTTTTCGAAGGCGTTGCGGTATTCCAGCATGAGGCTGTCTTCGTCGGCATTGATGTTGGGATGTCGGGCTTCGAGGTCGCCAAGGAACCTCGTCGGGTCAGCATGCCGCACGTAGGTGCCTCGCTCGGAGCTCTTCCTGACCATGAAGATCTGGTTGAAGTGGCCGATGTCAACGAACTCGGTCGAGTGCGTGGTCATGAACACTTGTGTTCCGGAGTCGGCAACCTCCTCGATGACGCGATAGAACTTCCTGCGTGCCTGCGGATGCAGGTAGAGCTCGGGCTCATCGATGTAGATTGGCGTCTGGTTATGCAGCTCTAGTTTGGAGTACGCCCGCAGTATGGCTATGGTCAGGCTGGCTTGGACGCCCATGCCCATGTCGGCAGCGCGCATCTGTACGCCGAGGTCCTGCTCGGTGACGAAGATCTGCAGCGTCTTGAAGAGGTTCCACGGGTCGTAGGTGCTGAGGTCGATGGAGAGGTCGTTCGGGGAGCAGTTGAGCTGTCGCGCGGTCTCCTCCTGGAGGATGTGCCTGAGCTCGCCCATGACGTCGATGCCGTTGCCGTCTTCGATGGAGAAGAGGATGTCGTCACGGATGGCCTCCATGCGCCGCTTGTAGGCGTCGGCCTTGGTTATTTCCGTCCCATCCTCATCGAGCATGGTTTGCTCGTACAGGCGCTCGTTGAAGTCCTTGAGCATCCGTCCAAGGAGCGTCCACTGGCTCGAGGCTGGGTTCTCCCTCATGCGGCGATCCGGCCCGATGGACGCGGCAACATACTTATCTCGAATATCACCGCTCGCAAAGCTGCCGTTGAAGTTCAGCCCGTGACGTTCGTTACCTCGGTAGTCGTGCCAAGTGCTGTCAAAAGAGAGTACATTGCCGTCATCGAAGCACAAGGCGATTATCATCGGCAGCTCGTCATGCCCCGCATAGAAGTCCGACTTATCCAGCTTGTTCACTATAGGGAAGGTTGACCCCAGTAGGAACTCCATGGCTGACATGATGTTGCTCTTGCCGACGTTGTTCGCCCCGATGAACACGTTGATGCGCGAACTCAAGTCGAGGTCGAGTTCCTTGATGCTCTTGTAATTCCTGATTGTCAGGTGCTCTATCTTCACAGGCCGTTGTCCCTGCCTTCCTCGAGTTCCCTTATCTGCCCCCGCAAATCGTTCACCTCGTCGAAGAGCCGGTTCCTGCGCGCGAACTGCTTCTCTTTCCTGTGCCTTGCCTCTACCTTGGTAAGCCGCTCCTTGAGACGCTCGATCTTCTCGTCCGTGGCATGGCGCTCCTCCACGGTCTCGCCCGCACGTCCCTCATCGCCGTAGGCCACCTGCGATGCCATGTGGTCCCAGGTCTGGTCCATGCCGGTGGGGTCGAGCCCGAGTGCGAGCTTGCCGGCGTCCTGCCACTGTCCCACGACGAGGTTCCCGAGCAGCACCGCGAGGCAAGCCTTTCCGTCCCAGGTGCATGCGAACAGCAGCCTGTGCGGGTTCGAGCGGGCGATTGCCGCAAGGGCAGCCTTCGGCACCGTCGCCCCCTTGAGCGCCACCTCGAGGACGAGCACCTCCTGGACGGCATCTCCCGCGGGGATGCCGGTCGTCGAGGGTTTGATCGAGTTCCTCACGGTGAGGGACTCGATGTCGTCCACGAACGATCGCCTGGTCGCGGGGTCGAGCTGGAGGTGCTCGTAGAACGCCCTCTTCGGCAGGACCCTGTCGACCTCCGTCGTGCTCGGCAGTCCTAGCATCTTGGCCTCACCACCAGGAAGCACACGAGCTCGAAGTCGTCGAGGCCCGCCACGTCGTTCTCCAGGAAGCCGGTCGTGCCGCCGCCGAAGAAGCTGTCCACGTCCGACTCCTCCTTGGCGCCCATGATGGAGCTCACGGCGGCATTGAGGAGTCCCATTGCCCAGCGCATGTCGCGGCCGTTCTTGGTCTCTCTGTTGAAGGGCTTGTAGAGCCGCGGTTCCGGCTTGCCTCTCCCCTTGCAGAGTAGCCTCATCTCGTCGAGGACTGCCTTGGGCTCCAGGTGGGAGTGGACCACCTCCCCGTCCGAGGCGACCTGCACCACATAGAAGGGGTGGATGCGGTTCCTGCCGTCGGGGTTCACCGCCTCGTTCACGTTGCGAAGGACGAAGACGATGCCGGGCGTGTCGCCCTCGCAGACCGCCTCGATCCCGGAGGGGAGACGGTCTATCTCGGGATTCTCCTTGTAGTAGGCAAGCAGGTCCATGCGGAACTCGTTGAGCCCCAGGTCCGTGATCGAGACCCCGCCGGAGACGTCCTCGAGGTCGACGACCTCGTGGCGCATCTGCTCGAGCTGCTGCCTGCGGTACTCGAGGTCGCCCCTCTCGTCCGGGTTCACGTAGTCGTCGTCCCCCGTTGACGCGAGCACGGTGGCCCTCATCCGCGCCTCGACCCGCTCCTTGAGGTTGATGTACTCGTCCAGCTCGACGTTGGGCCAGTAGTTGACGAGCTGGATGCAGGCGTTCCTGGAGCCGATGCGGTCGATTCGCCCGAAGCGCTGCACGATGCGCACGGGGTTCCAGTGGATGTCGTAGTTCACGAGGTAGTCGCAGTCCTGCAGGTTCTGGCCCTCGGAGATGCAGTCCGTGGCTATGAGGACGTCTATGTCGTGGCCTTCGAGCGAAGGCGAGAGCACGGCGCGCTCCTTGGAGGCGGGGCTGAAGCACTCGAGCACCTCGGCCATCCGCGCGGGGACGCCGGTGCAGTTGGTCCTGCAGCCCTGGCCCGTGACGACGGCGGTATTCAGGCCGAGCTCATTCTTCGCGAACTCGGAGACGTGCTCGTAGAGGTAGCGCGCCGTGTCCGAGAACGCGGTGAAGACGATCACCTTCCTGTTGCCGGGGTTTATGGGGTGCTCGGCCTTCTCTCGGATGTCCTCGCAGAGCCGCAGGAGCTTCGCGTCATGGGCCGGGTCGATGTCGTCGATCATGGAGAGCAGCAGGCGCACCGTGTCCGCGTCGTGCGCTACCTCCCCCTCCCAGCGCATCCAGTCCATGTCCTCGAGGAGAATCCCCGTGCCGCCACCGGCCTCCACCGCCTCCGCGTCATCGGGGTCGAGGTCGAGCCCGACGACCGCCCCGGCGTCCGAGACCGAGGCGTTCCCCTCCCTGCGCTGCTTGTAGTGCTCGATAGTTCTAAGCGTCTGCTCCATGTAGGAGAGCACGCGCTCGAGCGTGAGCCGGAAGGAGCTCACGGAGCTCTCGAGCCGCTTGAGGAGGTTCGTCGTCATGAGGCGCCTGATGCCCGCCTCGCGGCCCGCGGCGGAGAGGTTGCCGCTCTCGGGGTCCTCGTACCTCCCCACCTTGCTCGGCTGCAGGAAGGCGCTGGGCATGTAGACCGAGAGCGTGAGGGAGTCCAGCTCCGCGTAGATCTCGCGGTAGTTGATGGCGCCAGGCAGGGTCGAGAGGCTGGGGTCGCGCGAGATTGGCGGAAGGCGCCTCGGGAACGGCCCGAGCGCCGCCGTGTCGTAGTACTGCTGTATGTGCCGCCTGCTGCGGGCAATCGTAACCTGGTCCAGTACCTCGAAGAAGTCGAAGTCCAGCATGTCCTGGAGCCTGGCGGTGGTCCTCTGGCCGACGGGCAGCTTGGACCACGCGGTGTAGGCGCTCTGTGCGTTCCTGAAGACCGTCTCCACATCGCACGAGAGCCCGAGGCGTGCCGACCACTCCCCTGGGTCTCCCTGGTAGGCGAGCGCAAGCTGGTTCCTGAGGTCGCGGAAGCGGTTGTTGACCGGGGTGGCAGATAGCATGAGCACCTTGGTCCTCACGCCCTGCTTGACCACCTTCTCCATGAGGATCTGGTACCGGTTGAGCTTGTCGTCGGTGGCCGAGTCACCGCCGTTCCTGAAGTTGTGGCTCTCGTCTATTACGACGAGGTCGTAGTTGCCCCAGTTGACGCGGGAGAGATCGACCCCCATGGTCTCCGACATCCCGCGCTCGCGCGAGAGGTCCGTGTGGTAGAGCACGTCGTAGCGGAGCCTGTCCGAGGCGATGGGATTGTTCACGACGTTGCGGTTGTATGTTGTCCAGTTGTCCCGGAGCTTCTTTGGGCACAAGACGAGTACGTTCCTGTTGCGGGACTCGTAGTACTTTATGACCGCGAGCGCCGTGAACGTCTTGCCCAGGCCGACGGAGTCCGCGAGGATGCAGCCGTCGAAGGTCTCGAGCTTGTTGATGATCGCGATGGCGGCATCCCTCTGGAAGTCGTACAGCTTGCCCCAGATGGCGCTCTCGCGGAAGCCGGTGCCCTCCTTGGGGAGCACGTCCTCAGACACGTCGTCGAGGAACTCGCTGAAGATGCGGTAGAGGGCCATGTAGTAGACGAGCTCGGGAGGGTTCTCCTTGTACATGGCCGTGATGGAGTCGACCACCGCGTCCGTCACGTCGTCGAGCCGGCTGGAGTCCCAGGCCTCGTTGAAGATGTCTAGGAGGGCCCTCGACGTGGATGCGTCCGGCCGCATTACGAGCGCCTGCCTGCCCGAGGATTTGTCCACGCCCAGCTCCGCCGTGGTCAGCCCGGCGAACGGCGTGTAGGCGGCGGTCCCCTCCGGGCCGTCCACCACGAGGAAGGTGTTGTCCATACCCCTGTCCACGCCGAAGGAGCGGAACTTGGCCTTCCGGCGGATCCAGCGGGCGCACTCGGAGGCGACCGACTTCTGCGTCAGCTCGTTGCGGAGGCGAATCTCCAGCTGCGTCCCGCAGAGCCCCTTCTCCCGGGCGAGTCGGGGAATGTAGAACTCCCGCTCCTGCTTGGGGGGCCGGCTCTTGGTGAACGCCTGCGACGTGAAGATGAAGCGGAACTCGTCGAGGCCGTCGAGCTGCTCCTTGAGCTCCTGGTAGGCGTACATCGAGAAGACCTCGGCTGCGACCGACACGCGGTCTCCGGACCTGATGGTCGAGACCAGGTCGTCCTTCACGATGTTCGCCTTGTTGTCGAAGAAGGGGGGATGCGTCATTCTTTGCTTCCCTCCGAGAGCCTCTCTATGAGGCATACCTTCACGTACGTTGTCAGGCTCATGCCCTTCAGCTCCGCCGCCTCCTTCGCCGCGTCGCGCAGGTTCCGCGGGATCCGCATGGTGACCGGGACGTTCTCCGAGCCCACGAGGAACGCCTGGATCTCGGTGGGGGTGGCGCCGGAGTCGACGAGCTCTGAGTACTTCATAGGGGCTCCCCTCGAATGCCGCATGCAGTACAAGCGCAGTCCATTCTAGCAGAGGGCTTGCAGGCTTCTGGAAGATACCGGTCAACGGGCTGCCGCCTCGAATTTCGGGGATTGAGATTGCAACGAGCACCTCTAAGGACAGCAAGTAGTCCATTCCATACACCCACGGTTACCAGGATAGATGAGCCGGATGGAGCGGAAGCGGCGGCCACGGAAGTAGTATCGTACGAACGTCCTTTCGCTCTGAGGGATGCCCTGCGGACGGCGTGACGCGCATACGAGCGGGCACCGTCGCCTTCGACTACGAGACCTCCCACGGCATCGTGCGAAACCTGCGCTCCATAGGCACGCCCTACAACCAGTCCGTGGCGGCGCTCAACATGTTCGCGAAGGTCGCACGCGAGTCTTGAAACAAAGCGGGATAAGACCGTTCGTCGCGGTACAAAAATAGTACGTATAAGAAAAAAGGTCAGAGGCTTAAGCCTCTGACCTGCGGTTTCGTGGTCGGGTGGACTGGATTCGAACCAGCGACCCCTTGACCCCCAGTCAAGTGCGCTACCAAGCTGCGCCACCACCCGTTTTTGCGTTTGGGCTCTCGCCCGCCTGCGGTTGAATAATATAGCAGGACGAGAAGGACGGGGCAAGCGGAAATTGCGACAATTTTCAAAATCAATCGCCGACGATGACCCGACGACCGCTAGATGCCCTGCTCCTGACGCTCGCGGCGGATCATCTTGCGAATCTGCGCCATGTGCCACTCGTTGCGCTGCTCATCCGTGTCGAGCTTCAAGCCAAACGGAATTCGCCGGGGTCGCTCATCCTCCCCTACGCAGACCTCCGTAAGGTAGGCAACGTTGATCTGCTTGCGCTCCCCCGTCGCGACGTCCTCCACGTAGGAATCGACGCGGACCTCGAGTGATGTCTTGCCGACATACGTGACGTACGCGTCGATAACCACGATCTCGTTGAGGTAGGCCGGGTTCTTGAACACCAGGCTGTCCACGCATGCCGTTGTGACGGAGCCTCCGCAGTGTCGGCGCGCGGCGATGCCGGCAGCCTCGTCTATCCACTCCATGAGGCGTCCGCCAAACAGGCGGTTCTCGCCGTTCATGTCGCCGTGTACCACCGTGTGCGTCGCACGCGTGCGCGACCGCTCCTGCGAGCGAAGAGGGCGTGTGTCCTGCGGCGCCGCGGTCTGTCCTTCTCTGTTGGCACGGCCGGCGCCGTGGGATATGGTACGTAGCAAACATAGCAGATGGGGGCACGCATGGACGAGGGCTTTTTCGAACGCGCATACAACGTGGTGCGACAGATACCGCGCGGCCGCGTGGCGACGTACGGGCAGATAGCCGCGATGATGGGAGAGCCGCGCAAGGCGCGTTACGTGGGCTTTGCCATGCACGCGAGTCCCGGCGTTGCCGGCGGCGTGCCGTGCCACCGCGTGGTGTTTGCGGACGGATCCCTCGCGCCCGGCTTCGCGTTTGGCGGGCCCGGCGCCCAGCGCGCCATGCTTGAGGACGAGGGCGTTGCGTTTACACCCAGCGGCAGGGTCGACATGCGACGCTGCCGCTGGGAGGCGCTGTAGGATCTTTTTTAGGGCCGCGGGACGTGGGGCTGCAGGGCGCGGTGCGGCGAGGCACGGCCCGCAGGGCGCGCGGCGTAGGGCCGTGCGCTACACGTCCTTCGTGGAGATCACGTCCACGCCCGTGCCGCAGACGTCTGCAAGCACCACGTCGCCAAT
This sequence comes from uncultured Olsenella sp., assembly GCA_902761955.1. Lineage (GTDB taxonomy): Bacteria > Actinomycetota > Coriobacteriia > Coriobacteriales > Atopobiaceae > Parafannyhessea. The sequence goes on along the minus strand of CACWMM010000031.1, from coordinate 2,997 downwards.
GTGCACCGGCGCCACCATGCTCACGTCCGAAAGCGCGCGCACAACGTCCAGCACCTTCGCCTTCGACACGTCGCCCGCGGTCTTGACCGATACCATGCGCGCAACGTCAGACCCGCTCACGGGCACCACCGTCGTCACCACGCGCGTGGGGTCCGTCACCTCCTTGCGGGCGTACGCGTCTCCGCGCGGACAGCCGTTGCCCGCGACGGACGTGACCTGGCCGCCTTCCAGCGTCACCGTCACCTGGCAGCCCTTGGGGCAGCGTATGCACGTGAGCGTGACGTCGCGTGCGGCGCCTCTCGTTTCCTGCGACATGCTACTCATCCTCCAGCAGAACGCGGACGGCATCCCCGGGGCGGGCGTCCGCAAGGTCGGCCCGCCTCAGCGTGACCTCCTGCATCTCGCCCGGTGCCATCACGGGCTTGCGACGGTGCGACACGCGTCGATCTCCCACGTAGACGGACACGTAGCGGTCCTGGTAGACCGCGCCCACGCGAAAACGCAGCTTCATCGTATCCGCCATGCGCCCGGGCGAGACAAACGAGGGCACGGTGTAGCGCACCCCGCCCGTGGCCTCTATGGGAAGCTCTGTCGCGGCGGCGGGGTCGCCCTTCTCGCCCGCGCCCTCTTGCACGTAGCGCGCGGCGCACGCGCCGGCGTGCGCGGACTCCTCGCTCACGTAATCCACCAGGTCGTGCACGTGCAGAACGTTGCCGCAGGCAAACACGCCCGGGACGCTGGTCATGAGCTGGTCGTTCACGTACGCGCCGCGCGTGACGGGGTTTATGCGCACGCCGGCCTGTCGGCTGAGCTCGTTTTCCGGCAGCAGCCCCACGGAGAGCAGCAGCGTGTCGCACGGGTAGCGCACCTCCGTGCCGAGTATGGGGCGCAGGTGCTCGTCCACCTTGGCGATGGTGACGGCCTCGACGCGGCGCTCGCCCTCCACGTTCACCACGGTGTGCGACAGCTTGAGCGGTATGCCAAAGTCGTCCAGGCACTGCACGATGTTGCGCTTGAGGCCGCCGGAGTACGGCATGAGCTCCGCCACGCACGCCACGTGCGCCCCCTCGAGCGTGAGCCTGCGCGCCATGATGAGCCCTATGTCACCGGAGCCCAGGATCACGACCTCACGCCCCGGCAGCAGGCCGTCGATGTTTACCAGACGCTGCGCCGTGCCGGCCGTGTACACGCCGGCCGGGCGCGTGCCGCAGATGTCCAGCGCGCCGCGCGGCCGCTCGCGGCAGCCCATCGCAAGCACCACGGCCTTCGCGCGCACGCGGAAGATGCCGCGCTCCGCGCTGACGGCCGTCACCACGCGCTCCGGGGACACGTCCAGCACCGTGGTCTTGAGCATGCGCTCGATGTTGCGCTCGCACGCGTACTCCGGGCCCGTGAGCTCCTCCTTGAACGTGTGGAGGCCAAAGCCGTTGTGGATGCACTGGTTGAGGATGCCGCCCAGCTGCGGCTCGCGCTCAAGCACCAGCACGGACTCGACGCCGGCGTCGTGCGCGGCAATGGCGGCGGCAAGGCCTGCGGAGCCCCCGCCCACAACCACGATGTCGCGCGCCAGCTCTGGCACGGCATCGGCCGCGGCGGCGTTCTTCTCGCCCACGCCGGCCCTTGCGCCGGTCATGGCGCACGCTGTTGTGCTAGTCATGGCGCTCGCCTCCCTCCGCCTGCTTGTCGTGGCCCACGACCATGCGCGAGCCCGGCCCGCACTTCGTGACGTCCTCCATGGCGAGGCCGTCGACCTCCTCGGCCAGGATCTCCATGATGCGCGGCGTGCAGAACCCCGCCTGGCAGCGGCCCATGCACGCGCCGGTGCGGTGCTTCACGCCGTCGAGCGAGCGCGCTCCCGGCACGCGGCGGCAGGCGTCGCGGATCTGCGCCTCGCTCACGCGGCAGCAGCGGCACACGATGGTGCCGTATGACGGGTCGCGCTCTATCAGGCGCTCCCACTCCGCCTGGCTTATGCGCTTCAGATCGGGGATGGGGCGACGGCGCGGCTCGAACGACTGGTTGCGCGGCAGGCCCAGGATCTCGTTTGCCTGCGCGGCCACCATGCGGCCGATGGCGGGGCACGCGGTGAGTCCGGGGCTCTCGATGCCGGCGCAGTCCAGAAATCCCGGCGCGCCCGCGACGGGGCCGATGATGAACTCGTGCCCCGGCTGGTGCGCGCGCAGGCCGGAAAACGAGGTGATGGTCTCGCGGAACGGGATGTCCTTCACCGTGAGGGCGCTCTTGCGCCGCACGGCCTGAAGCCCCGCCGGCGTGGTCTGGGTGCCGCGCTTGTCGTCGATGTCGTCAGCGGTGGGCCCAACCAGCAGGTTGCCGTGGACCGTGGGCGTCACGAGCACGCCCTTGCCCATCTTGGTGGGCAGCATGAACACGGTGTGCCGCACGTGGCCGCCGGCCGTGGTGTCCAGGAGCTCGTACTCGCCGCGGCGCGGGGTGATCGTGAGCGTGTCCGCGCTCACCATGTTGTGGATCTGGTCCGCGTACACGCCGGCCGCGTTTATGACAACGCGCGAGAAGAACGTGGCGCCACCGGCCTTCACCTTCCAGCCGGGTGCGCCGCCGGAGAGCGTCGCGGGCTCAACCGCCGTGACCCGCGCGTTGAAGCGGAAGCCCACGCCGTTTGTGGCGGCGCTTTCCGCCAGCGCGGCCGTGAGCGCAAACGGGTCGCAGATGCCGGCCGTGGGCGCCCACAGCGCCGCGACGGCCTCGTCCGATATGTTGGGCTCCATACGTACGAGTTCCTCGCGGCCCACGATGCGAAGTTCCGGCACGCCGTTTGCGCGGCCGCGCTCCAAGAGCGCCTCGAGCGCGGGCATGTCCTCATGACGCGTGCACACCACGAGCGAGCCTATGGGCAGAAACGCAAAGCCAAGCTCGCGCGCGAGCTGCGGAAACAGGGCGTTTCCCTCCACGTTGAGCTTCGCCATGAGCGTGCCGGTCTTCGCGTCGAAGCCGGCGTGCACGATGGCGGAGTTTGCC
>CACWMM010000030.1:0-19378 GCA_902761955.1 uncultured Olsenella sp. | reverse complement strand
GCGGCGAGGACTTCGACGCGCGGGCGGCGCGCCAGCCAACTGACGACTACCTGCGCTCGAAGAGCGACGTCGAGATAGCAAACGACGGGGACGAGAAGGACCTTGCGTCCAAGGTGCGCGCGTGGTGGGATGCCCACGAGCGCTTTGGCTGGAAGGCGAGCGGCAAGAGGGACGTGATGCATGGCTGACACCAGATTCTGGCGGTGGTTCAGGACCATACCCATCGTGTGCATGCTGGCGGTGTGCATCGCCTCCGCGGGGGCGAGCCTCCTTCCCACGCAGGTCGTGAGGCGCGTGTTCTATCCCGTGGAGCACGCGGACGTGATAGAGCGGGCCTCCCAGCGATACGGCGTGGACAAGTACCTGATCTGCGCGGTCATCAAGTGCGAGTCTAACTGGGACGAGCAGGCAGAGTCCTCGGCGGGCGCCGTCGGGCTCATGCAGCTCATGCCATCCACGTCCGAGGCCGTGGCGAAGATGGGGCTCGTGGACTCGTCCACGTACCCGCCGGACAACCTCACCGACGCGGAGACGAACATCATGTATGGCACGGCGTACCTTTCGTACCTGCAGAAGAACCTCTCGTCGCGCGACCAAGTCATCGCGGCGTACAATGCGGGCCTCGGCTCGGTCTCGAAGTGGCTTGCGAACGGGGACGACATCTCCTCCCAGATCCAGTACTCCGAGACGGCCTCCTACCTCGTGAGGGTGAACGAGGCGTACGACCGCTACAAGCAGTTCTACCCAGAAGGAATCCAGTCTCAGGGGTAGACGCCGCCGCGCATGATTGGGTACACTTGTTCTAGTTTGGTTCTCTCGCTTTTGGAGGGCACATGGCTCAGGTGGCATCAGGTAGCGCACGAGAGCTCCCGCGGGAAGACGCGACCCCTATGGAAGAGCGTTCGTTCGTGGACGAGAAGGGCGAGACCATCGAGTACGAGCCCCTTGCCGGGACGCGCGAGGCTAAGGAGCGCTACGGTGCGGAGCTCAAGCGCTTTGGCATGGAGCACGGGGACGAGAGGCTCGTGGTGGTCTCGCCGTACCAGCCCGCTGGCGACCAGCCGAAGGCTATCGCAAGCCTGGCTAAGGGCGTAGAGGACGGCCTTCGCTACCAGACGCTTCTGGGCGTCACGGGTAGTGGCAGCGAGCGAGATGCGCGAGCTCTTCCCCAACAACGCCGTCGTGTACTTCGTGAGCTACTACGACTACTACCAGCCGGAGGCCTACGTCCCGCAGACGGACACGTACATAGAGAAGGACGCCTCCATCAACGAGGAGGTCGAGAAGCTCCGCCACCAGGCCACGTCGAGCCTCCTCAGCAGGCGCGACGTCATCGTGGTCGCGTCCGTCAGCTGCATCTACGGAATCGGTAGCCCCCAGGACTACGCGGGGCTCGCACCAAACGTGGACAAGAGCGTGCCGCTGGAGCGCGACGACCTCGTGCACGAGCTCATCGACATCCAGTACGACAGGAACGACTACGACCTGCAGCGCGGCATGTTCCGCGTGCGTGGCGACACCGTGGACGTGTTCCCGCCCTATGCGGAGAACCCGCTGCGCATAAGCTTCTTCGGCGACGAGGTGGAGCTCATCGCGGAGATAGACGGCGTTACGGGCGAGATCGTCCGCGAGTACGACGCCATCCCCATCTGGCCGGCGTCCCACTACGTCACGGCGCGGCCGAAGATCAACCATGCCATCAAGACGATAGAGGAGGAGCTCGAGCATCGCGTCAAGGAGCTGAAGGACAACGACATGATCCTCGAGGCGCAGCGCCTGAGCCAGAGGACCGGCTACGACATCGAGATGCTCGAGACCATGGGCTACTGCTCCGGCATCGAGAACTACTCGAGGCACATGGACGGCCGCAGGCCGGGCGAGCCCCCGTACACGCTGATCGACTACTTCCCGAGCGACATGCTCTGCATCATCGACGAGTCTCACGTGACGGTACCGCAGATCAGGGGCATGTACGAGGGCGACCGCTCGCGCAAGGTCACGCTCGTGGACCACGGCTTCCGCCTTCCGTCCGCGCTCGACAACAGGCCGCTGCGCTTCGACGAGTTCGAGCAGCGCATCCCCCAGTTCATCTATGTGTCCGCGACCCCCGGCGACTACGAGGAGCACGTGAGCCAGAACGAGGTGGAGCAGGTCATCAGGCCGACGGGCCTGCTCGATCCGGAGGTGGAGCTCAGGCCGGTACGCGGCCAGATAGACGACCTTCTGGACGAGATAAAGGCCCGCGTCGCCCGCAAGGAGCGCGTGCTCGTGACCACGCTCACGAAGCGCATGGCGGAGGACCTGACGGACCACCTCCTCGACGAGGGCATCCGCGTCAACTACATGCACTCCGACACGGCGACCCTCGACCGCATCGACATCATCCGCGACCTGAGGCTTGGCAGGATCGACGTGCTCGTGGGCATCAACCTGCTGCGCGAGGGCCTGGACATCCCCGAGGTCTCGCTCGTCGCGATCCTCGACGCGGACAAGGAGGGCTTCCTCCGCAACCGCCGCTCGCTCATCCAGACCATGGGCCGCGCGGCGCGTAACGCCCAGGGCAAGGTCATCATGTACGCCGACAGCGTGACGGACTCGATGCGCGAGGCCATGGACGAGACGGCGCGTCGCCGCCGCATCCAGATTGCCTTCAACGAGGAGCATGGCATCGTCCCGAAGACCATCAAGAAGTCAATCGCGGACGTCACGAGCTTCATAGCGGAGGCAGACGAGACACTTGGCTCCAAGTCGCGCGTGGACGGCAAGTTCTTCACCGCGGCCGGAGGCGAGGGCGAGCACCAGGGAGATGCCGAGGAGGAGCATGAAAGGACGATCCAGTCCGTGGCCGACGAGCTCCTTGCCCTGCCGAAGCAGGAGGTCGCCCAGGTCATGGGCTCGCTTCAGGACGAGATGCTCCAGGCGTCCGCAGACATGGACTTCGAGCGCGCTGCGCGCCTCCGCGACCAGATCGTGGAGCTGCAGGCACGTCTCGAGGGAACGAGCGAGAAGGACGTGATGGACCGCCTGAAGGCCGGTGCCAGAAAGGGATCGGCTCATGCCACCCGCAGGCACTACAAGAGGAAGAAGCACTAGGCAGACGCGTTGTCCCCTCCGGCGGTGCGCCTGTGCTCCCTGAGCGTTCGAACGAGGAGCCCCGAGCTTGCGGCATCGTCGTGCACGACTTTGGCCAGCGCTCGGCTCGCCCGCTCCTCCCTGGTGTCTTCGCGTGCCCACTTTGGCATTCGGCTTCGGACGTCCTCCGTCGCGTGCCGCCACACGAGGGCGAGCATGCGGCGGAGGAGCCCTGCGATGCCGGCGATTGCCACGAGCGCGCCGCCGATGCCGAGCGCGGAGACGCCGTGCGAGAAGAGCGGAACCCAGCAGACCTGGAGGGCGAGGCACACGAGCACCTGAAACGGTCCGTCGTCCAGCTGCTCGTCGACGCACTCGTCGCAGAGGGCGCGACGGTACGGCCTCCACTCGACGTCTCCGTCCGCATTGCCCTCGCGGCCCAGGTACACGGTGGCCACGCCATCGGTATGCCTTCCGCAAAGGATGCAGCTCTTCTCGCCCGCGGCGTCCTTGCCGCGGGGTTCCGCACCGGCGGTGTCCCGAGTGTTCCGTTTGGATCGAAGCCGTCCCATGGCGAGCCCTTCGAGCGCAAGATTAAAACGTAATAGAACGTTATCACATTTGCGAAGAAAGGTGCCAGTTATCGCGCTTGGGGGTCCTGACGTCCATATTGGGCACGCTCGTCTAAGGGATGGGTGCGAAGCACAGGGCCAAACCTTATATTTAGATAAGAGTTGTTATGACCGGGGGCTTTTCCCGGCATTGGCGTTTGGAGGGCTTGGCATGAAGCTTGAGGAAGGCGGACTGACCCCGCTTTACCAGCAGGTGATGGAGGACCTCAAGGACGATATCAAGCGCGGCAAGTATCCCGCGGGCTGCCGCATTCCCTCCGAGGCGGAGCTCTCGCAGATGTATTCCGTAAGCCGGATCACCGTGAGGCGTGCCGTGTCCGAGCTCGCGGCGGAGGGCTACCTCAGCAAGAAGCAGGGCAAGGGCACCTTCGTGAACCGGCGCAAGCTCATTCGCAAGATATACCAGAAGAGCGAGATCCAGAGCTTCACGGAGACGTGCGCGGAGGACGGGCGCGTCGCGGGCGCGAAGGTGCTGGGCGTCGAGGTCGTGAAGGCGCGCGAGGGAGAGAGGGAGTTCCTTGGGCTTGGGGAGAGCGCCGAGCTCGTCCACGTGAAGCGCCTGCGCACGGCGGACGGCGTGCCCATCATGCTCGAGAACAACTTCTATCCGCTCGAGGGCTTCGAGTTCCTGCTCGAGGCGGACCTTTCGGACACGTCGATCTTCGACTACGTGCAGAAGCGGACCGGACGCGTCCCCCGCGGCGACGACCTCTGCACGCTCGAGGTGGTCCGCGCGAGTCCCGAGGAGGCGTCCGCCCTTAAGGTGGCCGTGGGGGAGCCCCTCTTTTACGAGAAGATCGACTTCACGGACCAGGACGGACGTCCGTTCCTGATAGGCAAGCAGTACATCGTGTGTAGCCTGTACGTCTTCAACATCTGACACAGCCCATGGCCCGCACCGCCTGCGGGCCATATTGTTACGCTCGGGAAAACGCTTGGGGCGGTGCCAGCCCGTGCGATTGCATTACGTACTATAACGTTATATAACAAGATATAACGTGCGAAGGTACGTGTCAGCAGTCGTCATGGGAGGTGCCGCATGTCAGGGGAGAGCTCGAGTCGAAAGCGCAGGTCGTTTAGCCTGCCGCACGTGTACACCATCGTCTTCCTGCTTATGGTGGTGTTCGCAGTGCTCACGTGGATCGTTCCGTCCGGTTCCTACGAGCGCAAGACCATCCAGACCGCCGCGGGCGAGAAGGAAGTCGCCGTGGCGGGAACCTACAAGCCGCAGGACAAGGTCTACACCGACTCCGAGACGGGCGAGAAGGTCGACCTCCGCTGCAGCGTGATGCAGCTGCTCGAGGCGCCGACCCAGGGCATCCAGGCGGCTGCCGACGTCGTGGCGTTCGTCCTTCTCATCGGAGGGTCGTTCGCCATCATCACGAAGACGAACGCCATAAACGCGGGCCTCAGCCATGTCATCGGCAGGTTCAAGGACCGCGACATCCTCATCATCCCCATAGTGATGGTCCTTCTCTCCATCTGCGGCACCACGTTCGGCATGTCGGAGGAGGCGCTTCCGTTCTACGCCATCTTCATCCCCATCATGATGGCCCTGGGGTACGACTCCATGACCGCGTTTCTCATCTGCTTCATGGGCCCCAACATCGGCTACATAGCCTCGACCGTGAACCCGTTCAACGTCCTCATCGCCCAGGGCATCGTCGGCATCGAGGGCAATCCCCAGCTGTGGCTGCGCGCCATCGTCTGGGTCGTGTTCACCGCGCTCGCGATCGTCTGGGTCATGCGCTACGCCCGCAAGGTGAAGAGGGACCCGCAGAGCTCCATCACGTACAAGGACGACATCCAGAAGCGCGTGGAGTTCTCCGTGCAGGACGACGCCATCGCGCAGCCGTTCTCCGGACGCCAGAAGGGCGTGCTCGTGGTGTTTGCGGTCGGCATGGGCATCATCATCTGGGGGCTCGTCACGCAGCACTGGTACATGGACGAGATCAGCGCCGTGTTCTTTGGCATGGGCGTACTGTCCGGCATCGTCGCGGGCATGAGCGAGCGCGAGATCGCGGAGGAGTTCGTCCACGGCATCGCGGACTTCGCCTACGCCGCCATCATCATCGGCCTCGCCCGCTCCATCCTCGTGATCGCCGAGAACGGCATGATAATCGACACGATCCTGAACGCCATGGCCACGGCCCTGGCCGGCGTGCCCGCCCCCGTGTACACCACGCTGCTCTACATCGTGCTCGGCCTCCTGTCGCTGCTCGTGCCAAGCTCCTCTGGCCTCGCTGCGCTCACGATGCCGATCCTGGGGCCGCTCACGCAGCTCATGGGCGTGAACCCGGAGGCCGCGGTGACCGCGCTCTGCCTTGCGAACCAGACCATCAACTCCATCAGCCCCACGGCGGGCATGACGGTCGCGGGACTCTCCGTCTCGAAGATCAGCTTCGGCCAGTGGTGGAAGACGTGCTGGAAGTTCATCCTGCTCATCGCGGTGCTCGGTGTGGTCGTGACGGCGGTCTCCGGCCTCCTGCCCGCATAGGTGACGCGACGTGCTGGAAAGGGGATGGTCGACGATGGCAAAGCGGCCTGACAGGCTGGTGATTCTCTCGCGCAACGTGTTCGACGCCACCGGCGCGGAGGCCTTCGACGGGTTCGTGGCCACGAAGGGCAGTCGCATCGCGAAGGTCGGACGGCGTGGTGAGGCGGCATCGTACGTGAACGGTGCGACTCGCGTAATCGACGCCGGAGACCGAACGGTGATGCCGGGCATGACGGACAACCACACGTTCTTTACGGGCTGGGCCCTCCTGCACCTGGGATGCGACCTCTCTGGCGCACACGACGCGGAGACGGGCGTCTCGAGCCTTCGAGCGTATGCCGAGACCCTGCCCAAGGGTTCGCCCGTCTTCGGTCACGGCTGGAATGCCGCGGACTTCGGTCCCGATTCCGAGGACCTCCTCGACGCGGCGTTTCCCGACGTGCCCGTGGTCGCCTTCACCAAGGATCGCGACACCTGCTGGATGAACGCCGCGGCGCGGGAGCGCTATCTCTTCTCGCCCGACGAGTGCTATGCCGAGAAGATCTGGCGCATGATGGCAGACTATCTGCCGTTGCCCCAAATGCGAGGCCTGTACCACGAGTACATGCACATGCTGAACGCGCGTGGCGTGACGCAGGTGAAGGAGATGGCCTTCGACAACTACTACGGGTTTGCGGACGTGATGGAGGCCATGGAGGCGGCGGACGAGCTCACCGTGCGCGTCAGCATGATGAGCCAGCCCGTCGGGAGGGGGATGGACCTCGCGTACGGACGTGCTGCCAGGGACCGCTTCCGGGGTCCGTTCGTGTCCTTCTCGGGGTTCAACCGCATGACCGACCGCTCCATCGCGTCGGGAATGGCCGAGCTCAAGCAGCCCTATCTCTCGGACCCCACGCGCCGCTGCGCCGTCCCCGTGGAGTGGGACCTCATTGAGCGCGAGCTCTTCGCGGCGGACGAGGCGGGCTTCCGCTTCAGCCTGCACTGCCAGGGGGACGGGGCCGTTGGCCACGTGGTGGACCTGTACGAACGTTGCAGGCGCGACGCGAGCGGACGGCTTGTCAACCGGCATGCGATCACGGACATGGAGCTCTCGGACCCCGCGGACCTCGTGCGTCTGGGAGCGATGGGGGGCATCTGCGAGGTGTACCCGCAGATCCAGTCCCTCGACCGTAGGGACGACCTTGTGGGCATGGTCATGCGGCAGGTGGGTCCCACGCGCTTCGAGCGCTACTGGATGCGCAGGAAGATGTGGGACTCCGGCTGCGTGGTCGTGGGAGACACGGACCTTCCGCTCATGCTCCCTTCCATAGGCGAGTCGATTTACTGCGGGTGCGGCGGCCACTTCGACGACGGCGGCTGCGAGCGCCTCGAGAACATGCTGACCATCCCGGAGATGCTCGTGGCGTGGACGAGGAACGGCGCGTACGACTGCATGGCGGAGGAGAGGCTCGGCACCCTCGAGGAGGGCAAGCTTGCGGACGTCACCGTCCTGCAGGCGGATACCCTGCACATGGACCCCGTAGACGCGCGGGGCGTGAACGCCGCGCTTACGGTGAGCGACGGGCGCGTCGTGTACGACGAGCTCGGGTAGGGGGAAGAATGGCACACGTCAGACCGGAACAGCTCTGCGCCCTCGGCATCCACTACGTCATGTACCCGCTCGACTACATGCTCGACGGGCACGCGGAGGCGGGCTACAAGGCGATAGAGCTCGTGGGCGAGGCCCCGCACTTCTATATGGACGAGTCCTGGAACCAGAATCCGGAGGAGGTGCGTCGCAGGGTCGAGGCACGCGGCATGCGCGTCGCGCTGTTCACGCCCGAGTGCTCCTGTATGCAGTGGCGCAACAACTATGCGGACGACGGTGCCCATAGGCGCTCGATGGAGTATCTCAAGCGCGCGATGGACGTCTGCACGAGGCTCGGTGCGGACATGATGCTTGCGAACGCCTGTGGTGGGACGCTCGACGAGGACCACGACGTTGCGTTCGATCGTGCAGTCCGTCACTTCGAGCAGATCGCGCGCTACGCCCGGGAGGCCGGCGTCACCATGGCCCTCGAATCGGTCCGTCCCCAGGAGTCGAAGGTCTGCATCACGCTCGAGGACGTCGCCGCCCTCGTCGAGGCCGTCGACAGCCCGTCGCTCGGTGCGGCGCTCGACACCGTCGCCATGGGCGTCGCGGGCGAGACCCCGCGTCAGTGGTTCGAGCGCCTGGGCGAGAAGATCGTCCACTGCCACTTCTCGGACGGCCGCCCCTACGGCCATCTCGTCTGGGGTGACGGCGTCTTCCCGCTCGAGCGCTATCTGGATGTGCTCAACGAGTTCGGTTACGAGGGAATGCTCGGGCAGGAGATAACGGACGGTCGCTACCTGGAAGACCCGAAGGCGGCGGACCGCCGCAACTTCCATGCGTTCGAGAGGTTCTTCGCAAGGGAGGAGGCATAGGCCATGGGATGTCCCACCATCAGGCGCGACCAGGTAGACGGCATGAACATCCACTGGGCGCAGTGGTCCCTCGACGCGTTCCTCGACTGCCAGGCGAGGCTCGGCCTCACGGGCATCGAGCTCTGGGCTGCCATGCCGCACCTCTGGATAGACTGCCTGGGATACTACGACGCAAAGCGCATCCGTCACAAGATCGAGTCGCGCGGCCTCGTGGCGAACGTGCTCTGCCCAGAGAACGTCATCTCGCCGTACCAGGTCAACCCACAGGAGGAGCTCTACGTCGACCGGTGCCGCGCGTACTTCTCCAATGGCATCCGCTGCGCCGCGGAGCTGGGCTGCACGTGCCTCTCGATCAACTCGGGATGGGGCTACCTCAACGAGGACCGCGAGGAGGCCTGGAAGCGCACCCGCGACATGCTGCGCTCACTGGCGGAGCTCGCCCAGGTCGAGGGGGTCGTCCTCACGCTCGAGTCGCTGCGTCCGCAGGAGAGCCAGCTCGTCGTGACGCTCGCGGACACGAAGCGCATGCTCGACGAGGTCGACCATCCCAACCTCAAGGCCATGGTCGACACCGTTGCCATGAGCGTGTCCGGCGAGACGCTCGATCAGTGGTTCGACTGCCTTGGGAGCGACATCAGGAACATGCACTTCGTCGACTGCAACCCCTACGGACACCTCGTGTGGGGTGACGGCGACCGCAGCCTTGGCGACTGGGTGCGGACGCTTGCCAACCGCGGCTACGACGGCTTCCTCGGGCAGGAGATAACGGACGAGCGCTACCTGCTCGACCCGGCGTCGGCGGACTTCAGGAACGTGCACAACCTCGAGCGCTACTTCGAGGACGAGTAACGTTGGCAATGCCTCTGCATCTCTGCAGGTAGACAGTCTATTAACACATGGAAAGATGGGAGAAGAACATGGACGCAAAGGATTTCGCAAGGCAGGCGCTGGGCGAGAAGGGCACCGTCTCACAGGTGTACTGGGTCGCCTGTGGAGGATCGGTAATCGACCTGTACCCTGCACACTGCCTCGTCAACGCAACGAGCAAGAGCATCGTGAGCGGCATCTACACGGCCGCGGAGTTCAACGCGTTTGCGCCCGCGCAGCTTGGCGCCCACAGCGTCGTCGTCACGTGCAGCCACAGCGGCGGTACGCCCGAGACCATCGCCGCGACACGCCTTGCGAAGGAGCGCGGCGCCTACGTGCTTGCCATGACCAACCGCGCCGGCTCCAAGATCGACAACGGCGAGTGGCCGTGCTGGGTGTACGAGTGGGAGGACGACACGCCGCAGGCGGCGCGACCGGCCGGGTTCTCGCTCGCGTTTGCGGCCGAGCTCATGGCGGCGCAGGACGGCTACGACGGCGGGGAGGCGCTTGCCCGCGGGCTTGCGCAGCTTGACGCCATCATCGCGGCCGCAAAGCCCCGCGTGGCGGCAGACCTTGGCCCCCGCTTCGTCGAGCTGTGCCGGCAGCACGATTTTCTCTACGTCCTGGGCTCTGGCCCCACGTTCTGCCAGACCTACGGCTTCGCCATCTGCTCGCTCATGGAGATGCAGTGGCAGAACTGCTCGTACGTGAACTCCGCGGAGTACTTCCACGGCCCGTTCGAGTGCACGGAGGACGGCGTGTTCTACTTCCTGCAGAAGGGCGCCGGCGCAAACCGCGCCATCGACGAGCGCGCCGAGCGCTTCCTGAAGACGCACACGGACGACCTCATGGTGCTGGACTCCGCGGCGTACGACATGGCGGACGTGGACGAGTCCGTGCGCACCTACCTCGACCCCATCTTCTTCTACGAGATGAACGTCACGCTGCGCGGCGAGCGCGGCAAGGCGTTCGACCACGACCCCGACGTCCGCCGCTACATGGGCGTCGTCGAGTACTAGGCATACCTGGTCCGAGGGGAGGACACATGCAGAGGCAGGACCTGGACGTTGCCGTGTGTGGCTTTGGCGACAACGTCGTGGACGTGTACGAGCACACAAGGACGATGTATCCCGGCGGCAACTGCGTCAACTTCGCGGTGTACGCGCGCAAGGCGGGCGTCAGGCGCGCGGCGTACATGGGCTACTTCGGGAGCGACGACCGCGCGGAGCACGTCATACGCAGCCTTCACGAGGAGGGTGTCGAGACCGTCAAGTGCCGGCAGCTCCTGGGCGAGAACGGCTACAGCTGCGTCTCCATCGCGCCGGACGGTGACCGCATCTGGGGCGACTACAACCAGGGCGGCATCCGGGGCGAGACGAGCTACGTCCTCGACCGCTTCGACATCGAGTACCTGCGCCAGTTCGACGTGGTGCACTCCGGCAACTACTGCTACACGGAGCGCCAGCTCCACAAGATCCACGATGCCGGCATCGCGCTCTCGTTCGACTTCTCGGACGACTCGACGTGGGAGTACTTCCAGGAGGTCGCCCCAAACGTGACCTACGCGTTCTTCTCGGCATCCGACCTCACCGTGGACGAGACGCGCGAGCGCCTGCGCAAGGTGCACGAGCTTGGTCCGCGCTGGGTAAGCGCCACGCGCGGGGCGGACGGCTGCTACGCCTTCGACGGGGAGCGCTACTACCGCCAGGAGTCGAAGCCCGTGGAGCACATGCGCGACGCCATGGGCGCCGGGGACTCGTTCCTCACGTCCTTCCTGGTTAAGGCCATTGACGGCCTGAAGCGCGGGGTGTTGCGCGAGGAGGCGTACGCGGCGGGGCTCGCGTTTGCGGCAGAGTTCGCGTCGGACGTGTGCTGCGCGCAGGACGGAAGCTGGGGCCACGGGCTCAGGTACTAGAGGCGACGTATTGGGGGCTCCGCTTGCCGGAGCCCCTGGCATAGGGAGGCGCCATGGAGGCGACTGACGTAAGGAGCGTCGTTGCGGTTGGGTTCTGCTGCGCGGACGTGTACCAGGACCTCGGCCGGTTCTATCCCACGGGAAACGGCGTCGACTGGGGCGTCCACCTCGCCCGGATGGGCGTGCCCGTCTCGGTCGTAAGCGTCGTGGGAGACGACGAGTACGGCGCGAGGATGCGCGAGGCTCTAGCGGGTGAGAAGATCGACGTCTCGCACCTTCGCGTCGAGGAGGGTGACACCTGCGTGATGCTCATGGGGCTGAAAGACGGCGTGGACCGGGTGCACCTACGCGAGGTCGAGGGCGTGATGGCAGGCTATGCGCTCACGTCCGAGGACGACGACTTCGTGAGAAGTCACCAGATGTTCCACACGGACCTGTTTGGCAACGTGCTCGACCACCTTGCACCCTGGCACGAGGCTGGGATGCTCGGCGTAATGGACTTCTCGGTATTCTCTGAGGACCCCGACTACCACTGCGAGGACTACTTCCCGTATGTGGACTACGCGTTCATGAGCTACGACGGTGACGACATGGAGCACATTCGCGCGTGGATTAGACACGTGCAGGAGATGGGTCCCCGCATCGTGACCGCCACGATGGGCGAGCGTGGCTCGATTAGCTACGACGGCGAGCGCTACTACGAGGGAGGAATCGTCGTCCCGTCCCAGGTGGTCAACACGGTCGGCGCGGGCGACTCCTACATCGCGGGATTCACGTATGGTCTCATCAACGGCTGGGACGTGCCTGCGTGTCAGCGCAGGGGAGCGGAGCTCGCGAGCCAGGTTATCACTAAGTTCGAGCCGTACTAGGGGGCGTGGCATGGCAATAGACGTGAACGTGCATCCGCTGCTGTACAAGTCGATATACGACGAGAGCGACTTCGCTTTCTGGGAGCGGGAGTTTGGCATGGGGCACATGGGCCCCATGGACTACGACGAGATTCTGGCGGAGCTCGACTACGGCGGAATAGAGAAGAGCGTGCTGCTACCGCTTGACCTCACGACGACGGCGGGTGGTTGGATTGCGACGAACGAGCAGGTGGCGAGCATCGTTAAGGACCATCCGGACCGCTTTGTCGCCTTCGCGAGCGTCGACCCGCACCGCCCGGACGCGCCCGAGGCGTTGGAGAAGGCCTTCGCGGGCTTGGGCGCGCGCGGGCTCTCGCTCCATCCGGCGAAGCAGCGCTTCTGGATGACCGAGGACTGCATGGAGCCGCTGTTCGAACTGTGCCGAAAGTACGACCGGCCCATGATGGTTGATGCGGGACTCTCGTGGGAGCCGAACGCCCCCACGAAGTACGGACATCCGCTTGCCATCGAGGAGGCGATCATGAGCCATCCCGAAGTCCGGGTGTGCCTGTCGCACTTCGCATGGCCGTGGGTTCGCGAGATGGTGATGCTCATGCTGAAGTATCCCAACTGCTACACGGAGTGCTCCGTGCTGTACCTGGACTCGCCCGAGGAGTCCATAGAGCGCCTGTTCACGCAAGACATGGGGCCCCGTTGGTTCCAGCGCAGCCTGCTGCACCAAGTCATGTTTGGCAGCAACACTCCTCGTTTCAGGGCGTTCAAGTTCAGGCGGGCAATCGAGGCGCTGGGGCTTCCGGACTACGCGCGCGAGGCGCTGCTCGAGAAGAACGCCGTCGAGTACCTGGGAGGGATGTAGCCATGGTCGAGCTCAAAAAGCTCTCGTACCTGTCGAGCGACGTCGCGCAGCTCGTCAAGATAACGGACGACGTGCGCAGCGCCGTCGAGGAGTCTGGTGTCAGAAACGGCCTCGTGGCCGTGATGTCGGCTCACACCACGTGCGGCATCATCGTGAACGAGGGTCTGCCGTGCGTAGAGAGGGACCTGCAGGGCATGCTCGAGCGCATGGTCCCGCTCGACGCACCGTACGCGCATGCTCACTTTCTGCCAAGCTATGGCGCAACGGGAAACAACTCGCAGGGTCATCTCAAGCAGACGCTTGTGGGCAACAGCTGCATGTTTCCCGTGGTGGACGGCCAAGCGGTGATGGGTGCCGCTCAGGACGTGTACCTAGCGGAGTTCGACGGCCCGCAGCGCAGGAAGGTCTACGTGGAGGTCATGGGAGAATAGCCACCACGGAGGTGTCGGGAAGGCGCGACAAGCCCAACGCAAAGGGACCCCGGGACTCGCGCGGCGCATTGCCGCGGGGTCCCGGGGTCCCCGGTTCAAGGGCGTGTGGCCGTCCCTATGCCTTGTTCTTCTCGCCCGTGAGCTTCGTGCGAACGATCTTGAACGAGCGCTTGGCCTGATAGGGCAGGATGGCCTTCATCTTGTCCTCGGCCGTGTACATGTCGGACGCCTCCGGCACGTCGCGCGTGAGGTGGATTGCGTCGAACTCGCAGCGCGTGGTGCACAGTCCGCAGCCAATGCACTTGTTGGTGTCGACGATGCTGGCACCGCACTTCAGGCAGCGCGCGGTCTCCTTGCGGATCTGCTCCTCCGTGAACTGTCGGCGCGGGTCGTGCCAGTTGTGGTCGATGGAGGTCACCTTCTGGCACGCGGGGACCTGGCGGCCTGCGTGGTCGTAGTCGCCGGGCGCGAGCACCACGTCGTCCTTCTTGAGCTCGACGTAGTGACGGGGGTTCCTGCCCAGCGTGAGCGAGGAGCCGGTCTGCACGAAGCGGTGCAGGCTGATCGCGGCCTCGTGGCCCGCGGCGATCGCGTCGATCACGAAGCTGGGGCCGGTGTAGACGTCGCCGCCCACGAAGATGTCGGGCTCGTCGGTCTGGTAGGTCTTGGGGTCCGCGACGGCGCCCTGTCCGCGGCCGAGCTTGACCTTGCTGCCTGCCAGCAGGTCGCCCCACTCGATGGACTGGCCGATGGAGAGGACCACGTTCTGGCACGGCACGAACGTGGTGTCAGACTCGTCGTAGGTGGGCGAGAAGCGCTTGGCCTCGTCGAAGACGCGCGTGCAGCGCTTGAAGGTGACGCCGCGCACGCGGCCCGCCTCGTCGAGCTCGATCTGCGCGGGGCCCCAGCCGTTGTGGACCGTGACGCCGTCGTCCTGCGCCTCCTGCACCTCGAGCGGGAGGGCCGGCATCTCGTCCGGCTGCTCAAGGCACCACATGCTCACGTCATCAGAGCCGCAGCGCCTGGACACGCGCGCCGCGTCGATGGCCACGTTGCCGCCGCCGATGACGACGGTCGCGCCCTCGACCTTGTGCTGCGGGTCGTCAAGCGCGCGGCGCAGGAAGTCAACGGCCGTGCTGACGCCCGCCGCGTCCTCGCCGTCCACGCCGGCCTTGCGGCCGCCCTGGCAGCCGATCGCGACGTAGAACGCCTTGAAGCCCTGCTCGCGCAGCTGCTGGAGCGTGACGTCGCGGCCGACCTCCACGCCACAGCGGATCTCGACGCCCATCTGGCGCAGGATGTCGATCTCTGCCGCCACGACGTCCTTCTCGAGCTTGTAGCTGGGGATGCCATAGACCATCATGCCGCCGGGAAGCGGGTTCTTCTCGAACACGACGGGGTTGTAGCCCATGTTCGCCAGGTAGTACGCGCAGCTGAGGCCGGCGGGTCCCGCGCCCACGACGGCGATCTTCTCGAGGTGGCGGCCACGGTTGGAGGAAATTACCGGCTCAGGCACAAAGCGGTGCTCCGCCTCCATGTCCTTCGCCGCGATGAACGCCTTCACGTCGTCGATGGCGACGGCCTCGTCCACCAGCCCGCGCGTGCAGGCGGCCTCGCAGCGCTTGTTGCAGATGCGACCGCACACCGCCGGGAACGGGTTCTCCTTCTTGATGAGCGCCAGCGCGTCGCGGTAGCGTCCCTGCGCGGCCATGCGCAGGTAGCCCTGGATCGCGATGTGCGCGGGGCACGCGACCTTGCACGGCGAGGTGCCGGTTTCGTGGCACTCGATGCGGTTGTTGTTCTTGTAGTTGGGATCCCAGTCCTTCTCGCTCCAGGCGTGGTCGTCGGGAAGCGGCTGCTTGGGATAGGTGACGCGGCCGTTCTTGGTCAGGAGCTTCTGGCCAAGCTGCACGGCGCCCGCGGGGCAGACCTCGACGCAGCCGCCGCATGCCACGCACTTCTCCTCGTCCACGTGGGCGCGGTAGGCGCTTGCGCTCATGTTGGGCGTGTTGAACAGCTGGGACGTGCGCAGCGCGTAGCACACGTTCACGTCGCAGTTGCAGATGCCAAAGATCTTGCGCTCGCCGTCGATGTTCGTGATCTGGTGCACGTAGCCGTTCTTCTCGGCGTTCAGCAGGATGTCGATGACCTCGTCGTAGGTGATGTAGTGGCCCTTGCCGGTCTCGACGCTATAGTCTGCCAGGTCGCCCACGCCAATGCACCAGTTCTGCGGGTCGCGGCCGGCGTTGTTGGTGCGGGCGCGCTCCGCGAGCGTGCACGAGCACGCGCCCACCGAGAAGTGGTCGTACTTCTTCAGCCAGTGCGAGAGGTGCTCGACGTCCGCGGACTGGTTCTCGTGCTTGATGGCGTGCTCCACGGGGATGACGTGCATGCCGACGCCGGCACCTCCGGGCGGGACCATCTTCGTGGCCATGGTGAGCGGCAGGTAGGTCATGCGCTCGAAGAACGATCCCAGCTCGGGGTGGTCGTTCAGCTGCTGCTGGTTCATGACCGTGAACTCCGCGGCGCCGGGGACGAACATGGGCAGGACGTAGCGCTTCTCGCCCTTGGGGTTCTTCCCGTCGAGGTTCTCCCAGTTGTACTCGATGCAGCCCTTGATGGACATGGAGTCGAGAAGTTCCTGGGCCTTCTCCTCCGACACGCCCGCGCCTGCGGCAACCTGCTCCAGGGTCTCGGGGACGCGGCGCTTCATGTGGCGCGTGAGCGCGGCCTCCTCCTCCGTCATGACGGACGCGAGGCCCCAGTAGTCGGGGTCGTCGTAGTTGGTCTTGTGGAGCATGCGGTCCGTCATCTTGGCGGCCTCGCGCAGAACGCCCGGCTTCGGGGCCTCGGACGACGCCGGGCCCGGTGCGTCCACGGAGGACGGCACGTAGTGCTTCGCGCCGTCGTTCTCCACGAAGGTCTCGCGTGCGTTGATGATGCGCAGGTCGCGACCCTGCGGATTCACGCGGGGGATCCCGTCCTCGTCAAGCTGCGGCTTGCGGTTGCGGACGGCGACGTCCTCGTCCGTCATGCCGCGTCGCATCGCCTCCGCGCGCTCCTCGATGCTCGCTCCGCCGTAGTCCTCGGTCGGGCGGCCCGTCTTGGCGCCCTCCTCGTAGGTTGCGGTCCCTATGCGGATGACCGTGCTCTTCTCGTCCGCGTCTTCAACCATGTTGGTCTCCCATCAGGCCAGGTGCGTTCCAACGTCTTCTTCACAATGTGTCCAATTCTAGCAGTGCGGGGCGCTTATTTGCGGCGCACAACGCTTTTTGAGGCGGCGGCTTCGGCGTGTGTCGGACCGCGCCCAAGACTCGTCCGAAATGCGCCCCGCCCCGTTGCGGGCCCGATTGTGTAGATGTTGTGACCTGCATTTCTGGCGTTGCCCGCCCGACGCGTCAAGAGCGAGAAAACACCCATCCCCAGCTGCGACGATACAAAAAATGAAACTGCTGCAAGACTTCGACAAGACGCGTGAGAAGCAGCTGCAAGTGCCGTGGCGCACCCTCTTCATCCATCCCCGAGCGCGCGGAGAGACCAAACGGGGCCCGGCGGGCAAAGGCAGTCGCCTGCCGGGCAAGGCACGGGACCATGACGGTCCGGACGAAGGAGGACGCATGAGTGGGAATGCGAGGCAGGCACGGTTTGCGGGACTTGGAAGGACCATGGGGCGAGTGGCCCTCGTGGGCGGCGTTGCGGCTTCGATGGCGCTGGGGCAGCTGGCGCCCGTAGCGGCGCTTGCGGAGGGCGAGGCCCAGGATGCCACCAAGGGCTCGATCACCATCAACTCCAACAACTACAGGAAGGGCGAGCTTTCCTACCTTGGCTACCAGGTGTTCAAGGCGGCCGTGGGAAAGGACGGGTCGGTCTCTGCCGTACAGTGGGCAAACGACGACGTGAAGGCTGCCGTCGAGGGGGTCATCAAGGCGGAGGACGCCTCGTACAAGGGCACGACCGCCCAGGACGCCGCCGTGTGGATTCGCGCGCACGTGCAGAAGGACGCCTATTGGCTCAAGGCGACTGACCCTGTGGGCAAGATCGCGAAGGCGATCTCAGGCAAGACGAGCACCGTCACGGCGAAGCCGGGCGTTGCCGCGAGCGTTGACCAGGGGTACTGGCTCTTCGTGACCGACCCCGCCTCGACGAACGACAAGGTCTACCTCGGCGGCACGTCGCCGCTGTTCGTGCTCGTTGGCGCGGACCCCGTGAGCGTGACCGAGAAGACCGACCTTCCCCACGTGGGAAAGACCGTGACGGACGACGCGGGCAGGCGGAGCATCGCCGCGGACTCGCAGATGGGCCAGGAGCTCTCGTACAAGCTGGAGGGCTCCCTGCCGATGAACTTCGACAGCTACGACAAGTACTACTACCAGTTCGAGGACACGCTTTCGAAAGGCCTCACGCTTGGCAGCGACGTCAAGGTGCAGGTGGTTAGCACGGACGAGAATGGCAACCCCGTCACTCGCGACGTCACCGGCATGTTCAAGATGGAGCGCGTCCCGAACGCCGACGAGTCCACGACGCTCAGGCTTACCTGCGACGACGTGAAGGCCATCGACGGGCTCAGTGCGTCCTCGACGATCAGGGTCACCTACAAGGCGAAGATCAACGAGAAGGCCGTCATGGGCGGCAAGGGCAACAGGAACGACGCGAAGATAACGTACTCAAACAACCCCAACTCGGACAGCAAGGGAACGTCCCATGGTGGCGGTACGACGAACTACACGTTCCGACTCGACATCTGCAAGGTCGATGCAGCGACGAAGCGCCCCCTTGCGGGCGCCAAGTTCACCATCCAGGCGACCAAGCCAGACGACGAGGAGTCGAAGAACAAGTACGTCCAGGAGGACGGATCCTTGGGAAACACTCCGTTCGAGTTCACGACGGACGAGAAGGGCATGATCGACGCGCCGAGGATCGACGCGGGCACCTACACCATCCACGAGACGGAGGCGCCGAAGACGGACGACGGCACCTACGACAAGGTACCCGATTTCAGCGTGGAGATCAGGCCCTCGTACGTGTTGCCAAACTCCCTTGGCTCGGATGATGGCGGCGCCTATAGGCTGACGGTGAGGACGCTGGGCGGCGACGACTACGTCACGGGTGGCATCGACGCGAACGGCGACGGAGTCATCGACGACAAGGACTCTAGGGAGAAGATCGCGGACGCCGCGACCGGAACCGCGCGCGTGACCGTGGGCGACCGCCTGCAGACGAGCCTGCCGGTCACTGGTCGAGGCGGCATCGCGATGGCCGTGGGCACGGGACTCGTCATCGTGACGGCGTCCGTGATCGCGCTCAACCGCAGGCGTGGAGACGACCAGGTGGATTAGGAAGCTACGTTCTCGAGGCAGGCATGGGTCCCATGGGGAAGAGGCAGGCGCGCGGCGTGCCCGCCCGCATCTGCGTCGTCCTTGCGGCGGCGATGGCGGCGCTTGTCCTGCTCGCGGGCTACGCGTTGGCTGCGGAGCAGGCGGGGCAAGGCGGTGCCGTCACCGTCGTCGCTGCCGGCAAGGCACGTACGTACGAGGCATACAGGCTCTTCTCCGCCCACGTCGACAAAGGTGGGAAGGTATCCGGCGCGTCATGGGACGATTGCATGGGACCCGCATTCTACCAGGGAATCGGCACGTTCTCGAGTGCGCAGGACGCGCTGGTCGCGGTCGTGCGCGGAGCCCGCGGCGGCGATTCAGCCGGCTACATACGAAGGCTTGCGGACCTTGCCGAGGAAGACGGCGAGTCCAAGCCTGTCAAGAGCGTTCGGTCGGGAAGGGCGACGCATCTTGGGGAA
>CACWMM010000029.1:0-20742 GCA_902761955.1 uncultured Olsenella sp. | reverse complement strand
GCCGGCTACATACGAAGGCTTGCGGACCTTGCCGAGGAAGACGGCGAGTCCAAGCCTGTCAAGAGCGTTCGGTCGGGAAGGGCGACGCATCTTGGGGAAGGCGTCTGGCTCCTCGTCTGCAAGGAGTCGCAGCCAATCCTCCTTGCACTTGGGGGTGACGACGTGGTCGTGAACGAGAAGGGCGTCCGTCCGAGCGTGAAGAAGGAGATCTTGGTGCGCGGAGCCGACGGGACGGGGCTTCGCGCGAAGGAGACGAGCGCTTCCTCGGGAGACGTCGTGAGGTTCGTGCTGACAGGGACGCTTCCAAGCGACTACGGCGCGTACCGCGCTTATACATACGTGTTCGAGGACCGCGCGAGTGCCGCAATCAAGCTGGATGCCGACTCGGTCCGCGTCGCCGTAGTGCGCGCCGACGGTTCGAGGAAGGCCGTGGACGAAGGATTCGAGGCGCACGTTACGGGAAGAGTGCTTACGGTCGAGTTCGCAGACCTGAAGAAGTCATGCCCGAAGCTTGCGTTCGGGGACAAGCTGGAGGTCTCGTACGAGGCACGCTTTCGCGCTGCCGAGGCGGGAATCGGCTTCGACGACGGGAACGAGAACGAGGCTGTGGTCAAGTTCACCGATTCGGCAACCAAGGGCGGGATGGGCGAGAGCGCTGGTGGACGAGGATGGAAAGAGGGTCCCCGGGGCTGCGTTTACCCTGCAACGGGAGGATGGCAGGTACCTATCGCCAGAGGGCAGATGGGTGGATGACGCGGCGGCGGCTACTCTCGATTGCGACGAGGAGGGAACGGCCGTATTCCGCGCCCTGGATGCGGGTTCGTATCGACTTCGCGAGGCGAGGGCGCCGAAGGGATTCCTCGGCCTTGCGAAGGACGCGACCATCGAAGTGAGAGCCGATCTAGGCCAAAAGAGGCTCGGCGCGACGTGCGAGGGCGACGGTGCGCGTCTCGTGGCGGTCGATGCGGGGTCCGGCACGGTCGAGGTGGCAGTGAAGAATGCCCGAGAGGCCAAGGCGGGTGTCGCCAGACAAGGTGTGCCGAAGACCGGCGACGACGCGCCAAAACCTCTGGTTGCGGCATCTGCACTGGTAGCGGCGATGATGGCCCTGGGACTTGCGAGGAAGCTGGCTTCTGACGACAGGGTTCTTGGTACGGGAGAAGTACGAGAGCGGGAGGCGACTCGCGTTGCGGACCGCACCTCCTCTTAGTCCACGGTGCCAGAGTTGCAAGAGAGGGAGACGCCTCGGCAGGGTCCTTCCCGCACTCGGGATGATGGTCGGCATCGCGCTTCTTGCGGCACCCCTGGCAATGGATGTGGTTACGTCGGCATGGGCGGGGCGTCAGGTGACGTCAATGAGCGACCGCTCAGACGGGATTGATCCGAGGGAGAGAAGGAGGCTGCTGTCACAGGCACGTTCCTACAATCGCGTGCTCGCGGGAGAGCGCACCGAGATTCCAACGAGCGAGATCTGGGACTACGAGAGGCAACTAGATGGCGAGGATGACAAGGTCGTATCGGGTGTAGAGGTGCCAAGCATCGGAGCTCGCCTGCCCGTCCGCCTGGGGACTGGCGACGACGTCCTTTCCTCCGGCGTCGGCCATCTCGAGGGAAGTTCGCTTCCCGTAGGAGGAAGGTCGACCCATGCGGTGCTGATGGGACACTCTGGCCTCTATGGAAGCAGGATGTTCGACGACATCAGGAAGCTGAGGAGAGGAGACCGCTTTAGGCTCCACACGCTTGGGCAGACCCTCGAATACACGGTGGTGGAAACGAGGGTGGTCAAGCCCGAAGGGGTGCGGGACCTGAAGGTCTCCATGGGTGAGGACCTGTGCACGCTCGTCACCTGCACGCCGTATGGCGTAAACGACCACAGGCTTCTCGTGACGGGGAGGAGGACAAAGCCGAGCACTTCAGGCAAGGAGCATGGCTTGAATTGCGCGACGAACCCTCGGGTGATACCGCTTGCCGCGGGGATGACGACAGCCGCATTTGGCTGCCTCGCGAACCGAATCCGGAGGAGGCGTCACGGTAGGAGGCGTGACGAGGAGAGGCATGCCGTACCAGCTCCCCGTCACATGGCTTCAGGAAAGGGAGTCGACAAGCGCCTGCGCGACGCGGAGGCCATCGGTTGCGGCGCTCATGATTCCCCCGGCATATCCCGCCCCCTCGCCGCATGGCCAAAGACCGGCGGTTGAGACGGACCTGCAATCCTTGCCACGTGTCACGCGCACGGGTGAGCTCGACCGCGTCTCCACACCGGTAAGAACGGCATCCGCCGTCTCGAAGCCATGCAGCTGTCGGTTCATCTTTGGAATCGAGCCGCGCAGCGTCTCGGTGATGTGGGAGGGGAGGCACGTCGTGACGTCTCCCCAACGTACGCCGCGCGGGTACGTCGGCACGACGTTTCCACCGGCAGTCGACGGCGTTCCTTGGAGGAAGTCTGCGACGAGCTGGGCGGGCGCGACATAGGACCCGCCACCGGCCTCGAAGGCGAGGTGTTCGCAGCGGCGTTGGAGTTCCACGCCGGCAAGGACGTCGTCTCCGGGGAGGTCCGTCGGGAACACGTTGGCGAGAAACCCAGAGTTGGCGTTCGTCCCGGCACGGTCAGAGAGGCTCATGCCGTTCGTGACGACGCCACCGGGCTCGCTGGCGGCGGCAACGACGTAGCCGCCCGGGCACATGCAGAACGAGAAGGCGCTGCGGTCGTTATCGAGGTGAGCGACAAGCTTGTAGGGGGCGGCACCCAGGGCCGGGTGCCCTGCAAACGGGCCATATTGGGATCTGTCAACCATAGACTGGAGGTGCTCTATGCGGACGCCCATCGCGAACGTCTTCCGTTCGAGCGTGACGTTGCGATTTCGAAGCAGTTCGAACACGTCACGAGCGGAGTGGCCACACGCGACTACAAGGTTGTCGACGGGAATCCTCTCCTCAACGAGAAGTCCCGATTCGTCGCGGTGCTCCAGCGTGACCGATGTGACGTGTGGCGAAGGGGACTGCGATACCCCCATGTCGGCCATGCGGCATCCGAGCCTCACCTCGCCGCCGAGTGACTCTATTCTCTGCAGGATGTGCGTCACGACACTTGGCAGGACGTCGCTGCCCACATGCGGCTTGGCGTCCCAGAGAATCTCTTGCGATGCGCCCGCGTCGACAAGCGTCTGCAGTATGAATCTGTGCGCCGGGCTTTTCGTGCCGGTTGCGAGCTTGCCATCAGAGAAGGTTCCCGCGCCCCCGAGGCCGAATTGGATGTTTGACTCCGGATCGAGCTCGCCGGTCTTGTTGAAGTGCTCGATGGCCTTCGTCCTGCGTGTCGCGTCTTGGCCGCGCTCCACGAGAAGCGGTTTCAGCCCTGCGCTCGCAAGCGAAAGCGCGCAGAAGAGACCGGCGCATCCCGCCCCAATTACGACTGGCCTGCTCGCGACCGTGGTGCCAAAGTGGGCCGGAAGTCCGAACGGCTTGTCCGTGGACGGACGCACGCCCTTCTCGGCACGACGCGCCCGAAGCTTTGCGAGAAGCGCCCTTTCGGCGTTGGTGCCTCCCCTTAGGGCAATGCGTGCCGTATACGTGAAATGGACGTCGCTCTTCTTGCGAGCGTCAATGGAGCGCTTGCGCGGCTCTACGGACAGCAGGTCGTCAGGTGCGATGCGGAGTCTATGCAGTACCGCCTTGCGAAGCGAAAGCTCCTCCGTTCGCAGCGTGCCGTCGAGCTGGTCGACGGGAATCCGTATGGCAGAGATGTCGAGCACGTTTTCTCCAGTCTATGCAGGCTTGTCCCCTCCCCGGACGTCCTTGGCGGTGTGGGAGGGGAGGCGACTATCTGGTTGCGGCGGCCGTACCTGCGACCATTCCGCTCTTCCACGCCCACGAGAGGTTGAACCCGCCACATTCTCCGTCGACGTCGAGCGCTTCGCCCGTGGCGAAGAGGCCGGGCATGGAGGTGCACTCGAGCGTTTCGGTTGAGAACTGGTTCGTGCAGAGTCCGCCGCGCAGCACTTGGGCCTGCTCGTGACCGGTCGTGCCCGTCGCCCTCAACGGGTAGCTCTTCGCAAGGGCCATGAGCGCTTCCGAGTCGCTTGCGGGCTCGTCCCGTCCGGCGTCTTCGAGTGTCCAACGGCTGCGCGCAAGGCCCTCGAGCGTCGAGGCGACGTCTGGGTCGAGCACGCCGTCGAGACAGCCAGACTCGAACGAGCCGCGAGCGAATGGGTCCACCATCTGCTGCAGCTCGCTTTTGGTGAGGTCCGGAAGGAGGTCGAGCTCGATAAGGTCGCCCGGGATGACCTGACGAGACATGTTGAACACGACGATGCCGGAAAGGCCGTAGCTCCTGAGGAGGACCTCGCCGCGTTCGCTCCATACGGGGAAGGCGGTGTGCGTGAGCTGTGCGCGCACATGCAGCCTGCGGCCGTCCAGATCGAGGATCGGGTTGGGCTCGCAGCTCACGGGGCAGAGGATGGGCTGCGCAGGCTTCGATTCGAGGCCAAGCGAGTCCGCCACGTCGAAGTCATGCGTGCTCTGCGTGCCGCCGGTCGACACGACGAGGCTATGCGACTCGACCACCCGCTCCATATTGTCAGCGAACTCCTCGCGGTACGTGACCTTGAAGCCCTCGTCCGTGCGAGATGCGCCGACGACGCTTCTTGCGCAGGCGATGGTCACGCCGGCGGATCCGGCACGGCGCAAAAGGACGTTCCTTACAGATGCCGCGCGCCGCGAGAGGGGGTAGAGCCTCTCCTCCTCCAGGCACCAGCGCATGTTGCACTGACGGAAGAAGGAGAGGATGTCCGCGAGAGGGTCGTCACCGAAGACGGCCTGCACGAACGCGGGGTCGTTGTAGTACTTTGGCGCAAGCCCCACGTTGCTGAAGTTGCATCGACCGTTTCCCGTGGCGAGCAAGGGCCGCCCGCACTCGGGAGAGGACTCCAGGAGCAGGACGTGCGCGCCCTTCTCGCCTGCGCAGATCGCGGCGACGAGGCCGGATGCCCCGCCGCCGACCACGATGACGTCGTATGAGGGGGCGACGTCAACCGCTGCCGCTGCCTGGAGCCTGCGCTCCTGCAGCTTTGCGCGGGAGACGCGCCTCTGCCTGCCGGTGCCGCCCTGTGACATGCGCTATGCCTCCACCGCGGAGACCGCCTCGGGTATGAGGCCCTCGGGGAGCTCGGACTCGAACGTGCCGGCATCGCAGCTCGCGGCGACCTTGGGGTCGATGGGGATGCGACCGAGGTCGGCGACCTTGAACTCGTCCACGATCTCTTGCAGGTGGGAGGGGCCGAAGGGCTCGAGCTTGTGGCCGCACTCCGGGCACTCCATGTAGCTCATGTTTTCGACCACGCCGAGGACGGGGACGTTCATCATGGCGGCCATCTTGACGGCCTTGCCGACGATGACCTGGACCAGGTCCTGCGGGGAGCTTACGATCACGACGCCCTCGATGGGCAGCGACTGGAAGACGGTGAGCGCGACGTCGCCGGTTCCCGGGGGCATGTCGACGAGCAGGTAGTCGATGTCGCCCCAGAGCGTGTCCTCGTAGAACTGCTTGAGGGCGCCCATGAGCATGGGACCGCGCC
Organism: uncultured Olsenella sp.; assembly: GCA_902761955.1. Taxonomy (GTDB): domain Bacteria; phylum Actinomycetota; class Coriobacteriia; order Coriobacteriales; family Atopobiaceae; genus Parafannyhessea. Next base: position 15,169 of record CACWMM010000029.1, on the reverse strand, counting down.
AGAGAACGGGGTCGTTCTCGTTCTCGAGGATGAGGTTGGTGCTCATGATTTTTATGCCGCCCTTGGACTGGGCGGGGATGATCTTGTCGCCCTGCCCGAAGACGTGCAGGCCGGAAAGGCCGAACATCTTGGGGATGGACGGGCCGGTGATGTCGGCGTCCAGGATGCCGACCTTGTGCCCCTTGCGTGCAAGCTCGGTGGCGAGGATGCCGGTCACGAGCGACTTGCCGACGCCGCCCTTGCCGGAGATAACGCCAATTACGTGCTTGATGCTGGACTGGTCGTTCACCTGGTACAGCTCGGGCCCCTCGTGCTTGGGGCGGTTGCCGAAGATCTGGTCGACCTCGTCCTTGATGGCATCCCTGTCGATGTCGTTCTCTGCCATGTGTCACCTCTCCTGTGCGAATTTCGACGGCCGCGCGGGCGCCGTCGGGACTGGTTTCAGTCTAGAGCTTGCCCAACGTGTACGGGCAATTATAGGCGCAGGCCGTCCGCCACCCAATATCCACCGCTCGGGGAGCGGGCCTATGGTGTTCGCGAGGGGTGATAGCGGGGCCTCTCCGCAGGTAGAATGTACATATCCGGTTTCCGTCCGGCATTGCGGTTCCCGCTGGTGCGGGGGGGGGTAGTGACATGAGAGGAAACGCTTCGTTCCAAAAGGCAGCTGCAAGGGAAGATGGCGCAAGGTCGCGGAGCATCGCCGCGCTCGTGCTTGGGGTGCTGGTCGTCGTGCTCGCGAGGGCGAACCTGTACGGTGAGTCCGGAATGGGCTACGAGCTCTACGCGACCCTGACGTCCACCGCGGGTGGGAGTGCGCTTGCGGCGGCGTTCTGGGTTGCGGTGGCGACGGTTGGGGCGACCTATGCCGTGGCGGGTGCGGTTGGCATTTTGGCGACGCTCGTGCGCAGCCACGGGGAGGATGCCGCTACCTTGTCGCCCGCGCCGCGGGCCTTGCGCGTTGCGGCGGCCGTGTTTGCGGCGGCGCCCATGGGCATGTTCGTGCTGGCGTTGCCGCCAGTCGAGGGCCTGAGGCAGACGTTCCTGCCCGTCCTGCTTGGCATGTACCAGACGGCCGCGCTTGCGGGCATAGTGCCGCTGTACGCGCTTGTGGCCGGCGCCGTGCTTGGAACGGCGCTCCTGCGCGACGCCGGCTGAGCGCGGTCCGTCTGCCTACAGCGAGAGGAACAGCCGGTGCATCCTCAGGTCGTCGTCGAGCTCCGGATGGAACGCGACGGCGAGCTGAGCGTCCCGTCGCACGGCCACGGGGCTTTGGCCCACGCGGGCGAGAATATCGACCCCCTTGCCCACACGTGTGATCTTGGGCGCGCGGATGAACGTCATCGGCACGTCGGAACCGACGCCGGCTACCTCTCCCATAGTGTGGAAGCTCCCGAGTTGCCGCCCGTACGAGTTGCGCTCCACCGTCACGTCCAGCGTTTCGAGGCGCGGGGTGTGACGGTTGTCATGCGCCTCGAGACGCCGCGCGAGCAGGATGAGCCCCGCGCACGTGCCCAGCACGGGCATGCCGTCGCGTATGCGCTCGCGGATGGTGCCCAGCATCCCCAGCTCGCAAAGGAGCTTGCCCTGTACGGTGGACTCACCGCCCGGCAGCACCAGCCGGTCGAACGGCCTCAGGAGGTCGTCCGCGTCCCTGAGCTCGAAGCTCTTCTCGCCCAGCTCTGCGAGGCGCGCCTCGTGCTCCGCAAACGCGCCCTGCAGCGCAAGCACCGCGGTCGCCATTACTTGCCCCTCTCTGCCATCAGCAGCTCGATCTCGTCCTTGTTGATGCCGACCATCGCCTCGCCAAGGTTCTCGGACAGCGCGGCGACCTTCTGGGGGTCGTCGTAGTTCGTCACGGCGCCCACGATCGCCCGCGCGCGCTTCGCGGGGTCGCCGCTCTTGAAGATGCCGGAGCCCACGAACACGCCCTCAGCGCCCAGCTGCATCATGAGCGCCGCGTCCGCGGGCGTGGCAACGCCGCCCGCGGCAAAGTTCACGACGGGCAGGCGCCCGGCATCGTGCACCTCGCGCACAAGCTCCACGGGCACCCGCAGGCGCTTCGCCTCCTCGAAGAGCTCGTCCGTCCGCAGGCTCGCCACGTGGCGTATCTGCGCGTTTATCAGGCGCATGTGGCTTACGGCCTGCACCACGTCGCCCGTGCCCGGCTCTCCCTTCGTGCGAATCATGCTCGCGCCCTCCGCAATGCGGCGCAGCGCCTCGCCCAGGTCGCGGGCCCCGCACGCAAACGGCACGGCAAACTGCCTCTTGTCTATGTGGAACGCGTCGTCCGCGGGGGAGAGCACCTCGGACTCGTCGATGTAGTCGATGTCGATGGCCTGCAGCACCTGCGCCTCCGCGAAGTGCCCTATGCGGCACTTCGCCATCACGGGGATGGAGACGGCCTGCTGTATGCCGCGGATCATGGCGGGGTCGCTCATGCGGCTGACGCCGCCGGCCGCGCGGATGTCCGCCGGGATCCGCTCCAGCGCCATCACGGCGCACGCGCCAGCCTCCTCAGCTATGCGCGCCTGCTCGGGCGTCGTCACGTCCATGATGACGCCGCCCTTCAGCATCTGGGCCAGCTCGCGGTTGAGCTTGGCACGCTCCGGTCCGGGCGTGGGGACGTTCTTCTCGCCTGCGGTCATGCTTCCTCCTTTTGCGTCCGCCTGCGTTTGCATGACCGGTAGGTTAGGGCAGGTCTGATATTGTGAAAACGTCCAAATCGTACTAAATTGATAGGGCCAGAATAGGTCCAGACATGCAGAGCAACTAAGGCCAAATGAATGCCAGATGGGAGGCTCCCGTGAGGATCTACGACCTTTCCACCCGCGGTGACCTGCCCCTTTACGAGTACCTGTACCGCTGCATCCGCGACGACATCACGAGCGGTGCCATCGCCGCGCACGACCGCCTCCCGTCCCGGCGCGCGCTGGCCGAGCGCCTGGGCGTGAGCGTCGTCACCGTGGAGAGCGCGTACCGCCAGCTCGTGGCGGAGGGCTACGTCGAGGCGCGGCCGCGCAGCGGCTTCTTCGTCGCGAGCCTGCCGAGCCTGCCCGTCGGCACCGCGGTCCCGGCTCCCGTGGCGCCGCCTGGGCGAGAAGAGCCTGCCGTCTTGGCCGAGGGCGCCCCTCGACCGCCGCGCTACGACCTCTCGCACGGCTCGACCCATGCATCCGCCGGCGCGGCCCGGCTCTGGGAGCGCAGCCTGCGCGACGCGCTTGCCCACGAGCCGGATTCCGTCCTGTACCAGATCCCGCCCTCGCGTGGGCTTTTCCGGCTGCGTCAGGCCATCGCGTCCCACCTCGAGCGCGCGCGTGGCATGACCGTGGATCCCAGCCGCGTGGTCGTGGCGGCGGGCGCACAGGCGCTTTACGCAATGCTCGCGCTCTACCTGCGCAAATACGAGGCTGTTGCCGTGGAGGACCCAGGATATGCGCCTGTCGCCAGGACGTATGCCGCCGCGGGCCTGCGCACGTGCCACCTGCCCATGGACGCGGACGGCCTCTCCGCGCAGGCGCTTCGCGCGTCCGGGGCGAGGGTGGCGCACGTCATGCCGTCGCACCAGTTTCCCACGGGCCGCGTCATGAGCGTGTCGCGTCGCTACGAGCTTCTTGGCTGGGCGGCCGAGGACGCCTCCCGCCTCGTCGTGGAGGACGACTTCGACTGCGAGCTTCGCCTCTCGGGAAGGCCCGTTCCTGCGCTCGCGAGCATGGACGCGACCGGATCGGTCATGTACCTCTCGACGTTCTCGAAGAGCCTCGCCTCGGCGCTGCGCATCGCCTACCTGGTGCTTCCGCCCTCGCTCGACGCAGATTTCGACCGCGAGCTCGGGTTCTTCTCGACCACGGTCCCCGCGATCGACCAGGTGACGCTCGCTCGCGCGCTCGAGTCCGGCGCGTACGCCAGCCACGTCCGCCGCTTTCGCCACCAGATGCGACAGGTGCGCGACGCGCTGGTGGAGGGCCTGACGGATGGCCCCGCCGGCCCGCGTCTGTCCGTGGAGCAGAAGGACTCCGGCATCCACCTCGTGCTCGCCGTCAGGGGTTGCGCGAGCGAGCACGAGGTCCTTGCCGCTGCCCGCGCGAACGGCGTTGCGTTGGCGCCGCTCTCCGCGTTCGCGCACGACCGCGAAAACGCCGCTTCGCCGGACGGGGCGGCACGCTTCGTCGTGCAGTACGAGGGGCTGTCCGTACAGGAAGCGCGCGACGCGGCCGCGGCGCTGGGCAGGGCGATCCTGACGTTGCCGTAGCGGCGAAGGCGGCGGCTCTTCTCGCCCGGCGAACGCGCTCGAACGCATGCAAACATTTGTTCTATGAAATTGGTGCCAAGGCGTCTAGAGCCGTCTCCGATGGGGTAGTCTTGGCTACACTAATGAGCGAGAAGAACGTAACGGATGCGGTCGAAGAGGTTTCCATGGCATCAGACTCCATCGTCATCAAGGGCGCCCGCGAGCATAACCTGCGCGACATAGACGTGAACATCCCGCGTGACAGGCTGGTGGTCATCACGGGGCTCTCGGGCTCCGGCAAGTCGAGCCTCGCCTTCGACACCATCTACGCGGAGGGCCAGCGCCGCTACGTCGAGTCCCTCAGCAGCTATGCGCGCATGTTCCTGGGACAGATGGACAAGCCGGACCTCGACTCCATCGACGGCCTGTCGCCCGCGGTCTCAATCGACCAGAAGACGACGAGCCGCAACCCGCGCTCCACGGTGGGCACGGTGACGGAGATATATGACTACCTGCGTCTTCTGTACGCACGCATCGGCATCCCGCATTGCCCGGAGTGCGGCAGGCCCATCAGCCGCCAGACGACGGACCAGATCGCGGACAAGGTGCTCGAGGCGGGCCAGGGCAGGCGCGCGTACGTGCTCGCGCCGGTCGTGCTCGGCCGCAAGGGAGAGTACCAGAAGCTGTTCGAGGACCTGCGTCACGAGGGCTTCAGCCGCGTGCGCGTCGACGGCGAGGTCCGCGAGCTGGACGAGGACATCAAGCTCGACAAGAAGTACAAGCACTCCATCGAGGTCGTGGTCGACCGCATCGTCATCCGCGAGAACTCGCTCGGCCGCATCGCGGAGGGCGTGGAGCAGGCGACGAAGCTCGCCTCCGGCCGCGTGAGCTTCTACCTTCTGCCCGGCCGTGACGAGTCGGAGGGTACGGAGGGCGAGCTCTTGCAGTACTCGCTTGCGCTCGCATGCCCCGAGCACGGCCACTCCATCGACGACCTCCAGCCACGCGACTTCAGCTTCAACGCACCCTATGGCGCCTGTCCGGACTGCGACGGCCTCGGCACAAGGCGCATCGTGGACGCGGAGGATCTCATCGAGGACCCGACGGTGCCGGTGGGCGAGGGCGTCTTCGGCGACCTGTTCGGTCGCTCTAACTACTATCCGCAGATCTTCGAGGCCGTGCTCAAGCACCTGGGCGAGGACCCCAAGACCCCATGGCAGGACCTTAAGAAGAAGACGCGCACGGCCATCCTCGACGGCCTTGGCTCCACGAAGATTCGCGTGGACTACCACACGCGGGACGGCCGCGACACCTTCTGGTTCACGAAGTTCTCCGGCGTGCGGTCGATCCTGTTCGAGAAGTACCAGGAGACCACGTCCGAGACCACACGTAACCACCTCGACAAGTACATACGCGAGGTCCCGTGCCCCACGTGCCACGGCGCGAGGCTCAAGCCGGAGTACCTTGCGGTCACGGTGGGCGAGAAGAACATCCAGCAGGTTTGTGACATGTCCTGCCGCGAGTGCCTCTCGTTCTTCGAGGGCCTGCAACTGACGGAGCGCCAGCACCTCATCGGAGCTCCCATAGTCAAGGAGATCGTCGCGCGCCTGCGGTTCATGGTGAACGTCGGTCTGGACTACCTCACGCTCAGTCGCGCCGCCGCGACGCTTTCCGGCGGCGAGGCGCAGCGCATTCGCCTGGCGACGCAGATCGGCGCGGGTCTCATGGGCGTGCTGTACATCCTGGACGAGCCGTCCATCGGCCTGCACCAGCGCGACAACGATCGTCTGATCGCCACGCTCAAGAGTCTGCGCGACATGGGCAACACGGTCATCGTTGTCGAGCACGACGAGGACACCATCCGCGCGGCGGACTACGTGATTGACATGGGTCCTGGCGCGGGCGAGCTGGGTGGAGACGTGGTCGCCGCTGGCACGCCGGAGGAGATCATGGCGAACCCCGACTCTCTCACGGGGGCGTACCTTACCGGCAAGCGCATGATCGAGCTGCCGGCGAAGCGCAGGAACCCCCGCCGCGGTGCCTTCAAGATCTTCGGCTGCACGGCAAACAACCTCAAGAGCGTTTCCGCAAAGGTGGAGTACGGCACGCTCACGGTGGTAACGGGCGTCTCGGGCTCGGGCAAGTCCTCGCTCGTGACGGATACCATAGCACCGGTCCTCGCAAACCAGATCATGCGTGCGAAGCGCGTGTGCGGGCCGTACAAGCGTATCGACGGCCTGCTGGACGAGGACGGTAAGCCGCTTGTCGACAAGGTGATCGACATCGACCAGAGCCCCATCGGTCGCACGCCGCGCTCGAACCCCGCGACGTACATCGGCCTCTGGGACGACCTGCGCGCCCTCTTCGCCTCCACTCCCGAGTCCCGTGCTCGCGGCTACTCCGCGGGACGCTTCAGCTTCAATGTGCCTGGCGGTCGCTGCGAGGCGTGCAAGGGCGACGGTCAGATAAAGATCGAGATGAACTTCCTGCCGGATATCTACGTGCCGTGCGAGGTCTGCCATGGCAAGCGCTACAACAGGGAGACCCTCGAGGTCACATACCACGGCAAGACTATCGCGGACGTTCTCGACATGACGGTGACCGAGGCCTTGGCGTTCTTCACCAACATCCCGCGCATCAAGCGAAAGCTGCAGACGCTCTACGACGTGGGCCTGGGATACATACACCTGGGACAGCCCGCGACCACGCTCTCCGGAGGCGAGGCGCAGCGCGTCAAGCTGGCTAAGGAGTTGCACCGCCAGCAGACGGGCAAGACGTTCTACATCCTGGACGAGCCAACCACTGGCCTTCACTTCGAGGACGTCCGCATGCTCATCGAGGTGCTTCAGAAGCTGGTCGATGCGGGCAACACCGTTCTCGTGATCGAGCATAACCTCGACGTGATCAAGGTTGCGGACCGTTTGATCGACCTCGGGCCCGAAGGTGGCTCGGGTGGTGGCACCATCGTCTGCTACGGCACGCCCGAGAAGGTATGCGCGTGCGAGGAGTCGTACACCGGCCGCTACCTCAAGCCAATCGTGGAAAGAGACAAGGAGCGGATGGCCCTTCGTGACAAGAAGGCAGCTCGCTCTGCGGCAAAGTAGCAACAACGCTCGGGCAGACATGCGCCGGGAATCTCACAGGGGTTGATGGGATGTCCAAGAAGGAGAAGGTCCAGAAGACAAACGCGATGCGCGAGCTCGAGAGGGGAGGTGTCGCATACGCGTGGCACGAGCAGGAGGAGGATGACATCTCCCGTGGCCTCGGCCTCCGCATGGCGCAGGAGGCGGGGGAGGATCCTGACAGCCAGTTCAAGACCCTTGTGTGCGTCGCTCCCTCGGGTGACCACGTCGTGTGCTGCATTCCGGTCGCGGAGGAGCTCGACTTCAAGAAGGCGGCTGCCATTGCGGGGGAGAAGTCCCTCACTCTGATTGCCATCAAGGACCTCGAACCGCTTACGGGCTACGTCAGGGGCGGGTGCACGCCCGTCGGCATGAAGAAGCAGTTTCCGACCATCATCGACGAGACCGCCCAGCTCTTCGATGAGATTGGCATATCCGGGGGACGCAGGGGCCTCTCGCTCACCCTTAATCCGGTGAGTCTCGCAGAGTTCCTGGGAGCAACGTTCGCGGACATCACACGCACCCCGGCGACGGTGTAACGGCTCTCAAGGTCCTTGCGGGCCGTTTGTGCCGCCCTGACACAATACGTTTCACGGGCGTTACCGTTTTCTTGGGCATCACCTAGGTTCACTTTAGTGTGATAAAGTACTCGCACTTCAAGTCAGGCACTCTATTTCAGTCGCGTGGTGCAAACGTAGAGTCGATCCGCGCGGGCGAGAGGAACGGGACGATGTCGGCAGTGACCCCACGTGGCTTCAGGGACATTCTACCTACGGAGGCGCTCGCGCGAGAACGCATTACTGGTACGGTGCGCGAGTGCTTCTCGCGCCATGGGTACCTTCCGGTCGAGACACCCCTTATAGAGGACAGGAACCTGCTCTCGCTTGGAGGCAAGCTCCAGGACTCTCCATTCCAGCTTTTCGATGGCGACGGCAGTCTCCTCATGGTGAGGCCCGACCTTACGCTTCCCATAGCGCGTATGGTTTCCGCCAGGACCAGTGCGGACGACCTCCCGCTTCGCCTGCGCTACGCCGCTCCGGTCGTGCGAGAGGAGTCGACGCTCAAGGGACAGCCGCGCCAGTTCACTCAGCTTGGCGTCGAGTACTTCGGTGCAGATGGCGGCGGTGCCCTTCCCGAGACCGAGGTCGTCTCTCTTCTTGCCGAGACGCTTGACGCGCTCGAGGCGCCAGCCTGGCGCATCGTTTGCGGTTCCGTCTCACCTCTGAAGGCACTGCTTGCCCGTCGGGCCCCGTCGAGCGAGTTCGAGGAGAGAGCGTTGAGGCTCGCTCACGAGTCCGACCTCGTGAGCCTGGACGAGCTCGTCAGCTCGACCGAGCTCGACCCGGCCGTCCGTGAGGCACTGACGAGGATTCCCCGCCTAGCCGGCGATGCGAGTGTAATCGAGGAGGCCGACGCACTTCTCGATACAGCCGGCATGCCAGTGGCCGAGCGGGGAACGAGTGAGCTGCGCGCGCTCGTCTCGTCGCTTGCGGACCTCGTCAAAGAAGGACGTCTCACCTTCGACTTCTCGATTGCGAACTCCTTCGACTACTATACGGGCATCATCTTCAAGGGCTACGCCGAGGGCATTACCGCCTCGATTGCTTCTGGCGGCCGCTATGATGCAGTACTCGCGAACTTCGGCAGGCCGAACGTGGCGTCCTGCGGCTTCGCCCTCTCCCTCGAGCGTCTGCAGGAGATACTGGGTGAGCAGGGCGAGAGCGGCGTCGTAAGCTCTGATGTGAGCCTGTCGGAGAGGCCACTGAGGATTGCCGTGCCAAAGGGCTCGCTCTTCAAGGACGCGGTGCGCGTGCTGGAGTCGGCCGGCTTGCCCACGGATAGCCTTCGCGACCTGGGGCGCAAGCTCATCGTTCGCGAAGGTGACTACGAGTACGTCATTGTCCGCGCGCAGGATGCGCCTGCCTTCGTGGCGCATGGTGGCGCCGACTGCGGCATCTGCGGCTACGACTCCATATTCGAGGCGAACCATGACCTCATCCAGCTCGTGGACCTGCGTTTCGGCGGCTGCCGCTTCGTCGTGGCGGAGCCGAAGTCAAAGGCCGGCGCTGCGGAGGATGCATATAGCTGGCGCGGTACGGTCCGCGTTGCGACGAAGTATCCCAGGATTACCCAGAGCTACTACGACCGTATTGGTCAGCAGGTCGACATCGTGCAGCTGCATGGCAACATCGAACTTGGTCCTATCGTCGGCATGACCGACCGAATCGTGGACATTACGGCGACGGGAACAACTCTCGCCGAGAACGACCTCGTCATAGTGGACGAGGTTATGAACTGCACCGCGCGGTTCTTCTCGGGGCCGGCGGCATATCGCTATGACACTCGCATCCGCGACCTCGCGGCAAGACTTGCCCAGGTCGTCGCGGAAAACCAGTAAGGAGAATCCCATGAGGAACGTAACGCTTTCCGGTAAGCAGAGACTTCAGCAGAAAGATCTCATGCGTCAGGGCGCACTGCCAAAGGAGATCATGGACTCCGCCCAGCAGATTGTGGACGCAGTCCGGGAGGGGAAGGACGCTGCGGTCCGCGACTTCTGCCTGAAGTTCGATGGTGCCTGCCCCAAGAGCTTCCGCGTCCCCGACGAGGTCGTTAAAGGCGCGCTCGACATGGTCGACCCCGAGTTCCTCGAGTCCCTCAGGCGCGCCTATCGTCAGATTCGCGACTTCCACGAGCGTGAGCGCGAGCAGTCGTGGTTCACGACGAGGGAGGACGGCACCATCCTCGGCGTAAAGGTGACGCCGGTTCCCTCCGTCGCGGTGTACGTTCCCGGCGGCCGCGCGCAGTATCCGTCCACGGTGCTCATGGATACCGTGCCGGCAAAGGTCGCGGGCGTCCAGCGCGTGATCATGGTAACCCCGCCCCAGAGGGACGGTTCGCTTTCGGCGTACACGCTCGCGGCGGCGGCAGTCGCCGGCGTCGACGAGGTGTATGCCGTAGGCGGCGCGCAGGCGATAGGCGCGGTTGCCTATGGAACGGAGTCTATCCCGAAGGTCGCAAAGATTGTGGGGCCCGGAAACGCCTACGTCGCGGCGGCGAAGCGCTACGTCTCCGGCGACGTGGGAATCGACATGGTCGCAGGGCCGTCTGAGGTCTGCGTGCTCGCGGATGCGACGGCGGATCCCGCCGTCGTGGCGGCGGACCTCATGGCACAGGCGGAGCACGACCCTCTTGCCACGTGCTACCTGGTTACCGACGCACCCTCGCTTGCGGAGGAGGTCGAGGCGGCCGTTGACATCCTGGCAAGTCAGAGCCCACGCGAGAAGATCACGCGCGCCTCGCTCGAGCACGGCCTTGTCGTCAGCACCGACAGCCTCGGCGCGGCGATCGACGCGGTGAACCTGATTGCGCCGGAACACCTGGAGCTTCACTGTGCGCAGGCGTTCGACCTCCTCGGTCGCATCCAGAATGCGGGTGCGATATTCGTGGGGCCCTGGTCGTCGGAGCCGCTGGGAGACTATGTCGCCGGGCCAAACCACACGCTTCCGACCGGTGGTACCGCGGTCTTCTCGAACCCTCTTGGCGTCTATGACTTCCAGAAGCGTTCGAGTGTCATTTCGTATACGCCGCAGGGACTTGCGGCGGATGGTCCGGCGGTGCAGGCGCTCGCCCAGGCGGAGGGCCTGTGGGCGCACGCCCTTTCCGTCGGAATGCGCCGCAAGTTGCTCGAAGAGAAAACGGAGCGTTTCTCTGACGTTACCGCCGCGTGTGCGGATGCGATGGCGACCGCGTGGCCGCGTAAGCTTGAGGAGCCGGGTGTCCCCAACCTTGAAGGCGGCAGGGACTAGGCTTAGCGACGGCAGAAACATGGGACGTGAGGAGGAGCATCGTGCCTCAAGGCATCTCAGACAGGATTCGTGCCGTCATGCGGCCGTCGGCCGCGGCGCTCGAGCCCTATGACCCGGCGTTCTCTCAGGTGAGGGTAAACCTCTCGGCGAACGAGAACACCTATGGAATGCCACCGGAGGTCAAGGCGGCAGTCGACAGGGGGCTTTGTGATGCGGTGACGAACCGCTATCCGCAGCCCCTCTCGAACGAGCTCAGGTCCGAGCTCGCCCGTTGGCATGGCGTCGGGGAAGATCACGTGATTGTGGGAAACGGCGGCGACGAGCTGCTGTTCAACCTCTTCCTCGCCTTTGGTGGGCGCGACCACGTGCTCGTGACCTGCGAGCCCACGTTCTCGGTGTACCGCCTGTACGCAGAGCTCGTCGAGACGATGGTCGTGGACGTTCCGCGCGACCCCGAGACGTTCGAGTGCGATGCGGATGCATTGGTGGAGGCTGCCTCCCGCGCGAGCATCGTGGTGGTGACATCTCCGAACAACCCGACGGGAAACCTCTTTCCCATCGAGCAGACGCGCAGGCTCTGCGAGGCGTGCCCTGGGGTAGTCCTTCTGGACGAGGCATACATGGAGTTTTCGCCGGACGGGTCCACGGCAGAACCGCTCCTAGCGGAGTACGACAACCTTGCGGTTTTGCACACGCTGTCGAAGGCATTCTGCCTCGCGGGAGGGCGCATAGGCTACGTGCTGGCGAGTCCATCCGTCGTAAACGCCCTTGCAGCCGTGAGGCAGCCATACTCCGTGAACGTGTTCTCTCAGGCCGCGGGACTTGCGGCCGTGAGGAACCGAAAGGCGTTCGAACCTGCGATCGCAAGCATCGCGTCGGAGCGCGAGCGCCTGTTGGACGAGCTTGCCAGCATGGAGTACCTCGGCGTGACGGTATGGCCGAGCGCGGCAAACTTCCTGCTCGTGAGGATGCCCGACGCCCATGTGGTGCGCAATCGCCTGCGTGACGAGTTCTCGATACTCGTGCGCGACTTCTCGTCTGCCCCGGGGCTGAGGGACTGCCTGCGCGTCACCGTGGGGATGCCAGATGAGAACGATGCTCTTCTCGAAGCGCTGCGACAACTTCTGAAGGGGGAATAGCATGGCAAGATCGGCCACCGTCACCCGCAAGACGGGGGAGACGGACATTACGGTGACGCTTGACCTGGATGGAACGGGTGTGTGTGACATCTCCACGGGGGTGGGCTTCTTCGACCACATGCTGAGTGCCCTCGGAAGGCACTCGCTCTGCGACCTCACGGTCCATGCGACAGGCGATACATGGGTCGACGACCATCACACGGTCGAGGACGTGGGCATCGTGCTTGGCCAGGCCCTTGCCCAGGCGCTAGGCGACAAGAGCGGCATCACGCGCTTCTCGGACGTGACGGTCCCCATGGACGAGGCGCTGGTGCTTGCGGCGATAGACGTGAGCGGCCGCGGCGAGCTGTACTGGGACGTTCCCATAGCCGCGCAGAAGGTCGGCACGTTCGATACCGAGCTCGGCCACGAGTTCTTCCAGGGGTTCGCGCGCGACGCGGGCATCACCCTCCACGTCAGGGAGATCGCGGGAGAGAACGCGCACCACATCCTCGAGTGCGCGTTCAAGGCCGTTGCACGTGCCATCCGCGGCGCCGTTGAGATCGACCCGCGCGTGCAGGGCGTGCCGTCTACGAAGGGGAGCCTGTGATGATCAGGGGAGACATAGTCGTCGTCGACTACCACAAGGGAAACCTCCAGAGCGTCGTCAGGGGGCTTGGCGCCGCAGGTGGTTCCGCGTATGTCTCGGACGACCCGTCCGACATCCGAAGGTCTCAGGGCATCATCCTGCCCGGCGTGGGCAGCTTCGAGGACGCGCTCGCGTACATGAGGGGTACGGGCCAGGCCGATGCGGTCGTGGGAGCCATCAGGGACGGGATCCCGTTCCTCGGAATCTGCCTGGGCCTTCAGCTCCTGTTCGAGCGTGGCACGGAGCATGCGCAGAACTCGTCCTTCGGCGGCGAGTGGGTGCCGGGCCTCGGCGTGCTCGAAGGCTCGGTCACACGCCTCGAGTCGAAGAAGCTGAAGGTCCCGCACGTGGGATGGGACCAGGCATACCTCACCCAAAGCGGCCGGGTCTGCCCGCTTCTGGTGGACGTCCCGGAGGGCGCGAACTTCTACTTCACGCACTCATATGCGCTTACGGACGACGTGGACGAGAAGGACGTCATCATGCGGACGCACTACACGCGCTCCTTCGCGTCGGCGATCTGGAAGGATAACGTGTTTGGCGTCCAGTTCCACCCGGAGAAGTCCTCGCGCGCCGGCCTCAAGATCCTGCAGAACTTCGTCGATATCGTCAGGGGCTAGCGCATGATTCTCTTTCCTGCCATAGACCTCGTCGCGGGGCAGGTCGTCCGCCTCAGGCGCCTTTGCCGCGCGTGGAGCCAGATGGGTGCACGTCGTGGACCTCTCCTCGGCGTTTCGCGAGGATGCGGAGGCGGTCGAGAAGAACCACAGGGCCATCGCGGACATCTGCTCCTTGGGTGTGATAGACGTCGACACGGGCGGCGGCGTACGTGACATGGACGCCGTGCGCAGGCTGGTGGACGCCGGTGCAAAGCGCATCGCCATCGGCACGGCGCTCGTGCGCGACCCAGAGTTCGCGGCGGAGGCGGCGCGCCTGTTCCCCGAGCACGTTGTCGCGGACGTCGCGGCTTGCGATGGCGAGGTCCGCGTGGACGGCTGGCGCGACGGGGAGGGGATTGCGGCGGACACGCTCGTCGCTCATCTTGCGGACCTCGGCTACCGGCACCTCGTCTTTACGGATATCTCGCGTGACGGCATGCAGACGGGGGTCGACGTCGATGCCTACAGGCACATCGCCAAGGTGGCGGGCTTTCCCGTCGTCGCGTCGGGCGGCATCGCGACCCTCGATGACATCCGTGCGCTTGCGACTCTGGGTCCCGACGTGATAGAGGGCGCCATCACGGGTCGAGCCCTGTACGAGGGAAGCTTCACGCTCGAAGATGCGCTCGCCGCCGCTGGGCGTCGAGCCTGAGAGGAGATTCGCACATGCTTACCAAGCGCGTCATCCCATGCCTGGACGTGAAGGACGGCCGCGTCGTCAAGGGCGTCAACTTCGTGAGCCTGCGCGATGCGGGCGACCCGGTCGAGCTTGCGAGCACCTACGATCTGGAGGGTGCGGACGAGGTCGTGTTCCTGGACATTACGGCTACGTCTGACGACAGGTCCACCACCGTCGAGCTTGCGTCTCGCGCCGCCGAGCAGCTCCGCATTCCCTACACGGTGGGCGGCGGATTTCGTGACGTCGCGGGCATGAGGACGATGATCTCCGCCGGTGCGGACAAGGTGTCCGTCAACTCGGCCGCGGTGCGCGACCCAGGACTCATCACGGCAGCGGCGTCCGCCTTCGGAAGCCAGGCGGTCGTCGTGGCGATAGACGCCCGCCACGTCGAGGGCAAGGGCGACAAGTGGGAGGTGTACACCGCCGGGGGCCGCAAGCCCACGGGCATCGATGCCGTCGCGTGGGCGGAGGAGGCCGCGCGTCGCGGTGCCGGTGAGATTCTCCTCACGAGCATGGATCGCGACGGGACCAAGGACGGATTCGACATCCCCCTCACGCGTGCCGTGGCTCGCGCGGTGCCCATTCCCGTGATTGCATCAGGCGGAGTCGGGAAGCTCGAGCACTTTGCCGAAGGCATCATCGACGGCGAGGCGGACGCCGTGCTTGCGGCAAGCGTGTTCCACTTCGGCACCTACACCATCCGACAGGTGAAGGAGTACATGGCAAGCCAGGGCATCCCCGTGCGTCTGGACTTCTAGCGTGGCGTCGGTGCACCAGAGGCCGCGTATGCCATACGACGCTTCTGGCGCAACACTTATGAAGCTACGGCGCATTTGCCGTCCCGCCGCCTGCCGCATCTTAAAATGGCTTGATGCAAGAAGTTTGGGCTGCAAGCGGCTGGAGAATGC
>CACWMM010000028.1:0-18714 GCA_902761955.1 uncultured Olsenella sp. | reverse complement strand
CTCCCTTCTGGTGCCGGCATCGTGCTTCAGGCGCAAGTCATCAGACATAAAGACGAACCTCCCATTTCTTGTGTCCAAGAAATGGGAGGCAGTTCATTGAAACCGTCCGGCCCCACTCTTTGGCAACGGTTGTGCGATCACGCTATATGACCTTAGGCCGCTACAAGCCAAGCGCACCAAGGTCGAACGGCAGCACGGGTCCCTCTGGGGTGCCGGCCTCGTCCTCTGGCTGCGGCGCCTCCGGAAGCGGCGCGCCGGTCGCGCGCGGACCACGATCCGTCCACGAGACGGGAAGGCCAAGGGAAGCAAGCGCCTCGACCACGGCGGGCATCCCCTCCGGAACGGCGCCCTCCGGCAAAGGGGACCCGTTCTTCTCGCCCGAAGGGCAGCTGCCGTAGGCGGACTGCCCCATGCCCGCGCCGATAAGCTCCGTGGACCAGCCCCAGCCGTCGAGGCTTGGCGCGGCGCCGGCGCGGCCGGGCTCCCACGCGTCGAGCGAGAGGCCCGCGAGCGATGCGGTCAGGAGCGACGCCTCCTGCGGGGTAAGCGTCGCGACCCTGCGGGGACGCGACGTGCCGCAGGCGGCCCAGAGCTCGAGGTCGCCGTCCTCCCCCCTTCCCACGAACGCCTCGAAGCTCCACGCGAGCCTGAGGCGCCAGTTGACGCGAAGGTGGAACAGGACGAGGTGCCCGAGAAGTCCCACGCGCGCCGAATCGCGCACGGGACTCATCTCCTGCACGGCGGACTGCGGAACCGTGACGGAATACTCGTCCGCGGTGGGGTCGATGAGCCCCACCTCGCACACGCCGTCATGCACCTCGAACACGCTGCCGTAGCCGCCGGTCGCGGCCACGTGCACCAGGGAGTCGCGCCGCATGGCGGCTAGATCCCGCGGTCGAGCTCGTCCACGAGCTCGGCGAAGCGCGCAAGGGCGGCGTCGACCGCCTCGCCGGACGCCATGTCCACGCCGGCGCCGCGCAGAAGCTCGATGGGGGTCTTGGAGCAGCCGCCGGACAGGAAGCCGAGGTAGTCCCCCACGGCGGGCTCGCCCTCGCGCAGCATGCGCTCGGAAAGCGCGACGGCCGCCGCGAAGCTCGTGGCGTACACGTAGACGTAGTAGTCGTAGTAGAAGTGCGGAATGCGCGCCCACTCGTGCGCGATCTCGTCGTCCGACTGCACCGCGTCGCCGTAGTACAGGTCGTTCAGCGCGCGATAGCGGGTGCAGAGCGCATCTGCGCCCACGCCCTCGCCCGCGGCGCACGCGGCGTTGGCATCGCGCTCGAACTCCGCGAACATGGTCTGCCTGAACAGGGTGCCGCGGAACATCTCGCAGAAGTGGTTCACGAGGAACAGGCGCTCCGCGTCGTCGGTGGTGTGGTCGAGCAGGTAGCGGATGAGCAGGCACTCGTTCGTGGTCGAGGCGACCTCCGCCACGAACATGGGGTACTCCTGGTAGCGCGGCGGCTGGGTCTCGTTCGAGAGCCACGTCTGCATGGAGTGGCCCATCTCGTGCACGAGGGTGAACACGTCGTCGAGCGTGCCCTGGAAGTTGAGCAGGATGACGGGGCGCATGCCGTGACCGTCAGCGGAGTACGCGCCGCTCATCTTGCCGGGCGTCTCGTACACGTCGATCCAGCGCTCCGAGAGGGCGCGGCGCACGACGGACACGTACTTCTCGCCCAGCGGGGCGAGGGCCTTAAGCATAAGGTCGCACGCCTCCTCGAAGGTGTAGCGACGCTCCGGAGCCTTCACGATGGGCACGTAGAGGTCCCAGTAGCGCAGCGCGTCCAGCCCGAGCGCGCGGCGGCGGACCTCCGTGTAGTGGTGGAGGGACTCGACGTTGCGGTGGACGGAGTCGATGAGGCTCGCGTACACCTCGACCGGGACCTCCGTGGGCGTGAGCGACGCCTCGAGCGAGCTGGCGTAGTGGCGCGCGTTCGAGAAGAACGCGAGGTGCCGCATCTGCGAGGCCAGAAGCGCGGCGCACGTGTTCCTGACGGAGCGGTACGTGCCGTAGACGCTGTGGTACGCGGACTCGCGCAGCGCGCGGTCCGGCGACATCTCCAGCGGGACGTAGCTGCCGTGCGTGACGGCGTGCCTCTGGCCGTCCGCGTCCGTCGCGTCCGGGAAGCCGAGGTCCGCGTCGTTCAGCATCGTGAACGCCTTGCCCGGCTGCTCCATCAGCTCCTGTGCCTGGGCGAGGATCGCCTCCTGCTCAGGCGCGAGCGTGTGGGCGGCCAGCGCGCGGATGCGGTCGAGCGCCAGGCGATACAGGCCAAGACCGGGCGTGGACGCGTACCACTCCTCAAGACGGTCGCCGTCGAGCGCCTGCACCGCGGGCTCGAACCACGACGACGCGGCCGAGACGCGCGTCGCGAGGCTCGTCACGCGCGCGTTGAGGTCCTGGTAGCGACTGACGCGCGTGTCCTCGTCCGCGCGGCGCGACGCGTAGTTCCACAGGCGCTGCACGCGGATGGTCGCGTCGTCGTCGAAGCGCAGGTAGGCGAGAAGGTCTGCCCCCGTCGCCGTGGCCTTGTCGCGCCAGCCGGCGTACTCGGCCACGAGCGACTCTGCCTCGCCGAGGGCGCGCTCGAAGTCGTCGTCGCTCGCGAACAGGTCGCTCAGGTCCCAGCGGTAGCGCTCCGGCACCTGGTCCCTGCTCTCGTACGTCACGACCTTCTCGCCCGCGGCGTCCTTGTTGTCCGTGCTGTCCTTGGCTTCCTCTGCCATGTGTGCCTCCGTCTTTCGCGCGGCTAGTCGAGCCTGGACTTGATGTCCTCGACCTCCGCCTTGATCTTGTCTATCAGGTCGAGCTTCTGCTCGAGCCTGTCCTGCATCTCCTCCACGTGGTCCGTGGCGTAGGCGTTGTTCAGGCGCTCCTGCAGGCGGTCCGTCTGCTGCTGCAGGTCGGATATCCGCTTCTGCCTGCGGTCGATCGCGTCCTGCGTGCGCTGGCGCCACTCCTCGTGGCGAGCCTCGCCAAAGGCGCGCTTCTTGTCCCAGAAGCCCTCCTTCGCCGTGTTGAACTCCTCCCACAGCGTGTCGTTCAGCTCGCGCCCGGCAAAGCCCAGCTGCTTCCACCTGCGGTCGAGGTCCTTGGCGCGCTCCGTCGCCTCGCGCGAGAAGTCGTCCGCGGCCGCAAGGGCGCGCGCCTCCTCCACAAGGGCCCGCTTCGCGTCCGCGGCCTTCTTCTGCGCGGCCTCGAGCGCCTCGTAGTGGGCGTGCTGCGCGTCGAAGAACGGCTGGCGCGCCGCCGTGAACTCCTCCCACAGGCGGTCGTTGTCCGCACGGTCCGCGACGCCGGCCTCCTTCCAGCGCGCCATGAGGTCCTTCATCCGCTGCGATGCGGCACGCCACTCGGAACCCTTCCAGTCGGGAGAGGTCACCGCCGCCTTGCGGGCCTCCTCCACAAGCTGCTCCTTCGCGGCCTTCGCCTTCGCACGCGCCTGCTCCAGGCGGGCGTAGTCCTCCTCGCGCGCGGCGTTGAACGCCTTGCGGGCCTTGTCGAAGCGCTGCCAGAGCTCCTCGTCGGCCTCGTGGCCGCACGTGCCGGCGGCCTTCCACTCGTCCATCATCTCGCGCATGCGCGCGGCCGTCTGCTTCCAGCTCGTAGAGCCGGCCAGGCGCTCGGCCTCGGCCGCAAGGGCCTCCTTCTTCTTGCGCGCATCGTCGCGGGCGTCGTCCCGAGCCTGATAGAACGCCTCGCGCGCCGCATCGAAGCGCTTCCAGAGCACGTCCTCGCGCGAGTCGTGCCAGCGGCGCAGCGAGCGCCACTCGTCCGCGAGCCTACGGAGGTCCGCCGGCCCGTGCCGCCAGTCCTTCTCGCCTGCGACGCGTTCCGCCTGCTCGCAGAGGGCCTCCCTCTTGGCAAGCTCCTGCTCCAGGGGCGATGGCGCGGCCTCCGCCGCCCCCGTGTTCGCCCCTTCCGCCGTCTTCTGGGCCGATGCCTCGACCGCCTTCGCGGTCGCGCTGTCCTGATCGAGTGCCATGCGCATCTCCTCGCAACACATGAGACGTGGCCCTGCCTCGCGGGAGGGCCCAGCTTTGACGCTGCAGCTTAAAAGGCTACCACACCTGTCGCAGAAGGCATCCCCGACCCCCCAGCGGTCGCCCGTCGCGACCCGGGGCAGCCGCGCTTGGGTATCATGGGTACGAGGGCGACGTGAGGAGGAACGGTGGCCAAGGACCCGGCGCGGTGCGAGGAGACGATGGACTGCCCCTTTCGCGAGGACGGCAGCAGCTGCATGGGAAGCATCCGCCTGTTCGCGGGGCTCCCGGAGTCCGCTCGCAACGACCTCATGGCGCACGCCCTGCGCTCCACCCACCCCGCGGGAAGCCTGCTGGTGCGCGAGGGAGACCCCATCGAGTCGATCCTGGTGGTGCGCCACGGGCGCATCAAGACGTTCCACGCGGACGCGGACGGCGAGGAGTACCTCCTGGACATCCTGCACGACGGCCAGGCCATCTGGCACGGCATGTTCCTGAAGGAGAACGTCTACCGGTACAGCGTCGGCTGCCTCACCCACGTCGACCTCTGCCGCATCCGCCGCACGGACTTCATGCGGCTCATCGGCGACAATCGCGAGGTCGCGACGAGCCTGATCCAGACCCTTGGCACGGAGCTCGTGGAGGCGGAGGAGAAGATCAAGGTCCTCAGCACAAGAGACCCTCGGCGCCGCCTGGCAAAGTTCCTGCTGTGGCGCGACGAGCGCTGCATCGGCCCGGAGATCCACCTCACCCTGGGCGACATCGCGAACTCCGTGGGGCTCAGGCCGGAGACCGTCAGCCGCGCCCTCGGCTCGTTCGAGCGCGACGGCATGGTGCAGCGCATCGGGCGCGGCAAGATCCGCGTGCTTGACCACGGCGCGCTTCGCAGGCTCTGCGACGACGCGTAGTCGCGGGCCTTACGGCGGGTGTCCCGCGTGGCGTACTTCCGCATGCATAAAGCGAAGGTCATCCCGCATATCACTTTCCCTGCGCCATCCCCGGCAAAAGCTTTTCTCCGTTACTTGACTGTAATCAAGGAACTTTCTGCCACCCCAAGATATGTTGTCTAACGACAAACATTATCTTGAGGAGGCGACGGGAATGCTCGGAAGGGTCCACTCTTTGGAGTCGTTTGGGTCGGCCGACGGCCCCGGCGTCCGCTACCTCGTCTTCCTGCAGGGCTGCGCCATGCGCTGCCGCTACTGCCACAACGTCGACACCTGGGCCCGGGACAAGGGAACGCTCATGTCCGTGGAAGAGGTTCTCGACAAGGCAGAGCGCTACCGTGGCTACTGGGGGGAGGACGGCGGCATCACCGTGAGCGGTGGCGAGGCCCTTCTGCAGATCGACTTCGTCACGGAGCTCTTCGAGGAGGCAAGGCGGCGGGGCATCGGAACCTGCCTCGACACGGCCCTCCAGCCGTTCGCCCGGCGCGAGCCGTTCTTCGGCAAGTTCGAGCGCCTCATGGGGTCGTGCGACCTCGTGCTCGCGGACCTCAAGCACATCGACCCGGCAGAGCACAAGAGCCTGACCGGCCATGACAATGCCAACATCCTCGACGCCCTCGCCTACCTGAGCGACATCGAAAAGCCCGTCTGGATACGCCACGTCCTCGTCCCCGGCATAACGGACGACGACGCCTACCTCGAGCGCACGGCAGAGTTCATAGGCACCCTTTCGAGCGTGGAGCGCGTCGAGGTCCTCCCCTACCACACCCTCGGCGCCTACAAGTGGAAGGAGCTCGGCATCCCGTACACCCTGGACGGCGTCGAGCCGCCAAGCCCCGAGCGCGTACAGAACGCAAGGCGCATCCTCGGGGCGGAAGGCGCCCCCTCCTAGCCATACCGCGAACCACCTGCGCAGTGCGCAGTAGAGCAACCAGCAGCCAAAACGGCGGCGCGGCCGCCAGAAAGAGAGGAGCACGATGCAGCTTAGGGAAGAGTGGAACGGATTTGCCGCAGGCCACTGGACGTCCGACGTCAACGTCCGCGACTTCATCCAGCGCAACTACACGCCCTACGACGGGGACGAGTCCTTCCTCGCCGGCCCGACCGAGGCCACGGACAGGCTCTGGGGCAAGGTCCAGGAGCTTCAGAAGCAGGAGCGCGCGAACGGCGGCGTCCTCGACTGCGAGACCGAGGTCGTGAGCGGCCTCACCGCATATGGCCCGGGCTACATCGACCCCGAGCTCAAGGACCTCGAGAAGGTCGTGGGCCTTCAGACCGACAAGCCCCTCAAGCGCGCGTTCATGCCGTATGGCGGCATCAAGATGGCGCAGCAGGCAGCCGAGAGCTACGGCTACAAGATCGACCCGAAGTACGACAAGATCTTCAACGAGTACCACAAGACCCACAACCAGGCCGTGTTCGACGCGTACACCCCCGAGATGCGCGCCGCCCGCCACTCTCACATCGTAACCGGCCTGCCCGACACCTACGGCCGCGGCCGCATCGTCGGCGACTACCGCCGCGTCGCCCTGTACGGCATCGACTTCCTGATCGCCAAGAAGCAGGAGGACCTCCTCAACTGCGGCGACGGCACCATGACCGACGACGTCATCCGCCTGCGCGAGGAGATCGCCGAGCAGATCCGCTCCCTCAAGGGCATCAAGGACATGGCCGCCATCTACGGCTTCGACATCTCGAAGCCCGCGACCAACGCCCACGAGGCGTTCCAGTGGCTGTACTTCGGCTACCTCGCAGCCATCAAGACCCAGAACGGCGCCGCCATGTCCGTCGGCCGCATCGCGACCTTCCTGGACATCTACATCGAGCGCGACCTCGCTGCGGGAACCCTGACGGAGTCCGAGGCCCAGGAGCTCGTCGACCACATGGTCCTGAAGTTCCGCATGGTCAAGTTCGCGCGCATCCCCAGCTACAACGAGCTCTTCTCCGGCGACCCCGTCTGGGCGACGCTCGAGATGGCCGGCCTCGGCCAGGACGGCCGCCACATGGTCACGAAGAACGACTACCGCTTCCTGCACACGCTCGAGAACATGGGTCCCGCGCCGGAGCCCAACCTCACCGTGCTCTACAGCAAGCGCCTTCCCCTCAACTTCCGCCGCTACGCCGCGAAGGTCTCCATCAACACCTCCTCCGTCCAGTACGAGAACGACGACGTGATGCGTCCCGTCTGGGGTGACGACTACAGCATCTGCTGCTGCGTCTCCGCAACCCAGACCGGCAAGGAGATGCAGTTCTTCGGAGCGCGCGCCAACCTGGCGAAGTGTCTGCTCTACGCCATCAACGGCGGCAAGGACGAGAAGTTCCTCGACAAGAAGACCGGCAAGAACATGCAGGTCGGCCCCGAGCTCGCCCCGATTACGAGCGAGTACCTCGACTACGACGAGGTCATGCACAAGTTCGACCTCATGATGGACTGGCTGTCCGGCCTTTACGTCAACATCCTGAACCTCATCCAGTACATGCACGACAAGTACTACTACGAGGCCGCGGAGATGGCCCTCATCGACACCGACGTCCGCCGCACCTTCGCCACGGGCATCGCCGGCTTCAGCCACGTGGTTGACTCGCTGTCCGCCATCAAGTACGCGAAGGTCAGGTGCGTCCGCAACGAGGACGGCCTCGTGACCGACTACGTGGTCGAGGGCGACTTCCCCCGCTACGGCAACGACGACGACCGCGCGGACGACATCGCGGTCTGGCTGCTCAAGACCTTCATGGGCAAGATCAAGAAGCACCACACCTACCGCAACTCCGAGCCGACCACCTCGATCCTGACCATCACGTCGAACGTGGTCTACGGCAAGGCCACGGGCGCCCTGCCCGACGGCCGCGAGGCCTTCAAGCCGTTTGCGCCCGGCGCGAACCCCGCGTACGGCGCGGAGAAGAACGGCCTTCTCGCCAGCCTCAACTCCGTGGCCAAGCTCCCGTACGAGTATGCGCTCGACGGCATCAGCAACACGCAGACCATCAACCCCAGCGCGCTCGGCAACGACCTGGAGCAGCGCAAGGCGAATCTCGTCAACGTGATGGACGGCTACTTCTCCGCCGGTGCCCACCACCTGAACGTGAACGTCTTCGGCGTCGAAAAGCTGAAGGACGCGATGGAGCACCCCGAGAAGCCTGAGTACGCCAACTTCACGATCCGCGTATCCGGCTATGCGGTCAAGTTCATCGACCTCACCCGCGAGCAGCAGCTCGACGTCATCGCGCGCACCTGCCACGACCACATGTAGCGTAGGCGCGTGACACGACCGGCGCCAGCAGCCGACACAACGCGACGCACAGGAGGGACCTCCCGCACCAGACGGCGCCGGGAGGTCCCCTTTCGTACCATGCGTCGGACCGCAGTCCTCGTCAGGTCTCCGGATCGAGGATCGCAAGGCCCGCCGCGCGATGCCGTGCGCGGCGGTTACCCGCGGCGCGACCCCTGTCTGCCCATACCGCCCTTGTGGCCGGATGCCTTGTTCGGCCCTATGCCCTTCTGGCCAAAGCGCATGCCGCGCATCTCCTGGCGCCGAGGCTTCGAGCCCTTGATCTGCTCCCAGGCGTCGCGGGTCCTCTCGTTCTTCATTATTCGCTCCCAACCTCGATTCATGCGTTTCTCGCCTGGCGCCGCGCGGTCTCACGTCACGTCCAGCATGACCTCCGATCCGGACGGCCCCAGCCGTAGGTGCAGGCGGTTCTTGTCCGCGCGCCGCACGAGCACGGACACCTCGAACGGGACCATGTCCGCATCGTACGTCGTCCTTAGCACGCGGATGCCGGGCGCGCCGCGCACCTGCTCAAGCGCGTCCGCCTCCGCGGCGTCCAGCACCACGGCCTCGAGGTACGCGTCCTCGTACGTGGGCAGAAGGCCCGCGTCCTCCGCGACGCACGCGTACAGCGACCGCTCCAGCCGCTCGCGCGTGAGCGCCGGGCACACGGCCGTCGGCACGTACGCCGTGTTTATCTCCATCGGCACGCCGTCCGCGATGCGCAGGCGCCGCACCTCCCAAAGCGCCCCGTCCTTCTCGCCCAGGCGAAGCCGGTGCCTGAGGACGTCCGTGCCCGGCACCTGCCGCAGCGAGAGGATGCGCGACGATGGCACCTTCCCCAGCGCCTCCATGCGCGCGGAGAAGTTCAGCGCGACGTCGGTGGTGCGGCCCTGCTGGTAGCGGGCGACGAACGTGCCCTTGCCGCGCCGACGGACGACGCGGCCCTCGTCCACGAGGTCGCGAAAACAGCGCCGGACCGTGGAGCGCGACAGGTTGAGCGCGCGGCAGATGTCGGCCTCCGCGGGAAGCGGCGTCTGCCCGTCAAAGGCGTGCGTGGCGATGAGCCCCATGAGCCTGAGCTTGAGCTGCAGGTACAGGGGTACGTCCGACGTCTTGTCAAGCGGCGTCGCGCATATGGCATCAAGTGCGTTCATGTGCTAAATGTACCATAGTTACCATACATTTGGACCAAATGCGAAAGCTCGTCCGCCAGCCGGTCGCAACGTGCGACGCTAAGGCCACACATCCCCGGCAGAAGGAGCACCCATGAGCATTCGCATCGCGTTCAGCGACGTAGACGGCACCATCGTGGACACGAACCACCACGCGCTTCCCGCGGACGGCCCCACCCTCAGGCGCGTCACGCAGCACATCCCCCTGTGCCTGGTGTCCGGCCGCTCGCCGGAGGGTATCCACTCCGTGCAGAGGGCGCTGGGCATCACCGGTCCCGTCGCGGCGTTTTCCGGCGCGTACGTGCTGGACGAGAAGGGCGAGGAGCTCTATAGCAAGACCATCCCGCTCGACCTCGCGCTCGAGGTGAAGTCGTACCTGGAGAGCGACCTGCCCAACGTGGTGGCGGGCACGTACGGATTCCACAAGTGGATCGTGGACGACGCGCGCGACTCCCGCGTGCTGCAGGAGGAGTACTTCGTGCAGGCGCGCGCGACCCAGAGTCGCGACCTCAAGGGCACGTTCGGCAAGCGCGGCATCCACAAGTTCCTGCTGATGGGAGAGCCCGACGCGATCCTTTCGGCCGAGAGCACCCTCGGCGCGCGCTACCCGGAGCTGACCGTGGTGCGCAGCAACGACGTCCTGTGCGAGGTCATGGCGGCCGGCGTGAGCAAGAGCCACGCGGTCGACGTGCTGTGCCACCACTTTGGCGCCAGCCGCGGCGAGGCCGTCGCGTTTGGCGACGGCCCGAACGACCTCGACATGCTGCTTGCCGTGGACGAGTCCTATGCCATGCCAAACGGCGAGCCGTCCGTGCGCGAGGCCGCCGCTCACGTGTGCGAGTGGTCCAACCTCGAGTCCGGCGTCGCAAAGACGCTCGCCCGGCTCGTGTTGGGGGAGGAGCCGGGCGAGCGCTAGGAGGGGCTGTGGGTCTGGCCGCGGGCGGGCGTCAGAGCTTTGCTGCCATGACCTCGTCGATCGTGGGGATGGACGGCACGGCGCCCGCGCGCGACACCGCGATGGCGGATGCCTTCGCGGCGATGTCGAGCGCCTCGGGCACGGGCCTGCCCTCGCTCACGGCCCACACGAAGTAGCCGGTGAACGTGTCGCCGGCGGCGGTGGTGTCCTTCGCGTCCACGTGGTAGATGCCCTGCGCGTAGCGCTCGTCGCCCCGCTGGTAGCGCGAGCCCTCGGACCCGAGCGTCAGCACGACCGCGGCGTCCGGGTACTTCTCGCCCAGGCACGCCAGGACCTCGTCCGGGTCCTCGGAGCCGCCGGCCACCTGCGCGCCCTCGACCTCGTTCAGCAGGAAGAGCGAGACCTTCGACATGTCGACGGCCTCCAGCGCATCGTTGTACGGCGAGGGGTTCAGCACGACCCTCATCCCGCGCGCGGCGGCCTCGTCCACGATGTGCGGCAGGCACGAGATCTCGTTCTGCAGGATCACGTAGTCGCCCGCCGAGAAGTGCGAGAGGACCTCGTCCGCATACGCCTCGTCGATGCGCTGGTTTGCGCCCCCGTACAGCAGGATGCAGTTCTGGCCTTTCCTGTCCACCTGGATGACGGTGTGGCCGCTCGCGACGTCGACGGTCCTCACGTAGTCCGTGTTCACGCCGGCCTCGCGGCACACGTCCAGAAGCAGGCCGCCCTCCGGGCCCACAAGCCCCGCCTGCCACACCTTGGCGCCGGCCCGCGCGCACGCGACGGCCTGGTTCAGCCCCTTGCCGCCGGGATACACGTCGCGACGCCCCGTCGCGAGGGTCTCGCCGGGCCTGACCATGTGGTCGACCTGGTACACGTAGTCGATGTTCAAAGATCCGAAGTCAAGAATCCTCATGAGCGTTCCTCCGTCTCTGAGAGCGCCTTGGACACGGCGTGCCTTTACCTCAAGATGGCCGTGACGGCCGCCGTCATCCCAACGGACGGCAAGGCCGACATGGGGCCAATCAGCTGCAGGCGCGTTGCCACCATGAGGGCCGCAGCCGCAACGCCCAGCACGAAGAGCGCCCAATCCGCAAGGCGACTGGACTCGAAGAGACCGAAGCAGAGCAGCCGCCCCCATGGCCACAGGAGCCTGACCCCCTCTTGTTCGTGAGGTCGAGTGCCAGGTGCGACGCATAGCCCACGGCAACGGCGACCGCAATCGGGCGGCAGAGCATCCACGTGCCATACCCCACCAGCGCAAGCGCCACGAGCGAGTGCGAAAAGCCCCTGTGCCCGGACGCCCTGCCAACTGTGCACGTGGCCACCACGATCGCCAGGCCCGCCAGTTGTTCGTACGAGAAGCCCGACGCCAGGGTGAGCGCGAGGTCGCTTCCACGCACGTGGTCCACCACCAGAAGCGCCGCCGCCATAACGGCAAGCGCCGCCCACACGCGACGCGTCCCACGCGCGCCCATGCTGGATGGCGTGTCGGTATCCGGCAGCATGCCGCCCACCATACCGCCAAGTGCGAGTGCAATCGCCTGCGGCACCACGTCTGTCGGCACCCCAAGAGGCGCTCCGGCCAGCGGGGCCACGGCCAGCGCGGATGCCACGCCTATGGCTATGTGCGTCTTGCCCGTCACGTGAGTTCTTCTCCCCCCTGGGGTCTGTGGCCGTACAGTCGGAAGCAGACGGCCTTGCCTGCGCGTCGTCTATCGTAGCCGACACGCATCCAGAAAGTGAGGGGCGTAAGCTGACTCTGATGCTGGTTGCTATTGGTAGTGCAGGGACTCCACGGGGTCGAGCTTTGCGGCGCGCCGTGCCGGGTAGTAGCCAAACACCACGCCTATGAGCACACAGATGCCCGTCGCGCCGAGCACCGCCATGGGCTCGATCACGGGCGTCACGGTAAGCGACATGCCGCTGTCGCCCGAGGCCAACAGGCTCGTCGCAACGCCGCCGAGGGCGAACGCCCCCAGGTAGCCAAGCACGATGCCGATGGCCCCGCCCGCAAGCGTCAGGCACACGGACTCCAGCAGGAACTGCCGCGTGATGTCTGACCTGCGCGCGCCCAGGGCCTTGCGAAGCCCGATCTCGCGGATGCGCTCCGTCACGTTCGTGAGCATCATGTTCATGATGCCTATGCCGCCAACCACGAGCGAGATGGACGCAACGGACGTCATGAGCAGCTGGAACGTGAACATGACGGAGTTGAAGCTGTCGATCATGGACTTCATGGACGAGACGAACAGGCCGTTCTCGACGTCCTCGTCGCTCAGGTGGTAGTACGACGCCAGGAAGTCCTTCGTCTTCGTGACGAGGGAGTCGATGTCCTCGCCCTCCCGAGCCATGCCGGCGAGCGAGTCCACGCTGTCGTAGCCCGTGACCCTTTGGACGCATGCCTTGAGCGGGACGTATGCCGTCACGCTCTTCGGGTCGGTCTGCTGGCTGTTCTCCAGCACGCCCACCACGCGATACTCGATCCCCTTGATGCGCACCTTCTGGCCAAGGGCGTCCTTGTCCCCAAACAGGTTGTGCGCGCTCGTCTTGTCCAGTATCACCACCGTCGAGGCGGAGTCGTTCTCGCCGCTCGTGAACGTGCGGCCCTCCACCAGCTTCTGCCCCGTCACGTCGAAGTAATGCGACGAGATTCCCAGGACCTGGCCGTCGGCGCTCTTGACGTCGCTCGCGACCTTGCCGCCGCCGTAGGCACTGCCCGTGATGTACTCGTACTCCGGCAGCCCTTCCTCGATCTTCGCGATGTCCTCCGTGCGTACCTGCGACCCGTTGTAGACGCCCATGGTTATGACGCGGGCACGGTCGAGGCCGAGCTCGCCCATGAGGCCCTGCCGCACGCCGCCTATGAGCGCGGTCATCGCGATGACGGCGCTGATGCCAATAACGATGCCCAGCACCGTGAGGAGCGATCTGCCGCGATTTGCGTCGAGGGCCTCCCAGGTCTCGGCCCAAAGGTCCCTCAGCCTCATGTGCTCCCCCTTCCGCGGGACTCAGACCTCAAGACGTGGGCGCGCTCCTGCTCGTCGGTAAGGAGCCTGCCGTCGCGAATGTGCACGCAGCGGTCCGCCCACGTCGCGACCTCGGGGTCGTGCGTGATGAGGACGACGGTCTTGCCGGCGTCCCGCATCCTGACGAAGGTGTTCAGCACCACCTCGCTCGTGGCGGAGTCCAGGTTTCCCGTGGGCTCGTCAGCCAGCACCAGGGCGGGGTCGTTCACCAGGGCGCGCGCGATCGCGACGCGCTGCATCTGGCCACCGGAAAGCTCGTTCGACCTGTGGTCGAAGTACTCCGCCGGAAGCCCCACGGACGCGAGCGCCTCGCACGCGCGCCGCTCGCGGTCTCGCGGGGCGACGTCTGTGTACAAGAGCGGCAGCATCACGTTCCTGATGACCGTCGAGCGCGGCAGCAGGTTGAACGACTGGAACACGAAGCCGATCCGCGTCGCGCGCACCCGCGCGAGCTCGTCGTCGTCGAGCTTCGCGACGTCGACCCCCTCGAGCAGGTACGTGCCGGACGTGGGCGTGTCCAGGCAGCCCAGTATATTCATGAGCGTGGACTTGCCTGAGCCTGACGGCCCCATGATGCACAGGAACTCGCCCTTGCGCACCGCGAGCGACACGCCCCGCAGCGCATGCGTCGGCACGCCGCCGGAGTCGTAGATGCGATGCACGTCCCGCACGTCTATCACGGGCAGCATGGCTAGCGCCCGTCTGCCGTGGCGGCGGAGGCTTCGCCCGCGGTGGAGTCACCGTCCGCGGAGTCGCCCTCGTCCGCAAGCTTGACGGTCTCGCCCTCCTTCACGCCCGTCACGGCGGCGTCGGACCCGTTCTTCTCGGCCACCTTCACGTCGACGTCGCGGGAGGTCTTTATGTTGCCGTCCCCGTCGAGCGTGACGACGGTCACGCTGGCGGTTCCGGCGGACTCGTCGTAGTCGTTCAGCGCCGCGATCGGCACCATGAGCACGTCCGACACGCTCTGCGTCTGGATGGTCGCGTTCGCCGTCATGCCCGGCTTTATGCGCTCGTCCGGCTGGTCGATCACGAGGTCGACCTCGTACGTCACGACGCCGTCCGAGCCCATGGAGCTGTCGCCGCTCGCGACCGTCGCGATCTTCTCGACCTTTGCGTCGCACTCGAGTCCGGGGATCGCCGAGAAGGTCACGCTCGCGGTCTGCCCCACGGCCACGCCCGAGATGTCCACCTCGTTCACCTGCGTGGCCACCCTCATCTTCGAGAGGTCCGCGATCTGCACGGCCCAGCCGGCACCTGCGCCCGAGCCCTGGCTCGTGCCGTCGCTCGTGGTGGAGCCGCCCGTGGCGTCCCCGTACGCCGCGCCGTTCCTCGCGTTCACCGCGACAACGCTTCCCGAGGCGGGCGCCGTCACCGTGCGCTTCGCGGCTTGCGCCTTCGCGTCCGAAAGCGCCTGGCTTGCGGAGTCGAGTGCGGACTTTGCGCTGTTCAGGCCGTCGTTTGCCGTCTGCACGTCACCATAGAGGCTGTCAGGGTCCGTCATCTCCGCCTGCGTCTCCGCGTCCGGCGCGGAGTTCCAGGCGTCAAGCGCCTTCTGGTAGGCGGCGTTTGCGTTGTCGACGCCGCGCTGGGCGGTGTTGACCTGCGCCTGCGCATCAGAAACCTGCCGCTGGGCGTCTGCGACCGCGCGGTCGAGGGAGTCGTTCTTGAGCGAGAAGAGCACGTCGCCCTTGCTCACGGTGTCACCCTCGGACACACGCAGGTCCTGGACGATGCCGCTCACCTCGGGCGTGACGTAGACGCTGGACGCGGGCTGGGCCGCGCCCGATACGCTCACGCTGGAGGTGAGGTCGCCGCGCGTGACCTCCGCGGTCGCGGGCATCTGCTTGCCGCTGTCCGCGGGCGTAAGCACTCGGGGCACTATGATGGCCGCCGCGATCACGACGGCGGCGCACGCCCCCACCGCAATCTTCACGTTGCGGCGGCGCTTCTTCTCCTTGCGGTGGCGCTCGAGGTTCTGGTACGCGAGCATGCCGCTCGCGTCGTCGTCCGGCGCATCATCGACGGAGGCGGAGCCGCTCGTTGGGTCGACAGGCGCGTCATCGGATGCGCTTTGGAGCGGGTTTGCGGGCAGGGGTGGCGTCACCGCCTGCGTGGCGCCCGCGTCCCGCGGTGCCTCGTTCTTCTCGCCCTTGGCGTCCGCCGCCTCGTTGTCCCCGGACGAAGCCTTGTCAGGACCGAACTTCTTGCTCATGCGCTGCTCCCATCCTGGGGGTAGTGTGCGAGCGGCCGCGGACACAGGGCCCGCAGCCGCAACATTCCGTTGGTTGTGCAGAGAGTCTACTCCTCGATGAGGACGTCCGCGTCCACGTCGTGGTCGAACAGCGCAACGGAGCGGATGGCCGGGTCATCGTAGGTGGACCAGTAGTACGTGCACGTCGCGGAGGAGAACGCTCCCGTGAAGATCGTGGTCTCGAACTCGCCGTTCGTCATCTTCGCGGCTCCGTCAATCATGCTCACGCCACCGAGGATGTGGAAGATCTTGCTGACGTTTGCCTTCTCGCCCTCCTGCGTGGGGTAGTTCGCGTTGAGGTAGGCCTCGCGCACGAAGCGCGACGGCGAGTAGTAGTCGCCGGGCAGACCGCGCATGCCGGCGCCGGAGCCAAACGCAGAGAGCTCCTGCGTGCGCCAGGACAGCGGTCCGGGCACGTCGCTCGTGAGGTTGATGTAGTTGCGCAGGTTCTCCGTGTGCCACGCGAAGCCGGGCTGGTTCGTGAGGACGTCCACGTCGTCGTGAAACACCTGGAGGCCGGCCTCGGTCTGCTCCACCACGATGGAGCGCGTGGAGTCGCCAATGATCCAGTGCAGCATCGAGGACGGGAACCTGGGGCTGACGGGCTCGTCCACGATCGTCACGTTGGCGAGCTCCGCCTCGACCTCGTCTACCGTGGTGTGGTTCGCGACCACCCAGAGCGGAAACTCGAAGGCGGCAACGTTCATGGCGCCCTCGCGCGGGGCGTCCGCGTACACCGCGTAGCCCGGGAAGTTAAGCCCGGCCACGGCAAGGCCCTTCTCGTTTCCGCAGTCGAAGTAGAGGGGCGTGCCGTCCTCCACGATGCCCATGCCTATGATGGCCATGCCCACCTGGGGAACGGCGCCAAACGGGGACTTGGGCTTGTAGCCACGCGGGGTTATGACCACGCGCTCGCCGTACGAGCAGCTCCAGTCGAGGTTGCGACCAAAGTACATGTTGCCCTTGCCGTCGGTAAACCTAACACCAGTGCACATCGCGGCTCCAATCAAGCTGAGTGACCGACACGACCGCGCTCGCAAACAGCGCTCTTCCTACGTTAGACGCTTTGGACGCCGGGGTCTAGGGCAACCCCGCACGCGCGCGTCAGATGTCGGCCTCTGGCGCGGGGTCGCCTGCGCCTTCGAGCATGTCCGCAAGCTCCGCGGGCTCGAAGCGGTAGTCGGCGCCGCAGAAGTGGCAGTGCACCTGGGCGGGCTCGTCCTTCTCGACCATGTCGCGAAGCTCCGCGCGACCGAGGGCGAGCACGGCGCGCATGGCGCGCGAGCGGTCGCAGCCGCAGCGGAAGCTCGCGGGCATGCGGTCGAGCTCCTGGTAGTCTAGCCCCTGCAGCAGGTGCCGCAGCATCTCCGTGGGGGACATGCCCGCCTCGAGCAGGTCCGTGACGGAGTGCACGGGCGCGAGGTTCGCCTCGAGCGCCGCCACGACGTCGTCGTCGCAGCCGGGCATCAGCTGGATGATGAAGCCGCCGGCGCGCCGCACGCTCATGTCGCGGTCCACGAGCACGCCCACCCCAAGCGAGGTTGGGACCTGGTCGCTCGCAGCAAAGTAGTAGGTGAGGTCGTCGCCAATCTCGCCCGAGACGAGCTCGACCTCGCTCGAGTACGGGTCCATCCCCGCGACGTCGTGCACGACGGAGAGCGTGCCCGTCCCGACGGCCTGTCCCACGTCCAGGTGACCGCGGCCGTTGAGCGGCAGCCACACCCGCGGGTTCTGCACGAAGCCCTTCGTGTGGCCACGGTTGTCGGCCGTCACGGTGATTCTGCCAAGCTCGCCGTCGCCCATGACCGTGATGGTGACGAGCTCGTCGTCGTTCTTGGACATGGCGCCCATCATCTGCGCGCCCATGAGCAGCCTTCCCAGTGCCGCCGTCGCCACCGGCGTCGTTTTGTGCCGGGCGCGCGCCTCCTCCACCGTCGCGCGTGCCGTGATCGCAAACGCACGCACCATGCCGTCGGCCGCCGTGCCGCGCACGATGTGGTCCTCCCTGCGTTCGCGCTCCGCCCGAAGGTCTACCACGCCCTCCGGCAGACGGGCACTCTCGCGGTCCAGCTGGTCATTCGTCATGCGGCCTCCCTCGCTCCACGGGCCGGCTGCGGCCGCGGGCATCTCTCTCAGTTGGTTACCACATGTCTTTACCCAAAGCTCCATTGATGCTACCGTCGCCTGCGACAAGCACACAAGGGAGGTATCGTGATGGACGCGACCAAAGGCAACGTGGGGCTCTGGCTTGACGGCGCGCCTGACCAGGTGCGCCGCGACACGGAGCGCCTGCTGGGCGAGGTAGAGCGCCTGCGCCAGGACCAGGTCATCTATCCCGCGCAGGACCAGATCCTGCGCGCGCTCGAGCTCACCGCGCCAAACGACGTGCGCGTGGTGATTCTGGGGCAGGACCCGTACCACGAGCCGGGGCAGGCCATGGGGCTGTCGTTCTCCGTACCCGCTGGCCAGCGGCTCCCGCCCAGCCTGCGCAACGTCTACAAGGAGCTCTCGCAGGACCTTGGCTGCGAGCCGCCCGCGACGGGCGACCTCACCCCGTGGGCGCGCCAGGGGGTTCTGCTGCTTAACACGACGCTCACCGTGCGCGAGCACGCCGCGAACTCCCACGTGCGGCTTGGGTGGCAAAGCCTTACAAACTACCTGGTCAGGCACACGACAGAGCTTCCGCAGCCCATCTGCTACCTTGCGTGGGGACGCCATGCCGCCACCCTCGTCACCTCTGCGGTGGAGGACGCTCGCTCCGCGGGCACCCTTGCGGGCGAGAAGTGCGTGCTCTCGTCTACGCATCCCTCCCCGCTCTCCGCAAACCGCGCGGGCGGAGGGCTCGTTCCGTTCATGGGCTCAAGGCCCTTCTCGCAGGCGAACGCCTTCCTTGCGTCGCATGGCGCGAAGCCTGTGCAGTGGGCTTAGCGCAAACGTTGCGAAGTATACTCGTTCCAATTTGCGTACCAATCGCGCTCGTTTACAGTTCGCCCAAACAGTCACACAGACAGACCGCAATCTCTGGATAGTTCCAGATCACGCCGACGATGGAAGGTGGGGGCATGTCACTCGAACTCAACCACGCGCTGGAGGGACTTCGCCCCTCGGCCATCAGGCGTTTCTCGGCGCTTGCC
>CACWMM010000027.1:0-21272 GCA_902761955.1 uncultured Olsenella sp. | reverse complement strand
GGGAACACGAAGTCGAGGCCCGGGCACTCCGCGCGCAGCAGGTCGCGCACGCGCACCAGGCGCTCGCGCGGGCCGGACACGTGCACGTTCGCCTTGATCCACGGCATGGGTCCAAGCTCGGCGCGCGTGGGGTGGCCAACCTCGCTCATGACCTCCGGGTGACCCTCCAGGCTCGCCACGTTGCGCTTTACCAGAATCGCCTGGCCGTCGCCAAACACGTCGTACACCGCAAGCGCCGCACCCTCCACGTCTTCCAGCACGTCCTGCGCACGCGCAAGCGACGCTGGGTCGAGCACCTCCTGGTGCGTGAGCTCGCCGTCGATGTAGACCATCTGGCCGTTGCAGAACGCGCCCGTTGCAAAGCAGGTGGCGTCGCCCGCAAACATCCAGCCCATGGCCAAGGGCACCCGCCCCGTGACAGGCCCAACGTGCAGGCCCGCGTCGACCATCGCGTGCATGGCCGCAATCGCGCGGTCCGTGGCACGCGGTGCGCCAACGGGAATGAGCGTGTCGTCCAGATCGGTCAGGGCAAGCTTGATCATGTTCTTCTCCAAAGTCTTGCGGATGTCTGCGCGGGGGCACCGGGCGAGAAGGGCGTGGCCAACGCGGCAGCGGGCGCGGACGCGATTGCGGGCAAGGCCACTACCCCAGTAGGGCTGCCACCTCGGACACGGGCAGCAGCGGGCGGGCGCTTGCGGGGTGGTCGCCCACGATCTTCTCCATCCACACCATGTCATACCAGCGGCCAAACTTGTAGCCGCAGCCGTGGAAGCGCCCGACCCACTCAAAGCCCAGGTGGGTGTGGAACTCCACGCTCGCGCGCGTGAGGTAGGGGTCGTCCGGCGCGGCGGGGTAGCCTATGCACGCGTTGAGGTTCGTGACGCCCATGGCCGAAAGCAGGCGCTCGAGCGTGGCGTACAGCGCGCCGCCCACGCCGCGACCATGCGCGTCCCGCGCCACGTATATGGAGAGCTCGCAGGCCCAGTCGTACGCCTTGCGCTCCTTGAGGGGGCCGGCGTACGCGTAGCCCAGCGCACGGCCGTCCGCGGACTCCGCCACCAGGTAGGGATAGCGCTCGAGCGTGTGCGAGATGCGCTGGCGGAAGTCTTCCACGCTGGGAACCTGGGAACGTCCCACTCAAAGGTTATGGCCGTGTCGCGCACGTACGGCGCGTAGATCGCAAGCAGTGCCTCGGCATCGTCCGGCGTCGCCATCCTGATGCGCGGGCCCTCCCCCGTCGCCGTGCCAGACTCTTGTTGCACCATGGTCCTCCCGTCGCTTGTGCTCACGAGCACCAGACTACTACGGGTAGGCGCGCGGCGGGGCATGCGCGTTACCTTTCACATACGGGACTGCAGCGCGTAGACAGAACACACATATTGAACCTGGGCGCCAGCCTAGAGCCCAAGCTCTTCGATCAGCCTCCTCATCTTGAGCGCCCAGTCCAGTTGCTCTGCAATAAACCCGGGCCATTCGCCCTCGTTGTTCTTGATTTTGCAGCCTTCTTTATAGAAGCGCAGTCCAGACGCCCTTTTCGCGTCGAACGGCTTCGCCTTCAGTCCAAGCCTCTCCTCGAAAAGCGCCGCGTTTTCGATGACCTTGTGACCAATCTCCTTGTCGTCCGGAACATAAAACTCGATACCAGTTCGACCGTGCTGCGTATCGATTAGGAGCGCAATGTGATAAGCGCTCGTGCCACACCGGAGAGTGGTCCAGTGGTCCTTCGTCGGTTTATGTGGACTGAACATCTTAAGAAAGCTTGGAGTCGAGCGTGCAATCTCGCGATACTTTGTCCAGTACGACAGCTTGACGCGCTCGGTCTCTGATAGGTTCTCACTCAGCTTCAAGGCCTTCGTCCACTCGTTCGGTTGCTCCACGACGTTGAAGCGGGGAGCAGGCTTAGAGTCTCCAATGGTCCAAAGCTCGATCTCGACGAGGAAGAAGCCAAAGTCGTTGTCGGTGTGCTCGTTAAGCCACTCAATCGCCTGGCGATGCTCGTCGCGCGCGTGGGCGACAACCCAGATTATTACCTGGGCACCCTTGCCGGCAGCATAGGTAATCACCTTGCCAAGGTGGTCGTGATTCGTGTCCTCGAGCTGGTTCTCGATGATGACCTTCCGTCCGGTTCCAACTTCCTGAGCATAAATATCTACGTTAAATGACCCCACGGAGGATTCGGTCTCAATGAGCTCGAGCTCAACGCCAACCGCTTCGCCCAGCATATTCAAGTTGGCTGCACACGAGAGCCACTTGGTGAAGTCGAGCGCCTCATGCGGCCAGACCTTACGCAGTTCGACCTTCTTCAGATGATCAAGGTCGTAGCCCATTTGTGCCGTCCCCCAATACCCACCGCATGCATCGCCAACATGTGAATCATACTCTTGGAAGCCCTTGTCCCAGAAGTTCTAGCCATCCACTTCCCCCAAAGGAGGATCAAGCTCTCGCACACGAGGGATACCCCGTTGCGAGGTGGGCATGGAGACTGCTTGCGAAAGGCGACGCCACGGTGGTTAAGAGTGCGCGGCTATTGCAGCCGGCAGGCTGATACCCTGTTGTCATCCAGTAAACCGAGAGGATCCAGGCGATGAGAGCGTTCATCCAGAGCAGGGACGGGATGCCACGGGGTATGAGCCAGTACACCGCGTGGCTCGGGTTCAGCAACATGGGGTTCGAGACAGTTCCATTCGAAACGGTTGACGAACTAGGCGCCTGCGAGCGCGAGGACGTGGTCGTGGGCGGTCTCGGCGTCGTCCGTGCCAGGCTCCGTGCCCTCGGCGTCGACGCGAGCGAGATCGACTATCCCGAGGAGCTGCGCCCGTTTCTGGGCAGGAGGCTCTGGAAGACGACCATCGACCACGTGAGCACCGAGGTGGGCGCGTGGCCCCTGTTCGTGAAACCCGTAGAGGGCAAGCGGTTCACCGGGTGCGTAGTCGCCTGCACGAGGGACCTTATCGGCAAGGGCTGCTGCGGAGAGGACTTTCCCGTCATCTGCAGCGAGGTGGTCGACTTCGTCTCTGAGTATCGGTGCTTCGTGAAGTACGGGAAAATCCTCGACGTGCGCCACTACCGAGGAGACTGGTCGAAGGCGCCGAGCAGGGAGGCCATCGAGCGGGCGATTGCCGCGTATGACAACGCGCCAGCCGGGTACGCCGCCGACTTCGGCGTCACCTCAGACGGCAGGACCCTTCTCGTGGAAGTGAACGACGGCTACTCGCTCGGCCCGTACGGTCTGTGGCCCGAGCTGTACGCGCAGCTGCTGTCCGCCCGTTGGGCCCAGATGGTCGGGACCAATGATTCCTGCGACTTCGGCGTACCTGTGCCGAGGATGTAGAGAAGCGCATCAAGCGGCAGGCAAAGGCGACAGTCTCCGAACATATAGCACCTCTCGCAGCCCGAAGAAGCTTGCGTCTGTAGCGACTCGTTCATATTGCATCTCAGTAAGCGAGAGGCTCTTTTTTCAGAGTGCTTTCTCTGACAGCCCCTCTCACGCTACGCGTTTAGTCGTCGAGGCCGGATTTCGCGATCGATGTCCGCGGGCGGCCCGTAGCGCTACGCTGCCGGCGCCCGCCTGCGCGAAGCAGTCCAGGATGTCCGCCTCCTCCACGTCCATAACGTCGGCGAGGAGCTTGATGCCGCGGTCGTAGTTGAAGGCCTTCGTCTCGTAGTCGAAGGTGATGGAGCCCGTCTTGTATCCCACGTTGCGCTTGTAGTCGCCCAGGCACGAGACGGAGATTTTAGGGATCATAATCTCCTCCGCATTTCGGCCCGGCCTCGCCATGCGCGCCAGCGAGTTCAGGCATGAGCTCGTGGCCTCTCTCTGGTACACGCGGTCGAGTATGTCGGTGTAGCTCTTCCTGTATGCGAAGCCGTGCGCCATCGTCTATGCCTCCTCTTCCGCAAGCCCGACGATGCACTCCCAGCGTCTCACGTCGCGCTCGTCCGTGCCGCCGGCCACGCCAGCAGGCTCCATGCCCGTCGCGCCGGAAATGCTCTGAGAGGTCTGTTGAGAAGTCGCCCCGGCTTGCGAGAACAGCCACGGCTCCGCCGCCACGAGCGCCTCCACGTCGCCGTCGTGGTCCGCGAGCACGGCGCGCGCCGCCTTGAGGTTGCGCGCTCCCGCGAGCCGCAGCCTGAAGTCAATGCGGTCGCTCTCGCCCTGGGCCTCCAGCTCCGCGATTCTCGCGGCCCGCTCCCCAATGACCCACTCGTAGTCGACGCCGCTACTGGAACCGTCACCGGGGCCGCCGCTGCTCACTTCCGTCCGCCGCTTCTCCTGCGCGTCGTCCGCTGCCTGCGCGCCCTGCGCCGCGAGCGCCTCTTCCGCGTCATTCGTATCACCAGCCATGTGCCGGCCTTCCTGTCCATGGGCCGACAAACGAAGACGGCCCCTCAACCTGATACCTTCAGGCTAGGGGGGCCGTCACAAAGTCAATGCACGTAGTGCAGCCGCTCGCAGACGCTAGGTGCTGGCGAGGACAGGCACCTCCTCGGATGCGCGCTCCTCTTCCGGCAGCGTGCCCTTCTTGATGTAGCACTCGATGCCGCGCTCATCGCACCAGGCCATGACCTCATGCGCGCGGTCCGCATACCATTGCTTGACATCCGGATAGGACGAGACGAGCTTGTTGTAGTTGGTACGCCCGAAGATGATGCGATCGACGAACGAAACGGACTCAAGCACCTCGAACAGGTCCTGGTCCACGACGTTCGGCGAGGGATAGGGCTCCATGCTCGCCCATGTCGTGCACCCCGCATTATGGAGCCTGCGAAGAGCATCTATCCGATCGGCGTACGGAGCGGCACCGGGTTCAGCCTCAGTTCGATAAGCCTCATCCAGAGAGACGAGCGTAATCCCGTAGACGTTGTAACGCGGCTGGTCCGCAAGCTCGAACGGCAGAACGCCCTTGCTCAACACGACACAGGGGATGCTGGCGTCATTGAGCTTGCGCACTGCGGCAAGGCTCATCTTACACACGTCATCATAGCCGTACATGAAGGGGTCGGTCGTGAAGCAGAGCTGCACGTTCTTAATCTTCTTCTTCAGTCGGGGAATCTCCTCGTCCAGAAGCTCGAGCGTGTTAGAGACGAGTACCGGCGAACACCACTCCTCGTAGTCCTTCACCCTGCCGAAGCGGCGCGCCATAAGGTACGCGTAACAAGGGTAGCGGCATCCATGCGAGCACCCCAGCACGTGGTTCATCGTGTAGTCGCCGTACTCAACGCCCGTCTTGTAGAGCATGGACTTGCGCTCCATGGTGTGCAGACAAGACTTCCCCATAGCGTTCACCTCCACTGCACTACGTATCAACCGAGACCTCGCTGTCTAACCTTATTATTATGACCTCGTCACAAACCGAGGTCTAGTGTCATCCATGTGGTCCATCAGTCAGGCAGTACCCTCTAAGCGTGCTCAAGGATGTACTTCGCCATTCTCCTCCAAAGACCGATAGCCCTATCGTTCTTCGAGGAGATAGCGGCAAACAGAGCGAAGAGAGGAGAGTTGTTCGCGCCGTCAAGACGCAACGGATCGAGCACATTAGCCTCGCCGAATATTCCCTGAAGCCACTTCTTCGTATAGAGGAGTAGGTCGTCATAGCCACGGCTTCGCGTTGATAACGTCCGGTCGCCCTCAAACAAGGATGGCTGCACTTGTTGTGTGTAAAGTGTCTCGTACCACTCGTGAGTGCCAAAGAAGTCGTCGAGCTTCCGTGCCCAGGCTTCGCTAATCCGATCCCCCTCGACAGCCATCATGCGGCCGATTGCAGAGAGCGGGAAAAGGAACCAGACATCGAGCGCCTGAGTCGAAGCCACATTCTTAAGGATGTTGCGATTGAAGTTGGCATGGAACGGATCGATGAAGATGACGCCTCTCCAACCCCGCCAGTCATAGTCGTTCACAAGCTGCGGAACCAGGACGTTGGAGTCTCCGTGGTGGAAAGCACATCGCCTCATGAGGTCGTCATGCTCTGCGGCGACGTTGGCCTTGAGAGTTTCGAGAGCCTCTTGGTCCTTGTCTATGAACTCGAATCGATCGAATCCCCTGCCGTTGTTAACCTCAAGACTCTCGGTGACGGCCAAGGCTCGTATTGCCGACCCCTGGAGGAAGTCGGACACGACATTACCGCTCAAATCCATTTCCCCAGCGTGCTCGACCTTGATATGCTGCGATCCGCTTCCAGAGAAAGCGTCAATGTAGACTAGCCTCCACCCGTATCGTTCACCCGTCTTCTTCATGGCCGTAAGATATGACTCAAGGTATTTCTCTACGCTGTCGAGCTTCGTGACACTCCACCGGCCGCCCCACTGGCCTTCGAGAACCTTTGCTTTCCTAGCCATTACGTCTGTCGCCCCCTACCCTCAAATACGTCACCTCGAACTGCCGCACGCGCCGCATCTCTGGAAGCTGGCTCTCAAGCGAGAACGCGTTGCCGCTGTCGAACTTCTGCCAGATGTCCAGCCCGCGGTCGAGCAGGACGTCCCAGGTGTCGTCCACCTTCAGGTGCCGAGCGTGGATGCCGCTCTCGTCCAGCTCCCAGGTAAAGTTGATGTCCATCGGCTCCACGGCGTCGCGAATCTGCTGCAGATACTCGACCTGCCTGCTGTCGGGGTGCTCGTCGGGAGCAGTGACCAAGTGCACCGAAGGCGAAACCTGTGTGTAGTCGAGCCGCTTGATGAGCACGGCCATAAGCTCCATGACGTTGCGGCACTGGTGGAAGGTCCGCACGTAGGGGTCGATTATCTCGATGCGCCGGGCACCTTCCACGTATGGCCCGAAGAGCGAATCGTAGGACACCCCGCGCTGGTTCTCGCGGTAGCAAACGAGCCCCTCGCGAAGCTGAGGCTCTGGCTCGAACGCCTCTGCCGCCCCGGCATCAGAATCAGACGCGAGCACGCCAGCACCAGCCTCCGTCACAGCCGGAACAGCCACCGCAGGCTCGGCAGCCGCACCGTTACCGGTCGTGCCACCGTCCTCGCCAGCCTCCAACGGCACCAGGTCGAGCGCGTGGTAGATGCCGGGATACTCGACCTCCTCCAGCGTCTGCACCCGCGACACGTCGCCGGTCTCCAGGTCGCGGTACGAGAAGTCCACACGCTCGAAGGTCTCGTCGATGCGGTAGAGCTGGTCCTTCACGCGCTCGCGCAGCTCCATCGAGAACTCCAGGAGCTCCCGCGCCTCCTCCTTGGTCTGTGTGCGACCGGGGAACACAATCTTAAGCAGGCCCGAGAACGTCTTGTTGATGCCGTCGCGGTCGCGCGTGGAAAGCGAGCTCGAAAGCTCGAACCACCGGTCGTAGCCGCCAGAGAAGTCGAGCGCCCGCAGGCAACGCAGTGCCTCGGCCAGATAGTCCACGATCAGCCCGAAGTCAGAGGAGAACATATCACCTCGGATGATGCTCATCTCCCAGCCGGGCACGTAGGCGTGCAGGCGATCGATGAAGGCGGGGTCGTGGTACATAGTCGGCAGGTCGTCGAAAAGATCGGTCTGCCCGATCATATAGCTCACGTCGTGGCTCGTGTTGCCCACGAACGCCATGGACGCCTCGGCGGTCAGTTGCTCGATGCCGCGGCTGAAGCTCTTGTTGGCCATGTAGTTCTTCATGATGTCCACGGCGTCGGGCTTGGGCCGCTTGTTCTTGCCCGCGAACTCGTCGAAGCCGACCACGTCCCAGTAGCCCACCAGGCCAATCTTGCCGTTCGAGTTGTTCACGAAGAGCTTGGCCGGCGTCACCTCGCCGCCCGAGATGAGGATGCCGTGCGGGCTGAACTCGCTGAACACGTGGCTCTTGCCCGTTCCCTTGGGCCCCAGCTCGATGAAGTTGTAGTTGCGCTCGCAATAGCAAACCAGGCGAGTCAGCTGGAAGAGCTTCTCGCGCCTCCCCAGCTCGCCGGGGTCGAGCCCGATGGAGCGGATGAGCACGTCTATCCATTCGTCCGTGGTGAGCTGCGCTCTGGCGGAGCAATACTCGTCGAAGTCGAACCACGCCATCTGGATGGGTTTCAGACCGCTCAGCACGAAGGGACTCTCGTCACGCGCCTCATTCGGGACGTAGGAGAGATCGGCGATGCACCATACCCCGCTCACGAGCAGGCGCTGGCTGGCCTTCACCGTGGCCGAGTCGATTAGCACGTGCGCGATGCCCAGGTTCTCGAAGGTGGCCTCGTAGCAGTCCCGCTTCTCGTTCAGGGCCACGCTCACCTTGTCGATGACGCGCTGGTAGTTGGTCTCGCGAATACGCGAGCGTATGAGCCCCGCCTCGGCGCGCCGCACGTAGTGCTTGGCCAGGATGTCGCGGACGCGCTCTATGCCCTCCTCGATCTGCTCGGGGTCATCGGTCGCGCAGTTCTGCCCCAGCAGGAACTCGAGAACGTAGCTGGGCACGGCGGCGTTCCCGCGCACGCGCTTCACCAGGTCCTTGCGTACCGTGTAGCCGGGAAAGGCCGCATTCACCTTTTCGTCGAGAGTTGCCATCTCAGAAGTCCTTAGAAGAAGTCCATGCCAAAGTTGCGCCGCACCCGGTAGGCCTGGGTCGCGACACCGTTCTCGTACTTGTTAGAGGCGCCAATTCTGCGGTCGACGCGCAGCGTCACGGTGGCCCCGTTGGGAACCTCGGCGGCGAGCGTCAGGCGCACGGGTATGCGCCGCGAGTTAGCATCGTCGCTCTCGCTGATGAGGTCGAACTCCATCACCTGCGAGACTGGCTTGCCGGCGTCGTCGTATGCGGCCGCGCGCACGTGTGCGGCGCAGCGCTGGCCTCTCAAGGGCTCCGACTGCAGCAGTTGGAATGACAAATCGGCCCCAACGACGACGGTCTTGCCACCGGTCAGGATCTCAGCCCCCACGGGCCTCGGCGGCGCGCCCTTGCCGCGCCTGCGACCGATGCGCAGGACGGGGACCACCGTCTCCTGCAGCGTCAGGCCACCGTGCACGAAGCGCGCCCCGCTCCCCTTGAGCCGCAGGCGGCGTATCCCCTTGGGGATGCCGACGACGTAATCGCCCTCGAGCCCCAGCTGGGGCGCCTTGAACTCCATGAGGTCGTCATAGCGCGGCATGTCTGGCGCGGCCACGAATCTCCGTCCCGACTTCGCGCCCTCACTCGCGAGTATCAGGTCCAGGTCAACGTCGGCATAGTCGAAGCCGGCAGGGTCCCCGTCCTGGTAGATGAAACCGTGGTCGGCCGTCACGTAGACGCGCGAGAAGCCATCGTGTAGAAGCATCGACACGAGCGACTCGATCTCTGCGAAGGCCGTCTGCACGGCCCCGAAGACCTTGCGCTCGGACGAGAGGTCGTCCCCCACGCGGTCAATCTCGTTGTGGTACACGTAGGCGAGCTGCGCCTTGGACGCCGCCCCCAGGTCACGCCCTGCCAGCACGTCCTTGGCGCGCACCACGGCAGCGTCCATGCCACCACCGTCGAGGATCTTCGCCCGATTGGTGCTCCCCGTGGCATCGGCGCCATCGCACGAGGCGCGCAGCGTGCCGGGGTCTATCGCGAGCCGCTGGTTGGGAAGCAGCGCCGCCATGCCGAGCTGCGTGTAGGAGGGAACGGTCGAGAGCATGGCCTGGGTCTGCACCTCGTAGCGAGCGGAGAGCCGCTCGGCCAGCTCGGCCCCGCACTCGTAGCACAGCGCGTCCGAGATGATGACGGCCGTCCGCCGCTGGTGAGCCGACGTCCCGGCATCGAGCACGTAGAAGTGCCGCTGCTCGGGAATGCCCTCCGGCCACCATTTCTCTTCCTTCGCCAAGCACTCCTGCCAGCGTAGGGCGAGCAGGGTGAGGTACTGCCCGTAGCGTGCCTCGACGCCTTCGGACAGGCGCTGCCGCACCTCGGCGACGCCCTCCCCCTCGGCGGTGTGGAAGGCGCGGTACCACCGGTCGACGAGGCTCCATACGCCTACGTAGCGGTCGAATGCCTCGCGCGGCTCCGACACGCTCATCTGCTCGTCATCGAACGTGCGCCACCTAGCCAGCACCTCACAGCCCGCGAGCGCGGTCTCATAGGCGCCCCGCATCCTCTCGAAGGACGCGAAGCCGGCCCGGCGCGCCATCACCTGCCGCACGCCCTCGCGCACGTCCGTGCCCGCCGCAGCGTCGGCCAGAAGTCGGGACATGATGACGTCTTCCACGTCGGGCAGGTAGGCGTTGTGCGAAAGCGTCTCGGTGTCCACCTCATCAAGGGGCCGCTTGGAGAGCACGTAGCCCTTGGCCCGCCTGATGAAGCCGGCGTAGGTCAGCGCATCACGGCTGTCGCGCGAGAGCGAGTCCACGAGCAGCACCGCCTCGCCGTTCATGGTCGGCTGCT
The DNA here is from genome assembly GCA_902761955.1 of uncultured Olsenella sp. Taxonomy (GTDB): domain Bacteria; phylum Actinomycetota; class Coriobacteriia; order Coriobacteriales; family Atopobiaceae; genus Parafannyhessea. The sequence goes on along the minus strand of CACWMM010000027.1, from coordinate 10,971 downwards.
CGCCGGTCACGTCCGCGCAGGCGTTGGCGAGCAGTTCCAGGCAGAAGTCCTCCAAGCTAGGCTTCTCGGCAGCGTACCCGAAGCCCTCCTTAAGCGCGCCCCACAGGGCGTCCTCAAGACAGCAGCGGGCCACGAGGCGCATCAGTGCATCGGAATCCTTGGCATACTCTGCCACGGCCTTGCGCCCGATGCCACGCAGGACGTCGATTCTGAGCCCCGGCCTCACGTCGCAGCACACGGCCACCAGGGCGAGCTCCAACTGCCCGGCATCGCCCTGGTTGGCAAGCCAGTCCGCGCTTGCGACGTAGGCCGCCAGCGTCCCTCTGCGCCCCGCCGCCTCGAAGAACGCCGCGTGCTCAGCCACCGTGCCGGACGCGGCGGGCCCCAGCCCGCAGTCTTGTGCCCACACGGCAGCCTGCGAGCACGAGAAGGGCTCGGCCGCCAGCTTCACGTCCAGAAGGAAGTCATAGGCGGGGTCGCCTGCGCCGCCGGTCCGATACACGAGGAACCGTGAGGCGGGCTCATCGTGTAGCACGCGCCGCTTGGTCTCGAACTCGTTCCTGTACACGACGGCGACCTCGATGCCGACGAGCTCCAAATCGCCTATGGTATCGGCGAACTCACCGGCCTCGTCCTCCCAGAAGACAATCCTACGCTTCGTGTGGGCAAAGGCCTCCTCCAGACGCCGTTTCACATCAGGGTCGAAAGACATCTCGCACACCGCCTCACGAGAGCCCTGCGACCTTGCGCAGCGCGCCCTTGAACTCTGCCTTGCCGTAGTTCTTCTTCACGCCCTCGTCCAGGTCGAGCACAACGTGCTTCTGGGCCAAGGGGAAGATCACGTCGTGCTCCCACCCGTTCAGCTCCTCGATGGTCGCGCGGTACTTGGCCGCCGTCGAGGCGTCGCGGGCGTTGCCCGTCACCTCAAGGAGGCGCGCTTGGGCGTCCATCCGCTCGCGCAGGGGTCGCACGTACTCGGTGAGCAGCGTGTTCACGGTGTTGGAGTCGTAACGGTGCAGGTAGACCAGAGCAGAGAAGCCCTTCCTCGGGCTCTGGAATAGCCAGTAGATGGGGCGCTTCTGGTAAATCTTCAGGTGGTCGTTGTAGAAATCGCGCACGAAGTACTGCCGCAGGGTCTTGCCGAGCGCCCGCTCGATGAAGGCGACGTTCTCGTCGAGCGTGTCCTCGCCGTACGCCGCCGCCAGCCAGCGCCGGAACTGCGCCACGATATCGTCCTCGAACCACTCCGTGTCACCCTCGGTGATGGGGATGATGCCCGTCTTGTCCGGATCGAAGGTCGGGTTGGGCACCTTCGTATGGAAGTCGTCGAGCGTCGAGCCCTCGTCGGCCAGGACGAGGCCGGGTACGTCGAGCGAGTAGCGCCCGAAGATGCAGCCGACTCCATAGCTCACGACCGACTTCACGTCGCGCTGCAGATCAGCCAGTCGCACAGAGACCTTGTCGTCGGGCACCTCGATGGGCACCTCCTTCTCCATGCCGTAGATGCGGGCGAAGATGAGGTTCAGCTCCTCCTCGTTAGACTTGAGCGTGTCAAAGCGCTCGCGGCATTCAGTGGACCAGGCATCGAACGCCTCCGAGACGAGCGAGCCGCGAACAAGAGGATGTTGGGCGAAGTCCCAGCTGGTCTCGAAGGCGTCCCAGTCGGTCTTTGCAATGCTTATGCATTTCTCCGCCAGTTGAACAGTATTAAGATCTCCTGTACGTATATCGGGTAGGGTTTTTATCACCCCGCATTTGAAGTTAAGCGTAGGCATTGTGAGTTCAGCAATCTGACTATAAAGCGACGAATTCAGTGCTGCTATAGCTTCTATACAATTGTCGCCAACGAGAACCTGGCCGCCCGCGTCAAATAGAAAACCTTTCGGATAGTATCGGACGCCGAGATTACCAGTAGAAACAGCAGTCCATGTACCGCCCTCTTTAAACCACAGAGACTGGCTGGGCCAAACACAGCCGCTGAACGTCTGCATGTAATCTCGATATGACTTATCAAAACCTATGAGATAGTCATTATTGCCATACCATTTACGATATTGACCACCCTTGCAATAGGGCACCCAACGTCCAGCAGCGTCTATATCAGCAAAAGACGTGGCACCAAAGACAACCAGTCGATGCGATACTTCCCACCACAAACGCAGGAAAAATTCGTTCTTTGCAGTGTGGATGCCTTCTCTCATAGCGATGCTGTCATCAAATGGCCTCGTCGATCTAAAGAGATTCTTCATGGCACTGGACGCCCAGTAGGCAATGGGGCTGCCTGGCATCGCTGCAAAATCACTCTTTGAGGCGATGGATACGTAGGGAGAACTGTCAGCTTCAATTGCTTCGTGAAGGACAGATGCCTTCTCATCTGAAGAATTGAAATCGACGAGACGAATAAAAAAGCCAGGCCGTGAACTATAGTCACTGATAAAAACCGTAGCGGTTGTCGAGACCACCTCGCCACCAATTTCATTGAACGCATGTGCGCCTAAATGAGCCATGGTTGCAATGCACGTTGAATGCAATAACTTCGATCGCAAAGATTCATAGGACCCAATGAACATCCAGCTCTGCATCGTGATGAGCGCGCTGTATCCGTGGACCATGTTGAAATCCAGGCAGCGCTTGATAAAGCAGGTGCAGAGGTCAGCCCTCTCGTCAGAATAGCGGTCCTTAACCCACCTGCTCAGCCATGCGTTCATGTTGCCGCTGCCCATGTACGGGGGATTTGTCACGGCAACCGAATAGGTGTTCGAAAGCGCCTGGAGCACGCTGCGCACCGAGGCCAGCTCGTGCCGCAGCCCAGCGGCATCGAGCGACGTATTGTCGGCGACGGCCTCCTCGGCCTTGCGCATAAGGTTCACGTCCCCGGCTGCAGGTTCGTAGAGGCTGCCCACCTCGTCGAAGTGGGTGAGTACATCCATCAGCTCGGCGTTGGCGCACAACTTCGGGATGAGCTTGCGCTGTTCGGGGGTCGGGTCGAACTTGTGGGTCACGAGTATGTTGGCGTCCACGTCCTTGCCGAGGAATCCCGGGTCCTTCTCCAGGGCCTTCATCTCCAGGCAGAACGAGGCGATCTCGGCCGCCCGGTCGTCAATCTCGATGCCGGTGAGATTGTTCTTCAGTATGAGCGAGGGGACATCGGCAGGGCGGTAGCCCTCTTCCTCGTACATCTGGTACAGCAGGTCAAACGCGTACACGAGGATGTGCCCGCTACCGCAAGCCGGGTCTAGGAACGTGATGTCCTCGGGCGAGTACACCTTGAGGAAGTCGTCCTCAGGCTCCTCGGGACGTACGTAGTACTCCATGTGCTCGGCGAGCTCCGAGTCGGGGAAGTTGAGCATCCACAGGCGCCCCAGCGAGTTCTCCACTAGGTAGCGCACGATCCAGTTGGGAGTGAAGAGCTGCGTGGCCGGGGCAATATCGGCGGCGGTCGCCTTTTTCTTGGAGGCGAAGAACGCGTCCTTGCGCTCGCTCACGTAGAACTGGTAGAGCCAGCCCATCACCTCGACGCCCTCGGCGCAGGTGTCCTCGTCCAACCCGTCGCAGATGCGGCGGAGGATGGACCCCTCGCCCAACAGGTCGGTCGGGGCAAGGAGCTCGATGGCCGGCCCCAGGTCGCGCTCGAACCCGAACAGGTAGCCCATGCTACGTTCGTAGGTCTTGCATGCGGCAAGGAGCAGCATCACGTAGGCGCGCCCCAGGGGGTCGCGGGATGCCACCCTGCCTCCCAGCACGGCAGCAACCGATTCCTTGTCGCGCGCGCTCATGCCGAGCGCGACTGAGTAGATGCCCCGGCGCGCGTCCGCGAGCACGGCGGGGAGCGTCTCGCCCTCCCTCGGTGACACGAGCCCCACGGGGGTATAACCGCGCACGTCCATGTAGCGCAGGGCGCATAGGCGGTTAAACCACGTGTACGCCACGCGCTCCACCACCTCGTCGCGCCCATGGGCATCGATGGCATGCTCGATGGTCGACACGCCGGCGGAGTTCGCCACCCTCTCGGGCGAGTCCGGGGAAAGCACGCGGTCGAGCGAGGTAGATACCTCCTTCGTGAGCGCGTCTCGCGCCCCCAGGGCCACGCCCTTTATGCGGTTGCTGTCCACTCTCGCCTCCTAGAGGATGATCTTGCTGTTGTTGCGCACCTGCTCCGCCAGCTGCTCCTGCAGCGCTCCCACGAACGCCCGTACGTCTTCCTCGGTGGCGAGCACGCACCCCTTGAAGGCGTCGGGCACGGCCACGTCGCTGAACATGACGGTCATCGTGGAGGGCTTGGCGGGCCGGGGCTGCGTGGAAGCCTGCTCTCCGTCGCCCTCATCCCCGTCCTGCTGGGACTGGTCGGGAACCGGCTCGGACGCGGGCGCGACGATGTCGTAGAGACGCGCGGTCTGCTCTTTCTTGAAGCGGTCCACGATGCCCCGCACCACCTGGATCTGCCCGCTGGCCTCGATGCAGGAGGCGCACCGAGCGAAGAGCGCGTCGGCGCGAGCCTTGGCCTCGTCGCCCGCACCGGCGTAGTCCTGCAGGCGGAAGTTGCGCACGAAGGCGCCGAGCTCCGCATGAGCCTCCGCCCTAGCATCCTTCAGCTCGGCCTCGATAGCATCGGTCGCCTCGCGCTGGAGCCTCCGCAGCTGGGGTATGGTGCCATTGTTCCAGCAGTCCGGGTCTTGGAGCACGGCGCGCATCTGCTCGGCGCTCCTACCGGCCGCGTCGCAGCTCGCGATGTTGGCGTCCTGCGTGCGCAGGAAGTCAGCGGCCTCATCGTAGCGCTTGCCCTGGCTCCCGTTCACGAACCCGGCCATGTCGCGCAGATCGTTGCACGCCCCCACGATCTCATCCAGGGAGCCCGCGATGTTGGCGATGAGCCAGTCACGCTTTCGGTCGGCCGCCACGCGCAGCACGCCCAGCTCCTCCTCGTAGCGCAGGGAGAAGGGGTAGCCGTGGACCTTCGAGGCGACGTCGGAGTAGCTGGAGAGCTTGGAGCCGAGGTCGGTGTGGATGGCGTCGGCGATGGCGCGCGGATCGTCGTCGGCGCTCGTGACGCCCACGATGGCCTTGTGGGCCTCCCGCAGGGCGGCGAGCGCCTCGGGGCTTATCACGCGGGCCTGCGTCACCACCACGTCGCCCAGCGAGCGCCCCTGCGAGAGGTCGCGGCCGAGCGCCGCGCCTTCGAGGACGGCGTCCGAGCGGTAGCACTCAACGAGGCCGTTACAGGCGAGCGTGCCCACCGCCTGGCGTACGGCGGCAGCAGGCCAGCCGTACTGGCCGCCGCCCAGCCGCGTCTCGAGCGAGTTGGAGCCGCCGCCTCCCACCGTGCAGCGGTCCGCTGCGGAGAGGATGCGCCCCACCTCGTCCAGCACCTCCTTGGCGAAGGGCGCAAGTGACTCCCCGGGCATGAGCTTGCTGTCGGTGGCGGCCTTGTATATGGACGTATTGTCGAACCGGCTCCGGAGGAGCGAGAGCATCGGGTAGGACTTGCCGATCATGATGCGCACGGCGGCGTCGACGCGCTCCGCGCCTTGGCCCTTCACGTCGTCAGTCACGTCCACGTTGCAGGTGGCCCACTGGGCCGATGCCACCAGCTCCTTCAGGCGCTCCTTCAGCTCGTCGTGGCGTTTGCTGTTGGCGCTGTGCTTCTCCTGCAGGATGCGGGCCCGCAGGTCCTCTCCCCGCATGTTGCGCGAGACGTAGCGGTTGGTCTGGATCCACAGCCGCACCTCGCTGATGAGGTCGGTGCTCGGGGGCAGCGCACACGCGAGCTCCCGGTTGCCCGCCACCAGCACGAAGCGCTCGCGGGCGCCCTCGTAGAGATCGGTCAGGATGTTCAGCGTGAGGGCGTTCGCGCTCGTGCCCACGGCAATGCCGTCCACCTGCACGTCATAGGGGTATGGGCTGGAGAAGTCGCCGTTCACGTACTGCACGCGGGTCTGGCGGACCACGTCCTCCTTGAAGAGCTTGCCGATCTGGTTGCGGATCTCGGCGTCGGTCACCACCTCGCGCTTTATCTCGGCCTCGATGTCCTTCTCCTCGTCAGTCAGGTACTCGTAGGCGTCGCCGTTGCGCCGCACGTAGTTCTCAGCCTCGAGGTGCCTGAGCGAGTCCTTGATGCGCTCCTCCAGGTTCACGGCGTCCTCGCTGAAGCTGCGGTAAAGGAGCACGCGAAGGTTGGCAGGCGTCGCCGCGAACTCTTCGTTGTACTTCACGAGCAGCAGCACCTTAAGGATGCGCAGCCCCAGCCCGCCGTCGTCGTAGCCGAAGTGATCCTGCGCGGTGGATATGGCCTCGAACGCCTCGCTCTTGAGGTCGGTGTAGAGCCCCTCGAACATAAGGTCGAACGACACCAGGTCGCCCGCCTCCACGTCGCCGGTGTCCTTGGTCTGCAGGAGCACGTTGCGCGTGGCGCCCAGCATGTTGCGCGCCCCAGTCGAGGTGTACTCGCCCGTGAAGGCGTTGTGGTCGGAAAGCCCGGTGAGCGCCTTGTGGAAGAGCGGGAACTGGTAGGGTACCATCGGGTAGTACGCCTCGAAGTCCCCCTCATCCTTGTAGAGCGCGTAGTGCTTGGCCCCGTTGGGGAAGTCGAAGAGTACCTTGAAGTCGCCGTGGTAGCGCTCGTAAAGCCGGTCGATCGCCCCCAAGGCGGAGGGCGCCTTCTCAAGCAGGCGGTCGCGCACGACGGTGTTGGCGTCGTTGGAGGGGATCTTAATCTTCACCTTGAAGCGCGCTTGTATCTTCGTGAAGTCCTTGGCGGAGCCGCGCGTGCGGAAGTCGCCGATAATGTCCTCGACGTTCTCCTGCGACACGACGATGACCCACGCCCGCCCGTGGCAGCGGCTGTTCAGGAGCTCGGCGATGTTCTGCAGGCTGAAGAGCAGGTCGTCGTTCGCGCCGATGAACTGGCCCATCTCGTCCACGAAGAAGTTCAGCCGGAAGTCCGGCCCCTGCTTCTCCAAGTACTCGCTGCACCAGTCAGCGAAGTCCTCGTGCGAGGGATGGTAGTCGCGGGCGTACTGCTCCAGCACGTCGGTGTGGGTGCCCTCGGGGTTGCCCGTCACGCGGTCGTACACGCGGCTGATGTCCCCCGCCATGGCGGTCGTGCGCTTGCGGCGTGCGACGTCCCACCTGCGGCCGGTCTCGTGCTCGAACTCGCCCACGAAGGTCTGGTACAGGCCGATGCGGTCGAGGTCTCGTTCGAAGCTGGCGATGTAGGCCTTGGTGCCCGCGAAGTACCCGCACGCCTCGTTGAGCACCTTGATGAAGGCCGAGAGCAGCGCATCGCGCGTGTTGCCGGTATCCGCCTTCGCGCCGATGCTGAAGAGTATCGACTTCGACGGGGTCCGCTCGCACGTCCTCTCCAAGGCCCCGAGCAGCATAGGGTCGTCCTTGAGCTTGGGCTTTATGTAGTCGAGCGCGGGTTTGGCGACGCCGTTCTCGTCGGTCACGTCCGGGTTCTCGATCAGGTACGAGAGCATCTTGAGCAGGTGCGACTTGCCCGAGCCATAGAAGCCCGAGATCCATGCGCCGTTGCCCTCGGAGTACGGGTTGTTGTACTCGTCGCAGAAGCGCTGCAGGCTGCGCCGAATCTCTGGCGTGATGACGTACTCCTCCAGCTCGGAAGCTAGGTGCTCGTTCTTGTCAGGCTTGATGACGCCGTCGAGGTGCCGGTCGACCCTGCGAGCAAAGATATCGTTGAACTTCATGGCCACTCCTTACTGCTGGCTAGAGGTCGTACACGTTGCGAGCCCGGTAGAAGAGCCCAGCGCCCTGCCCCTGCGGGATGTTGAGTATGTCGAGCGGCACGGAGCCATCGGTCTTGGCCTTGTAGGACCCCGGAAAGAAGAGAACGACGGGCACGTCCACCGAGAGAACGTTCTCGTCTATGAGCTGGTGCGTCCGCAGAAACGGGTAGCACGCCCCGACGCCCGTGAGGAAGAGCATCTCGCCGTGTTCGTCCCGAAGGATCTCCTTGATGCGCGGCACGATGTCGTATTCGATGTCGGCGGCATCCTTGAGCTCCTGGACGAGCCGCTCCTTGCCGTACTCCCGCTCTATGGCCACCTCCTCGTCGAAGAGGTCGTCCGCGTCGAGCACGTCGATGACTATGTTGTAGAGGTTGGCGACGGCGACGGGATGCCCCATGGCGCCCAGGTCCGAGACGAGGGCCGCTACGACTTCCTGCGCGTCGTGCTCGTCCGCCGGGTCGTACGGGACCACGATGGCCGCCGGGCGCGTGAGCGAGTCGGCGCTTCCCAGAACCTCGTCGCTACCGAGCTTCTCAAGGAGGAACGCCTTCTGTTTTGCGATGCCGCCGGCAACGTGCCTCATGCGCGCCGCCTAAGCCGCCGGGGTCGCGGTCGGGAAGAAGCCGCGCTCTTCGGTCGCGAGTTGCTTGTCCATCCCATAGGGCAGCAGGTAGGCCTGCAGCACGTTGTGCTTGTCGATAATGCCCGCCTCGCGCAGCATCTGGAAGAGCTGGTTGCGGAGCCTCTGCTTGGTGAGCTCGCTCAGCCTCCCAAGCTCTGGATGCGTGGCCGCAGCCTCTGCCACGTAGCTCTCGTAAGCACCTTGTGGCAGGTCGCCGAGCCCCTCGTGCCAGCGCACGGCCACCACGTCGTTCAGGAAGTCGCGGATAAACTCGTACGTGCGGCAGATGGCGATCCACACAAGTGCCGTCTCCCGTTGCGAGTCACCGCATCCCGCGAGCTGCACGAGCTCCGCGTCGGTGAGATTCCTGAGCCGCTTCACGAGTTCGAGCCCAAGGCGTTTGCGCGAGGACTCCGACCGAATCATGAGGCTGTCGTCGTTCTCTATGGCCGCGCGAACCGCCTTCCAGTCTCCGAGCTCAAGATAGCTGCGGGCGATGGTGACGCATTCCGGACGGCGCATGGGCGAAGCGGTGAACGAAAGAAGATACCTGCCCAACGAACGCCTCCTCGTTATGCCGAAAACCCGCTCGGCAAAAACGGGGTCCGAGCACCAATAGATACAGTCAAATGCCGGAGCTGATAAAACTACCAACAATCTAACCATAGAAGTATATCACTGTCGCCTTCCCGCTCACATTGCATGCTAGCGCTAATGGGTTTTCCGCATCCCAGGCGGGGCCGGGGTTGAGTTGCAGGCTCATCCGAACAGCCCGCCCCTCCCACAGCACTCAGCCGTACGCGTTCCGATAAGTGCTGTGGGATGGGTGTGTTTGATAGCGCCTTATTTGCGGTTTGGGGGTGGTGCCGGAAATCCGTACCAAACGATGAGGCTTGGAGGATGGCGCGTGCTCCCTCGAACAGAGGAAAAGGGCGGTCGAGCCCTGCATCAGGTACGGTCTCAGGGCCACGGCAGCCATACGGGAGCTCGGATATCCCAGCGGCGCACAGCTGGCGGGCTGGCACAGGGAGTGGCAGGAAAACGGAGGAAGGCTCACGGACCGCAGCCTCGAGCACTGCACGCTGGAGCAGAAGAGGGCCGCGGTCAGGCACCACCCCGCCCATGGGAGGCGCGACGCCCTCGCCAGGCGCGGGCTTGGATACCCCAAGCGCACGGCGAAGCTCGCCGAGCGGACCGACGAGTACGCGCCCGGCGAGAGAAGGGCGACGCAGCCCCGGGCGTTCGACTCGTCCGAGAAGGCCGCCGCCGTCAAGCCCCTGGCATCTCGGGCGTCGTCCGCTCAGGAGGTCGCCGACCTGGTAGGATGCACGAGATCAGCACTCTACAAGCAGAAGCGCGAGCCGCTCAGGGAGGAGTCCCCGATGTCCGAAGACCGCCCCAGCAAGCCCGCGCGTACGCGGGGAAGATCGCCTGCGACCCAGGCGGACATCACCGCCCTCGAGGCCAGGAAGGCCGAGCTCGAGGCCGAGCTCGAGGAGCTCAAGCCCGGGTGCGACATCATGGAGGGTACCCTCGAGGTCCTGGGAAAGGGACGAGCGCCGACCCGGCAAACGAACTCACGAATGGGGAGAAGACCCTGCCGATCGGGTCCCTGCGTCCCAAATGGAGGCTGTGCGAGCTTCTCTCGGCGCTCGGGGTGGCCCGGTCCAGCCACCGGCGCCAGCAGGGAGCGCTCCGTGCCCCCGACAGGGACGAGGAGGCCCGCAGGAGGATCTCGGAGGTCTTCGACGCCAACGGCGGCATCTACGGAAGGCGCTGCACTCGCGTTTGAGCACAGAGTTTTTCGTGTTCGGGCATGGGCACGCCGACCATCCCGCGATTGGCCCAACATGTCGTTGCTTCGGTTGTCGACGTGAGGAGGGCCAGAGGGGAAGTGATCGGCGCGGACAAGATAGAGGACATGCGCAGGAGGAGAAGCCGTGGCGAGTCAATCGCGAGCATCTCGAGGAACACCGGGATGTCAGAGCCCACGGTGAGGAAGTACCTGAGGATGGAGGACCTCTCCCCCTCGCGCCCGGGGAGGCGCATCGCGGAGAGAGAGCTGCTGGAGCCCTACGAGGCGACGATCGACCGCGTAGTGCACCACAGCAGGCTGGTCGAGTTCAATGGGACGAGCCACCGCATGAACCAGGTGCTCATACTCTCTGGTAACGCAAGCTAGAGGTGCGGGCATGCCCCAAGCGAAGTGTGGGAAATCGACAGAGCGAAATGTCGACTTTTACTTGATTGAATGCACGCGCCCACGTCGTCGCCGCCCTGGACTGGCTGGAGGGCCTCCTGGGCGGACCCAAGGCCTTCCGCAGGGTCTTCGGGCTCATCCTGACCGACCGGGGGTGCAAGTTCGACGACATCGCTGACATCGAGCGGGACGGGAGGTGCCGGGTCTTCTACGCCGACCCCCAGCGCTCCGACCAGAAGGGCACCTGCGAGAAGAACCACGTCGAGCTGAGGAAGGTCATCCCCAAGGGCACCTCGATCGACGGTCTGGGGCTCGACGCGTGGATCCTCGCCGGCGTCTGCTCCAACGTGAACTCGAGCCTGAGGAGGGCCATCGGCGACGCCTCGCCGATGGCCCTCGCGAAG
>CACWMM010000026.1:0-47079 GCA_902761955.1 uncultured Olsenella sp. | reverse complement strand
GCTCGCCTCCTCCAGCTGGCGCGACAGGTCGCTCGTGCGCTCCTCCGCCTCCTGGGCGGCGCGCTTGTGGCGCTCGACCTCCTCGCGCGCCTTGCTCGCGCGCTCTGCGGCCGCGGAGCGGTTCTTGCTCACCTGCGCGCGCTCGCTCTCCGCCTGCCTCAGCTGCGCCTCCAGGCGTCCCACCTCGGACGTCGCGGAGGAGAGCTCGCCGTTCAGCCGGGCGACGTCACCCTTCACGCGGGCGCTCTCGTCGCGCGCGTCGGAAAGCTCGCGCTCCGCCTCTGCAATGGCCTCCCCGGCCTTCGCCAGCGCGTCCTCGAGCTCCGGTACCGCCTCGCGCAGCGCGCGGATCCTGCGCTTGCGCTCGAGCGCGCCCTGCTCCGCCCCGGCAGACGTGCCAACGGTCGTCCGCCCGTCCGGGAGCACGGTCACGCCCTGCGGCGTCACGTACGTAAACGCGGGCGCCTTCGCGTGCGCCTCCACGGCCTCGCGCACGCCGTCCACGAGCCTCACGTCCCCCAGCAGGGCGTCCACAAGGCCGCGCGCGCCGTCTCTCACCGTAAGCGACTCCGCGACGCCCCTGCCCGGCGCCCCGGATGCGTCCGCGCCCCCCGGCGCGGCGTCGAGCGACACGATCGTGGCCACGCCCTTCGCGCTCTTGCCAAGCGCCTCCTCCACCAGGCCCACCACGCCGTCGGCGTCGCGCGCCACGAGCGCAGAGAGGTCCTCGCCCAGAAGAGACTCCACGACGCCCTCCAGCTCCGCCGGCGCCTCGAACAGGTCCGCCACGCGGCACTCGATCGCGTCCGGCCTCGCCTTCGCGAGCGCGGCGACCAGGGCGCTCGCGTTCTGCGTCTGGCGGTCCACGGCCTCCAGCGCGGAGAGCGTCGCCTTCGAGGAGGACAGTCTCCCCCTCGCGTCGCCCTCGGCCGATCGTGCCCTCGACGCCGCCTCCTTGCACTCGCGGATGCGCCGAGAAACGCCTTCCTCCCGCTCGCGGGCCTCCGCCAGCGCCGTCTCCGTCCTCTCGCGCTCCGCGCGCCTGCTCTCGAGAGCCTCTTTCGCCGTCTGGGCGCCGTCCTCGATCTGCTTCAGGCGGCTCTGGAACATCTGGTCCTCGACCTCGGCGTTCGAGATCTGGTCGCGCAGCTTCGCGAACGCGAGCGTCTCTGCGTCGGCCGTGCGCTGCGACGCGCGTACGTCACCCGTGAGCTGCGCCACGCGCTTGCCCAGCTGGCGCCGGCGCTCCGCGGCCTCGCGCGCCGCGGGCCCAAGCTCGCTCACGCGCCTCTGCAGGTCGTCCGCCTCGACGCGCGCATCGGAGTACTCGCCCTCCACGCGCTCGTGCTCCTCGGCGGCCTCGCGCGACTGGCGCTCCATGGCAGACAGGTTCATGCGCATCTCAGAGAGGCGCTCCACCATGTTCTTGCCCTTTTCCTCCAGAAGCCGCATGTCGGAGTCCATGCGGCCCAGCAGGTCCTGCATGCGGCGGCGCTGCTCGCCCAGGTCGCCTACGAAGATGCCCTTCTGCTCCAGAAGGGACTGGTACTTCTCGAGGTCTCGGTTCTTCTCGTCCAGACGGTACTGCGCCAGCTCTATGGCGGCGTCCGCCTCCTTGCCACGGGCGGCGAGCGTGCCGTAGCGGTCCTGCAGCTGGCGGAGGTCGTCCACCAGAAGCGTCGTCTCAAGCTCCTGCAGCTGCCTCGTGACGTCGCGGTGGTGGCGCGCCTTGTCCACCTGGCGCTCCAGCGGGCGCAGCTGGCGGTTTATCTCGCGCTCGATGTCCTTGGCGCGCGTCAGGTTGTCCTGCATCGCCTTCAGCTTGCGCTCGGAGCGCTCCTTGCGGCGGCGGTGCTTCGATATGCCGGCCGCCTCCTCCACCAGCTCGCGGCGCTCCTCCGGACGGCTTGCCAGGATGGAGTCCAGCTTGCCCTGGCTGATGATGGAGTGCGTGTCCTTGCCGAGGCCAGAGTCGTGCAGGATGTCCGTAATGTCGCGCAGGCGCGACGGCGCGCCGTTGATGAGGTACTCCGACTCCCCGGAGCGGTACATCCTGCGCGTTATCGCTATCTCTGAGAAGTCGATCGGCAGCGTGCGGTCCGTGTTGTCCAGCACGATCGTGACCTCGGCAAGACCTACGGCCTGCCTGCCGGAAGATCCCGAGAAGATCACGTCCTCCATCGCCTGGCCACGCAGCATCTTCGCGCTCTGCTCGCCCAGCACCCACAGGATCGAGTCAGATATGTTCGACTTGCCGCTGCCGTTTGGCCCGACCACGACCGTGAGGCCGGGGTCAAACACCAGCTGCGTCTTGTCCGCGAAGGACTTGAATCCCTTGAGCGTGAGCGACTTCAGATACACGTCGTGCTTGGCCTTTCCGGGCCGCGGTCCGCGGCGCCTACTCCCCTGCCTGCTGGTAGCCCATGCGCTCGAGCGCGTCGAGCGCCGCCGCTGACTCGGATTCCTTCTTCGAGCAGCCCTTGCCGCGGCCCACGCGCCTGCCGTCCACAAGCACGACGGAGGTGAACGTCGGCTTGTGCGCCGGCCCCTCCTCTCCCTCGAGCTTGTACTCCGGGGCGCAGCGCATGTCGCGCTGCGTCACCTCCTGCAGGCGTGACTTCGGCGAGATCGGCCTCTCGGCCAGCTTGGGCGACATGTACGGCGACAGCGTGCGCCGCACGAAGTCGTGCGTCGCCTCGTAGCCTGCGTCCAGGTACAGCGCGCCCACGATGGACTCGTACACGTTCTCGAGCGCGGAGTGCATGCCGCGCGCGCCGGTGCCCTTCTCGGACTCGCCAAACACGATGACGTCGCCCACGCCGAGCTCGCCGGCGACCTCCGAGAGCGTCTTGCCGCTCACGAGCGAGATCTTCATCCGCGTGAGCCCGCCCTCGTCCATCGCCGGAAACGCCTCGAACAGGTCCGTCGCCACCATGGCGCCCAGGATGGAGTCGCCAAGGAACTCGAGCCGCTCGTAGGAGGCGCTCACGGGCTGCCCCTCGACGGCAGAGGGGTGGGTGATTGCAGAAGTTATGAGCGTCCTGTCCTTGAACTTATGGCCGCAGATCTTCTCCGCCGCCGCGACCCTCTGATGCATCTTCAAGCGCCGCTCCCTAGAGCTGGGCCTGCACGAGATCGACCGCCTGGCCGATCGTATCCACGGACTTGATGTCGCCACCGTCGAGGGCGTCCTCCAGCGATATGCCGAACTCCTCCTCCAGCGCGACCATGATCTCGAGCTGGTCAAACGAGTCGGCGCCCAAATCCTTCAGCGTCGTCGCCTCGGTGAGCTCGGCGTCGTCCGCCAGGCCCAGCGAGTCCTTGACGCAGGCGATGACCTTCTCGGTAATCTCGGCGCGTTCCATGTTCGCTCCTTACGTTGCAAAAATCCCTATGCGAGAAAAGCCTGTGCGGCCAATTGTACCCCGCCCGGGGGTCCTACTGATCCTCGGCCACCGCGCGCGCGATTTTGTCCACAAGCTCGCCGCGCACGGCCGCGGCGCACGCCAGCGTGCCGTGCTTCACGGCGTCCACGGACGTCGCGCCGTGCCCGATGAAGACCGGCGCCTTCACGCCCAGAAGCGCCGCGCCACCGTACTCGTCGCCGGAGAGTCCGGCCGCGACCCTCTTGAGCGAGGGCTTCAGCAGCCCCGCGCCCAGAAGCGCGCGCTTCGACTCCTGCGTCGCGCGCTTCACCTCGGCCAGGATGTACTTCGCCGTGCCCTCGATGGTCTTCACGGCGATGTTGCCCGCAAAGCCATCAGTCACGATCACGTCGAAGCGGCCGGTCAGAATGTCCGTTCCCTCGCAGTTGCCCGCAAACCACGTGTCGCCGCCCGCCTTCGCGAGCGCCTCGTGCTCCGCCACGACGACCTCCGAGCCCTTCGTGTCCTCGGAGCCGTTGGAGAGCAGGGCCACCTTCGGGTCCTCTACCCCCAGCGTGATCCTGGAGTACGCGCGACCCATGTGCGCAAACTGCACCAGCATCTCCGGGCGCACGTCAGCGTTGGCGCCCATGTCCAGAAACACGGAGTGCCTGCCGTCCAGCCCCGGCACCGGGCACGCGATGGCCGGGCGCTTGATGCCGCGGATCCTGCCGACGCCAAACGTGGCGGCTGCGAAGATGGCGCCCGTGGAGCCTGCCGAGAAGAACCCGTCCGCCTCGCCCGCGTGCACCGCTGCGAGCCCGCGCACGATGCTCGAGTCCTTCTTCGCGCGGATGGCCTCGGTGGGATGCTCGTCCATCTCGATCGTCTGCGTCGTCACGAGCGCCTTCGCGCGCTCGTGCTTCGCGCAGAACGGCACGACGACGTCCTCGTTGCCCGCGACGAGCACGCTGAGCTCGTCGTCGGCCTCGAGCGCGGCCGCGATTCCCTCGAGAACGACCTCGGGCTCGCGGTCGCCGCCCATGGCGTCGATGCAGATAGTTGTCATGTGTCCTCCTCGCGGTCCTGCGGCTGCGCATTCCCTGCATACGAAAGGAGACCGACCCCCAGAAGGGACCGGCCTCCTAGGCCTCGTCTTTCAACGCGACTACTCGGTGACAACGACCTCGCGGTCCTTGTAGTAGCCACACTTGGGGCACACGTGGTGCGGAAGCTTAGGTGCGCCACACTGCGGGCAAACGGAGCGTGCCGGAGCGGCGAGCTTGCTGTTGGCCGAACGACGAGTGTGCGTGGCGCCGCGGCCCTTTTTCTGCTTGGGTACTGCCATCTTGAACCTCTCTTAGACTCACTTATTGTCAGGCGTTGCCACCTGAGCGGTCTTCCATAAAACACACGAGAAGAGACTATACCACGCCGGCGCCAAATGGTCGACGGAACAGCAATTCTTCACGTCAAAAAACATCAACGACACGCCTTTGCCACACGCATGGCCATGCAAAGGGCCTGTCGAGCACCACGAACCGCCCGAAGGGCGTCTTACTCGTCGTCGCCCAGGTCCAGGTTCCTGAGCGCCGCGAACGGGCTCGCGTCCAGCCTGTCCTGCTCGCGCTCCGCCTCGATCTGCACCGCGTGCCCGCAGTCCACCTCGTTGAGGTTCGCGCCGCACACGGGGCACAGCCCCTTGCAGTCCTCGCGGCACAGCACCACGAACGGCGTCTCCATCAGCAGGGCCGAGCTAAGCGCGTCCGTGAGGTCTATCGTGCTGTCGTCGCCCACGAGGGCGAAGTCGACGTCGTCGTCCTCGTCGTCGGCCATGGGCTCCGCGGGCGCCTTGAACAGGTAGTACTCGTCCACCTCGCCCGCGACGTCGAACTCCGCCTTGCCCAGGCAGCGGTCGCACGTGCCCTCCACGTGCGCCTTCAGCATGCCGGTGGCGAGGATGCCCTCGCCGGCGTTCGTGAGCACGAGGTCGTAGTCTATGCCGTCCGGCAGCACGAAGTCGTGACCGCCGAGGGAGTAGCCCTTCTCGTCCAGATGCCCCGTGACCGGCATGGTGTCGCCGGGGTTGGCGAGGCGGGTGTCCAGAATCTGCTTGATCTGCTGCATGGCGACTACCAGGGGACGTTGTTGGTCTGGTTGCGGGGGCCGGAGTTCTCGTCCAGCGTCTGGCGCACGCGCGAGACGGAGCCGGTGAGCGACTTCAGGTTGTCCTCGAGGTGCGCGAGCACGGTGTCCGCGTACTCCTCCGCGTTGTAGCGGGTGTCGCGCTCGTACTGCGCGGCCTTGTCGCGGATGTCGTCGGCCTGCTGCTGGGCAAGGCGCACGACCTCCTGGTCGCCCGCGAGGATCATGGCCTGCTGCTGGGCGTCCGCAATGATGGCGTCGGCCTGCTGCTGGGCGCGCTCGAGGGTCTCGGCCTCCTCCTTGACGATACGCCGGGCATCCGCGAACTCCTGGGGGAAGACGCGACGAATCTCATCCAGGATCTCGTAGATGTCCTGGGCGTCCACGATCTTCTTCTGTCCGCCGCCGGTGAACGGGGTCTTGCCCTCGCTCACGATCTGCTCGAGCTCGCCAACCAGGCTCTCTATTTCCTCACCCGGTTGCATACGGGTCTCCTTTCGATTCGCCGCCACCTCGCGTCCTACGTGCGTTTGCCGAGGTTGCATCGCCTTATAGTACCAGATTACCCGCAATGGGCGAAAACGGTGGAACTTTTGCCGCCGTCACGCAAATTATTCGTGCAGGGTGCCACGCCCTTCTCGCCCGCGGTAGTGCTCCTCCAGGCGACGCTCGACCACGGACGGCACGAGGAACGACACGTCCGTCCCCAGCGACGCGAGCTCACGCACGATGGAGGACGACACGTAGCCGTACTTGGGGTTCGACATGACGAACACGGACTCGATCTCTGGCGCCATGTTGCTGTTGAGGTCCGCCTGCTGCAGCTCGTACTCGAAGTCCGTCATGGCACGCAGTCCCTTTACCACGCCGCCGGCGCCGACCTCCTTGCAGAAGCTCACGAGCAGGCCGGAGAACGGCCGCACCTCCACGCCGTCCGCAAGGCCCTCCTCCGCGAGCGCGGCGAGCAGCATGTCCACGCGCTCGTCGAGCGAGAACGTGGGCCCGGTGCCATTCTTCCCCACCGAGGCCGCAACGCCCACGGTCACGTGCGGGAACAGCCGCCGCGCGCGCCCGATCACGTCCAGGTGCCCAAACGTCACCGGGTCGAAGGTGCCCGGCACCACCACGCGGTCGATCCTGGAATCACTCATGGGCGTCCCCCATCCTCAATAGCTGCACGGTGGTGATGCCGTGGCTCTTCTCCTTTATGACGCTCGCGCCCGCCGGAAGGATTCCCGGCTCCTTGGACGCGTGCTCGTACAGCACGACGGCGCCGCCGGCGAGCATGCCGGACGCGTTGAGGGCCTCGACCAGGCGCTCCACCTCGCGCGCGCCGACGGCGTACGGCGGGTCGAGCACCAGAAGCGAGAAGGGCGCGCCCGCGATGGCGCCGCGCTCTGCCAGCTTGAACACGTCTCCCGGCAGCACGCGTGCGGACGCGCCCGCGCCCAGAGCCCGCGCGTTGCGGCGGATGCGCGCGACGGCCCCGCGGTCCCTGTCCACGAACGTGCATCCCGCGGCGCCACGGGACAAGAGCTCGAAGCCGATGGCTCCCGAGCCGCCAAACGCGTCCAGCACGCTCACGCCGCCCAGGTCGAGCCCGAACGCCGAGAGCACCATGGACGCCATCGACTCGCGCGTGCGGTCCGTCGTGGGGCGCGTCACGTCGCGCCCGTCCGGCGCCTCGATCGGCCGCCCCTTCCACATGCCGCCAACTATCCTCATGCGTGCAGAACCTCCTCGAAGTACGCGCCAAAGCGGTCGCGCAGCTCAATCGCAAGCGGTCGGTGGACGTCCTCGGCAAGGCTCGGGTCCTGCGAGAAGATCTTGAGCGCGTCCTCGCGGGCCCAGCCCATGAGCTCCTCGTCCTGCGCGAGGTCGACCACCTTGAGCGAGGGGCCGCCGTGCTGGCGGTACCCTAGCGCCTCGCCCTCGTGGCGAAGCTTCAGGTCGAGCTCCGCGAGCTCGAACCCGTCCGACGTCCTCTCCAGCGCCGCGAGCCTCGTGCGGGCCGGGGTGCCCTTCTTCGCGGCGCACTCCAGAAAGACGTGGCCCTCCCAGTCGCCGCGGCCCACGCGGCCGCGCAGCTGGTGCAGGGTCGCAAGGCCAAAGCGGTCCGCGTCGTACACGAGCATGACCGTGGCGTTCGGCACGTCCACGCCCACCTCGATCACCGTGGTCGAGACGAGCACGTCCACATCCCCGCGGCGGAATGCCTCCATCGCCTCGTCCTTTTGGGCGGCGCCCATCCTACCCGTGAGGAGCCCCACGCGAAGCCCCTTCAGCACGCGCTGCGACAGCTCGCGGTACGTCGCCTCCGCGGAGTGGATCCTCGTGGCCCCGGAGCGCGAGGCCTCCGGAACGTCGTCCAGCTCTGAGCCGTCGTCCTTCTCGTCTATGAGCGGGCACACCACGTAGGCCTGGTGACCCTCCGCGCACGCCTCGCGGATCGCCCCGTAGGCGAGGTCCGCGCTCTCCGGCGGTATGCACGTGGTCACGACGCCCGCGCCCGTCTTCGGGCGGTGGCGGATGCGCGAGCACTCCATGTCGCCGTACGCCGTGAGCGCCAGCGTCCTGGGGATGGGCGTCGCCGTCATCGCAAGCAGGTCCGCGCCGGCGCCTTTGCTCCTGAGCGCCGCGCGCTGGCTGACGCCAAAGCGGTGCTGCTCGTCGATCACCACGAGGGTCAGCCGGCGAAACTCGAGGTCGTCCGATATAATGGCCGTCGTGCCGAACACGACGCACACCTCGCCGGACGCGAGCCCGGCCGCCGCCTCCGCGCGCGCGTCCGCGTCCGTCGAGCCCGTGACGAGCCGCCAGGTGACGCCCGCCTCGTCCAAAAGCGGCCCGATCTTCTGGGCGTACTGCGCCGCGAGCACGGACGTGGGCGCCATGACGGCCGCCTGCGTGCCCGAGTCCGCCGCCGCTGCCATGGCCACGGCGGCCACGGCCGTCTTGCCGGTGCCGACGTCTCCCAGAAGCAGGCGGTTCATCACGTGGTCGGACGCCATGTCGCGCAGGATGTCGTCGGCGGCGGCACGCTGCTCCCGCGTAAGGTCAAACGGCATCGCGGCAACAAGCGCCCGCATGTGGGGCCCGTCCACGCTGTGCGAGAAGGGCGTGACGCCACGAAGCTCGAGCCGCTGCCTCGCGAGGAGCGCAAGCTGCAGGCACAGCAGCTCGTCGTAGGCAAGCCGACGGCGCGCCTCCTCCTTCGACTCCATCGTCAGCGGGAAGTGGATCTGCCTGAGGGCGCGCGCAAGCGACATGAGGCCGCGCGCCGCGCGCGTCCCTGCAGGCAGAAAGTCCGCTACGTCGCCCACGTCCGCGAGCGCGGCGGACACGATCCTTCTCATCCACGCCGCAGAGATGCCCTCACCCACCGGGTGCACCGGCAGGATGCGCGCGTAGTCGCCCACCTGCCCCTTCGAGCCCACGACCTCCCAGAACGGCGCCTTCATCTGCTTGAAGCCGTACGAGAACGTCACCTTGCCGGAAAGCGCGACCACGTCGCCCTGGCTCAGCTGCTCCGCTATCCACGGCTGCCTGAAGAACGTCGCCTCGATCACGCCCGTGCTGTCAAGCAGGTACACCTCCACCACCTGCATCCTCGGGCGGGGGCGCTTCAGCGTCACCTTGTCCACGGTCGCGACGACTGTCGCCTCCTGGCCCACGTCCGCGTGGGCGATGTCCGTCACGTGCGTGAAGTCCAGGTAGCGGTGGGGAATGTGGAGGAGAAGGTCGCGCACGCGCCTGATGCCGAGCCGCTCAACAGCAGAGCGCCTCGCGCCCGAGACATAGCGGAGGCGCGAGACGTCGTCTGTCATGGAGCAGGTGCGGGAGAGCCTCTCCCCCACACCCGCCGTTGTCGGTACGCTGCCCACCTAGGCCAGCTCTTTCCTACTCGATCGAGAACACGACCGGGTACAGGGGCTGCTCGCCGCGGTGCGAGTCGATCTCGAGGTCGGGTTGGGCCTCCTCGATGGCGTCGAGGAGGTTCTGGAACGCATCGTCGTCCAGGTCCTCGCCCGCGAGGATCGTGAGGGTGTCGCCCTCCTCTTCCTCCTGCATGCGGTTGATGAGGTCGACAGTGACCTTCTGGACGTCGTTGCCGACGACCTCGATGGCGCCGCCCTCGATGCCCATGACGTCGCCGTCGTGGATCGGCGTTCCGTCGGCGGCCTGGGAGTCGCGCACCGCCGTGGTGACCTCGCCGTCACGCACCTCGGCAATGGCGTCGTTCATGTCCTCGACGTTCGCGTCCAGATCGCCGTCGGGATCGGCCACGAACATGGCGGCGAACGCCTGCAGCACGCTCTTCGTGGGGACGACGGCCGCGTTCACGCCCTCGACGGCCGATACGGCCGCCTCGGAGGCCATGCGGATGTTGCCGTTGTCCGGAAGGACGATCACGTTGTCCGCGTTGCACTGCTCGATCGCGCCGAGGATGTCCGCGGTGGACGGGTTCATGGTCTGGCCGCCGAACACGACGACGTCGACGCCGAGCGACTTCAGGATGTCCGCCTGGCCGGAGCCCGCCGCTACCGCGACGAAGCCCATGTGCTTGCGCGGCTCGGTCGACTTCGCGGCCTGTTTGTCCTCGCGGATGGACTCCGTGCGCTCCTGCGCCTCGAGGTCCATGTTGTGGACGAAGACGTTGTAGATCTGGCCGCGGTGCAGCATGTGACGAAGCACGCGGTCAGGCCTGTTGGTGTGGACGTGGATCTTGTAGTCGGGGTTGGAGCCCACGAGCAGCTCGCAGTCGCCCATGGACGCGAGGTACTTGATGTTCGCGTCCTCGTCGAAGTCGGGGCTGTCCGCGTGGAACAGGAACTCCGTGCAGTAGCGATACTGCGAGCCCTCCCAGTCGTCGTTGATCTCGATGTCGACGACGTTCGCGACCTGCGCCTTCGCGTCCGAGGAGTCCACGGTGGTCTTGAAGTCGGACACCTCGCCTGCCTTGCCCTCGTACGCGTTCACGAACGCCTCGATGAACGTCGCGAGGCCGAAGGCACCGGAGTCCACGACGCCGTTCTCCTTCAGCACGGGCAGCAGGTCGGGCGTGCGGGCCACGGACTCGTACGCCTCCACCACGATGGCGTCCAGCGTCTCCTGCGGCGTGGCCTTGCTCTTCTCCATCTGGTCGGCCTTGGCCGAAACGTCCTTCAGCACGGTGAGGATCGTGCCCTCGACGGGCTTGCGGACGGCCTTGAACGCGACCTTCACGCCGTTGCGGAGCGCCGCCGCGATGTCGGCCGTCGTGGCCTGGGCGCCCTTCGCGTTCACGAGGCCCTCCGCGACGCCGCGCAGGATCTGGCTCGTGATGACGCCGGAGTTGCCGCGGGCGCCCATGAGCGAGCCGTGCGTGATGGCCTTGGAGATGTCCGCCATCGAGGCGTCCTTGGGCAGCGCCTCGATCTCGCTCACGACGGTGCCGAGCGTGAGCGACATGTTCGTGCCCGTGTCGCCGTCGGGGACGGGGAAGACGTTGAGCTTGTTGATCTCGTCCGCCTTGTCGGTGACGACCTTGGCGGCAACGGGGAAGCAGTTGCGAACGACGTTGGCAATCATAGTCTGGAAACCTCTAATTCCTCTTCTGGCTGTGCGTGCGCCACCGCTAGGCGCGGGTACGCATGCCCTCGATGTGGACGCGTACCTTGACGTCGTCGAGCTCGGCGATCTTCTTCAGGATGAACTTGACGGAGCTCACGAGGTTGTCCGAGACGGAGCTCATGTTGATGCCCTGCTCCACCACCACGTGGAGGTCGATCACGACCCTCCCGTCCTCGCTGGAGACGCCGATGCCCCTGCGCAGGCGATACGTGGGAAGGATGCGCGCGACGCCCTCCTGCTGGTCGGTCACGGCCATTCCGACGACGCCATAGCACTCTAGCGCCGCATACCCGGCAAGGTCTGCGATGCAGTCGTTGGACACCTTGAGGGCCCCCGGAACGACGTTTGCCATGTTGAATCTCCTCTCGAACACCGCACGTACTCGGTAAGAGCATGAGTCTCGCATTATAATACCGCAGTTGGCCGTTGGCGCCACGCGCCTAATTCCCACGCATAATGCATGAGCCACCAAGCGGCATGCGCGGCACCCCGCCATCGCAA
The DNA here is from genome assembly GCA_902761955.1 of uncultured Olsenella sp. Lineage (GTDB taxonomy): Bacteria > Actinomycetota > Coriobacteriia > Coriobacteriales > Atopobiaceae > Parafannyhessea. The sequence goes on along the minus strand of CACWMM010000026.1, from coordinate 35,455 downwards.
CGCCTGGGGCTTCGCTACAAAACCACCACAACAACGCGGGGTTTCAACTTGCACAAACGTGGCGCTGTGCTATATTAACACGGCACTTGAGAAATTACAGGCGCACTGCGCCGCTCGTTGGAGGTCGTAATAATGTCGAAGGTTTGTGATATCTGCGGTAAGCACGCCGTTGCTGGTCGCTCTATTAGCCACTCCCACCGCACCGTCATCCGCAAGTTTAAGCCCAACATCCAGCGCGTCACCGTCTTCGAGGACGGCAAGCCCGTCAAGAAGAACGTGTGCACCCGCTGCCTCAAGAAGGGCAACGTCGCGCGTTCCGCGCAGCAGGCGTAAGTGCAGCCACACAGAGCGTAACTTCTGGGGACCTCCGCGGAGGTCCCCTTTCTTATGCGTACGTTAGCGCAGTACGAGCTTAGCGCAGCAAAAACGCCGCGAGTCTCCCCGCATGGCACTCCACGGTGGCGGCGCTGGACGCGACCACGTTCGAGACCCCCTCGTCTCCCAAAAGAGGCAGGCGCTTGTGGTCGAGCTCCCACTTGAGGCCGCGCTCGCTTGCGACCGTGCCCTCCGCGACGGCGATGGCCGAGAAGATCCTGCCCTCGGAGTCCGCGGGCAGCTGCCAGAGGGGGCGTCCCCCCGGGCTGAGCACGCGGCACGCGAACGCGTCCTCGACAAGCTCCGGCGATGCGTCCGCCGCATGCGCGAGCTGCCCCACCACGGCAAGCGCGTGGTCCGGACGCCCGCCGGTGGCGCAGGTGAGCGTGAGCTCCAGCCGCGAGGACCTGCGGGCGGCCTCATGCCGGGCGCAGTCTATGGCCAGCGAGAGGTCCGTCGCGTACTTCTCGCTTGGAAAGCGGATGTCACGCCGGGCGGCAGCGCGCGCCCACCGGGCGGCGTCGTCTGCGGCAGAGTCCGCGTCACCGCAGAACACGTCTGGGGTGATGCCGGCGTCCATGAGGACGTTTGCGCCGGCGTCCGCAGCAACCACGTAGTCGGCCTGCGCGGCGAGGCGTCGCACGAGGTCCGCGGAGCTGGGCTCCGGCGAGCCCGCGACCACGAGCGCGCGCAGCACGCCGGAAGACGCCGCTTCCGGCGCGGCTGGCGCGAAGTCGTTCAGGAGCGCAACGGAGAGCTCCGCATAGCCGTGCACGAACACGTCGCAGGAGTCGCGGCACTCGGCCTCGTCGCGGTCGCCGTGCGGGCTGAACAGGCACACGGTGCGCAGGCCCACCTTGCGCGCGCCGCGGGTGCTGAACGGCGCATCCTCGAACACCCACGTGTCCCGCGCGGGCGTGCCCAGCACCTTGAGCGCCGCCTCCCACGCGTCAGGGTACTCCTTGCTGCGGAGCCTGCCGCCGCACGAGATGACGTCCTCGAAGTAGCCGGCTATGTCCTGCGCCTCGAGCGCGACCTGAAGCTCCGGGCGCGACGTTGCCGAGACGATCACCATGGGTATGCCCGCGGCGCGAAGCTCGTCCAGAAAGGCGCGGCAGCCGGGGAGCATCCTCACGTCGTGCGCGTAGCCGCGGCGCACGCCGGAAAGGAGCTCCGACGCAAGCTCATCGCCCGTCGCGTCCGGAATGTAATGCTCGTGCAGGTAGGCGCACATCTCGTGCAGCGGGAGCGGCTCGCTCTCGAAGAACACCGCCTCGGGGTCCGCGACGCCGTGGCGCTTGAGCAGGTCGACGGTCTCGCGGTGCCACATGGGCATGGAGTCCACGAGCGTTCCGTCGCAGTCGAAGATGGCGGCCGAGAAGGGCATGTCTCCTCCTAGGGAAGTTATGGTATATAGCAGAATCCGTGTCGAATGCCATCGTAGCGCAGAACTTCGTGCTAGATTCTTGCGACGTTGGGTAAGAACGGCTGTGGCTGATACGGGCCGCGGTTTCTTTTATGTAGGCTTTTCCGGAGGGCAAGATGGCTGTTTACGACTACAAGTGCAAGGCGTGCGGGACCGAGTTCGAGGTCGAGCACCCAATGAGCGAGCATCCCGAGGTGAACTGCCCCAAGTGCGGAAGCGAGGCCAAGCGCGTCTTCGTGCCATCCGGCATCGTCTTCTCCGGATCGGGCTTCTATAACACCGACCAGAAGGGCAAGAAGTAGCCGAGGCCTTCGCCCACAACTGGCGCCTATAACTGGCAGATATAACTGACGGATAAGCGAAAGGGGTCTCCCGGGAGGCCCCTTTCTTCATGCGCAATGTGTACAACGTGTGTGAGAAGAGCGCAAGCGCCCAAAAGGAGCGGCGCCCACCCCAGACGCCTACCCCACCCTGCGCATGAGCGCAAGGAAGTGGCCGTCGCAGTCCAGGCCAAGCGCGCGGCCGCCCTCCGTGCGCAGGAAGCCGTCCCGCCCCGTCATGGCACGCAGGATGCAAAGCGACTCCTGGTCGAGCGCAGACGCGCACGGAGCCTCGGTGGCGGGAAGCGGCGCAAACGCGCGGCCCGCCTCGCTCGCAAGAAACGCGCGCACGACGTCCTCGTCCTCGGCCCTGAGGTCGGAGCAGGTGGAGTACGCGAGCGTGCCTCCTGGGGCGACGCGCGCGGACGCGGCGGAAAGCATCCGCAGCTGCAGCGTCGGCAGCGTGGCCGAGCTGCCGCACACGGACTCGTGTCCCAGCGACCACGCGACCTCCGGATGGCGGCGCATCGTTCCGGTGCCGGAACATGGCGCGTCCACGAACACCTGGCCAAACGTGCCACGAAGCTCGCGCGGCACGTCCTGCGCGTCCAGCCGCGTTGCGTCGAGCGTCACGCACGTCGCGCGGCCGTCGAGCCCGCCCGTGCGCACGCGCTCCCGCGCGAGGCGCGACTTGAACGCGACGGAGTCTACGCAGGCGAGAAGGACCTTGCCTCCCAGCCGCCGGTTTGCACCAGCGATGAGCAGGGTCTTCGTCGCGCGGCCCTGGCCCACCTCAAGCATGGTGCCCACGCCCGCGGCGGGCGCCGCAAGCCACGACACCATCTGCGCCGCCGGGTCCGCCGGCAGCACGCACGTCTCCTCCACGAGTCCGGACGCCGCAAGCCCCGCCTGCGCGCCCAGGGCGATGCAGCCCGGCCATGGCAGCCTGGACGGTTGCAGCCCCGCATCGGCAAGGCGCGCAAACGCCTGACCCTCGGTGTTGAGGTTCAGGTTCGCCGCGACCGTGGGCGCCGGCGGCTCCATCGCGTCGAGCGCGAGGGCACACGCACCAGCGCCGAGCGACGCCACGAGCTCCCGTGCGAGCCACTCCGGCAGCGCGCCCACAAGCGCGACGTCCGCCACCTCCGGCACGCTGCCTGCGTCGCGGGCAGCGCGAACGCGCCCGCGCGCGGCTTCCATGGCAGGCACGTTCCCTGCGGCAACGCGGCGCAGTACGGCGTTTGCGAGCCCGCGCGCTCGGCGAGACGCCACGGCCGCAAGCTCCACGCCCTGGCTCACGGCCACCTGCGTGGGCGTGCCCAGGTACAGCAGCTCGAACGAGGACAGCCTGAGCGCGTCGCGCACGCGCGGCTCAAGATGGCTGTGCGTCAGGTGCGCGTTAACCACGGCGTCGCACAGGCCACGGGCGCGCTGCACGCCCAGCACCAGCCGCGTCGCGAGCGCACGGTCGCGCGCCTCCAGGCCGTCCATCACGTCGGACGTCCGCAGTACCTCGCGTGCGCGGGCGTCCCTCTGGCGGCACTCGGCGCCCAGCCTGAGCGCCGCCCTGCGCGCGGGGGCAAGACGCGCCATGGCTACGCGTGCTCCCAGGCAAGCTGGCTCTGGTGCAGGCCGGCCGCCCATGCGGAGGCCTCCATCTCGCGCTTGCCGTCGGGCTTCACGCGTAAGAGCTCGATGGCGCCATCGGCGCAGCCCGCGATCACGCGCCCGTGCCGCACGAGGACCTCGCCCTGGGCGACGCCTTCCTCGGCAACGCGCGCGGCAAGCACGCGCACGCCCTTGCCGGCCACGGCCATCCGCGCCGGCGCCGCGTCGAGCGACGTCTGCACGCGACGGCGGTTGTCCAGCGCGGTCGCGGCGGGGTCAAGCAGCATCTCGGCCTTCTCGATCTTCTTCGCGTACGTCACCTTCGACTCGTCCTGCTCGACCCACACGGCCGTGCCGTCCGCCATCTGGTCCAGCGCGGCAAGCAGCTCCCTCGCGCCAAGCTCCGCAAGCTCCCCCATCACCTGGGGGCAGCTCTTCTCGCCTACCTCGACGTCCGCCTGGCGGCAGTACGCCCCGGCGTCCAGGTCGTGCACTACGCGCATGATGGAAACGCCGGCGCGCGCGTCGCCGCTCAGGATGGCGCGCTGGATGGGCGCCGCGCCACGCCAGCGCGGCAGGCTCGAGGCGTGCACGTTCACGCAGCCCAAGGGTGCCGCCTCCAGCACGGCGTCTGGCAGGATGCAGCCAAACGCCGCCACCACGATCACGTCTGGCTCCGCCGCGCGGATCGCGTCCATAACTTCGTCCGTGATGCGCTTGGTCTCGAGCACGTCGATGCCCAGCTCCGTCGCGGCCGCCTTCACCGCGGAGGGCTCCAGCCTCTTGCCGCGGCCGCGCACGGCGTCCGGCCTCGTCAGCACGAGCCTCACGTCGTGTGCGCCCGCAAGCGCGCGGAGCGAGGGAACCGCGAACGCGGGAGTCCCCATGAATACTATGCGCATGCTCTTCTCCCCCTTCGCGACGGCTAGTTTGCGGCGGTGTCCCCGGGGCGGGCGCCCTGCGAGAGCGCCTCCTCGTAGTCGCGCAGCGCCGCGATGCGTTGGCCGGCGGAGAGGTGGTCCACCATGGTCACGCCGTGCAGGTGGTCGATCTCGTGCTGCAGGCAGACGGCGAGCAGGTTGTCGCGCGCCTCGTACTGCATGAGGTCGCCGTCGAGGTTGCGTGCCTGCACCACCACGTGGCTTGGGCGCTTGACCTCGACCGTGATGCCGGGAAACGACAGGCAGCCCTCGCCGTAGGCGCGCTCCGGGCCGTCCGCGGCCACGATCTTGGGGTTGATGAGGACGTACGGGTTCTTCTTCGTGCCCTCGCCCGCGTAGTCCACGTCGATCACGACGAGCTGCACGAGCTCGCCTACCTGCGGCGCGGCAAGGCCGCAGCCGTCGGCCGCGTACATGTCCTTCAGCATGAGCTTCGCAAGCTTCTTCACGCCGTCGTCGATCTTCTCGATGGGGGCGCACTCGGTCTTCAGCCTGTCGTCGGGCGACAGAACGATGTCGTCAATTGCACTCATGGTGCCTCCTTCGTGTGCGGGCCCGCCGGGGCCCAGTGTTAGCCCAGTTAGCGTACCCCATGAGGCGCCGTAGTTTCATGCGGGGCGCCTCCTCTATCGATAACCCACGCCGGCGTGCTCCCGCGCAGGCGCGTCACATCATGTCGTACGCGTCCACGTCCACGGCGACGCTCACCCCGCGCGGCGGCGCGGCGGCGCGCACGCACGCGTCCAGAAGCGGCCCCGGCTCCGAGTCCACGGGCGACTTCACGAGCAGGTGGCGCCTCACGCGGTCCTTCACCTTCGCCTTCAGGCAGTCCGTGGGGCCGAGCACCTCCCAGCCGGCAGCCTCGCCCACGCGCTCGCGCACGCGGCGGGCGACGTCGTCCAGCGTGCGGCGCACGTCCGCCTCGCGCCGACCCCAGCACACCACGTTCGAGAGGCGCGAGAACGGCGGGTAGCAGCCGTCGCGACGCTCCGCCAGCTCCTGCTCCACAAACAGTGCGCGGTCGTGCTCCTTCACGGCGCGGATGGCGGGGTGCGTGGCCCAGTACGTCTGCACGATAACCTGGCCGGGCTCTTCTCCCCTGCCGGCGCGGCCGGCCACCTGCTCGAGCAGGTCGTACGTGCGCTCTGCAGCGCGAAAGTCCGGCAGTTTAAGCGTCGTGTCCGCGTTCACGACGCCCACGAGCGTCACCTCGGGAAAGTCCAGCCCCTTCGCGATCATCTGCGTGCCCACGAGCACCGCGCACTCCGCCGCGTCGAACTCCTCAAGCAGGCGCTGGTGGTCGCCCTTGCCGCGCGTGGTGTCCGCGTCCATGCGGATGATCCTCACGTCCTTGGGCAGAAGCATCGCAAGCTCGTCCTCCACGCGCTGCGTGCCCACGCCAAACGCCGCCAGGTAGCGGCTGCCGCAGTTGGGGCAGCGCGTGGACGGGTCGGGGTACGCCCTCTGCGGCCACGACCTGCCGCACGTGTGGCACACCAGGGAGTGCGTGCGCTCGTGGTACGTGAGTGCGCAGGAGCAGTGCGGGCACTCCGGCACGGCGCCGCACTCGCGGCACATGAGGAAGTTCGCGAAGCCCCTGCGGTTCAGCATGAGCACGGCCTTCTGGCGCTTGGCAGCCACGTCCTGCAGGGCCTCGGCCAGGGGGGCCGAGAAGATCGATCGGTTGCCGCCCGAGAACTGCTCCGTCATGTCCACCACGCGCACGGCCGGCAGCCGCGCCGCCCCGGGCCGCTCCGGCATGCTCACGCGCGTCCAGCTGACGCCGCCCCACGTACCCTCGCGGCAGCGCTCCAGCGCCTCGAGCGACGGCGTGGCAGACCCCAGCACCAGGGCGCAGCCGCGCTCCGCCGCCATGCGGGCCGCCACCTCGCGCGCATGGTAGCGCGGGGCGGACTCTTGCTTGTACGTCCACTCGTGCTCCTCGTCGATTATGATGAGGCCCACGTCGCGAAGCGGCGCGAACAGCGCGGAGCGCGCGCCCACCACCACGTGGGCGCTGCCCTGGCGCACCATGTCCCACTGGTCGAAGCGCTCGCCGGCCGAGAGCCTGGAGTGCAGGATCGCGACGTCGTCCCCAAAGCGCGAGCGGAAGCGCCCGACGGTCTGGGCCGTGAGCGATATCTCGGGCACCAGCACCAGGGCGCCCTTGCCCGCGGCGCGCACGCGCTCGATCGCGTCCAGGTACACCTCCGTCTTGCCGGAGCCCGTGACGCCGTCCACCACCACAACGTCGCCGCGGCCGGCGTCGCACGCGCGCGCGATGGCCGCGAGCGCTTCCGTCTGCCCCTGCGTCAGGTGCTCTGGCCGGGCGGCGACGGCGCTCTTGAGCGTGGTCGTCTCCCCGCCGCGCACGCGCCGGCGCTCCGTCACGGCGACGACGCCCTTTCGCGCAAGCGCCGCGACGGCCGAGGTGCTGCCCGGCATCGTCGCCGCGAGCTCCGCCATGCGCATCGGGCCGGACTCGAGCGCCTGGAGCACGGCGCGCTGGCGCACCGCGTTCGCGCGCGGGCTGAAGGAGCCGCCCTTCTCCGCCAGGCTCACCCAGCGCTCGTCCACAGGACCGCTCTTCTGGCACACAAGCTCCCACGGGTCGTCCGCGGAGGCGCGGCGGACCCTCACGGTCTGGCCCGGCGCCAGAAACGGGCGCAGGGCCTCGCACGGCGGGCAGGCGTACTCGCGTGCCATCCAGAAGGCGACGCGGGCCGACACCTGGTCAAACGCGCTGGGCGCCAGCACGCGAGACACCGGTAGCACGCGGGCGACGTCAAGGCCCTCGGGCGGCCACGCGGACGTCGCCACCACGTAGCCCACGGCCTCGCGATGCGAGAAGGACACGAGCACGGTGGCCCCCACCACGCACTCCGCCTCGAGCTCCCGCGGAACCTCGTAGTCGAACGCGCCGTCGAGCGCGCGGGTCGCTATGTCCAGAACGACGCTCGCGAACACTCAGGCAACCTCGTTTCTGACCATGAACGCGTACGCGTTCTGGAAGAACACCTTGTCCGTCTGCTCCTGCCCCAGACGCTCGCACATCTTCTGGTAGAAGCCCTGGAGCTTGTCCACGCCGCGCAGCCAGTCCGGCACGGACGCGCCGTCGAAGTCGCCGCCCAGGCAGACGCCGTCCTTGCCGCCAAGGTCCAGAAAGTGCTCGAAGTGGGCCATGAGCTCGTCGAACGTGACGTCCGTCCCCGTGGTGCGCTTTGTGATGAACTCCGTGCAGTAGCTGACGCCCACGACGCCGCCGCTGTCGAGCACCGCCTTGAACTGGTCGTCCGTCACGTTGCGGTCCACGTCGCACACGGCCCTGGACGCGCAGTGCGATATGAGGAACGGCCGCTTGCGGCACTTCACGAGGTCGGCGAACGACTCCGTCGAGAGGTGCGCCGCGTCCACGGCGATCCTGGCGTCCTCCAGGCGCGCGACGGCCTTCACCCCCAGCTCCGTGAGGCCGTTATGCGTGGAGCGGCCGCCGCCCAGGGCGTTGTCGCCGTTCCACGTGAGGCCGGCCATCTTGACGCCGTCCTTTCGCATCGTGTCCACCACGTCGAGCGAGGTTTCGAGCGCGGAGCACGACTCCACGGTGAGCAGGGCGGCCACCTTGCCGGCCTTCAGCGCGTCCGGGATGTCGCGCGCGTCCGTCACCTGCTCCACGCGGTCCGCGTACGTTTGCATCTGCTGCCTGAAGTACGCGACGGCCGCGGTATAGAAGCCCAGCGGGTCCGTCACCCACTTCTTGTCTGGCACCCACACGGCGAAGCCCTGGGCGTACGCCAGGCCCTGCGCGCGGGCGAGGTCCACCTCGCCGTCGCTCTTAGCCAGGTCGCCGTTGCGCGCGATGGCCGGCCACGACTTGTACGGCTCCACGTCCACCGTGTCACAGTGGAGGTCGAACGCCTTTGTGCGGCCAAGGTCGCCCACGGCGTCCACGCGCGTCGCCTTCGCGCGCGCGATGGGGTCTGCCGTGCGCTCGCGCACGGTGAGCTTTGAGGCGGAGGCGTCGCCCGAGGACGAGCCCGCGTCCTTCTCGCCTGCGCCGCACGCGCCCAGCGCGAGGGCGGAGCCCAGCGCAAGTGCCCCCTGAAGAAGCGACCTCCTCGTTATGGCCACGGACCCTCCCTCCGCCGACGTCGTTCCTGACGATTCTATCGCACGCGGTGGACACCGAGGCCACGGCGCTCGCCGCCGAGAAGGACCCTCTCCGCACGCGAAGCATCGCCTGCGAAGGGGGTCCTATCGTGCCGATGTCTTGCGGACGCGCTATGGGCGCTCCCGCATCACGTCGAGTCTGGCGCTACTTTGCCATGGCCGCGACCGCGCTCTTGAGCTCGCCCACGCGGTCCGTGCTCTCCCACGTGAAGTCCGGGTCCTCGCGGCCGAAGTGGCCGTACGCCGCCGTCTTCTGGTAGATGGGGCGGCGGAGCCTGAGGTCGCGGATGATGGCGCCGGGGCGCAGGTCGAAGACCTTCTGGACCGCGGCCTCGATCACGGAGTCGTCAACCGATCCGGTGCCGAAGGTGTCGACGGAGATGGAGACGGGCTGCGGCACGCCGATGGCGTAGGCGAGCTCGATCTCGCAGCGATGCGCGAGTCCGGCCGCGACGACGTTCTTCGCGACCCAGCGCGCGGCGTACGCGGCGGAGCGGTCGACCTTTGTGGGGTCCTTGCCGCTGAAGGCGCCGCCGCCGTGGCGACCCATGCCGCCGTACGTGTCGACGATGATCTTGCGGCCGGTCAGGCCGGTGTCGCCCATGGGGCCGCCCACGACGAAGCGGCCGGTGGGGTTGACGTAGATGGTCGCGGCCCTCCAGGAGATGCCTACCGCGTCGAGCACCGGGCGGATGACGTGCTCGATCATGTCCTCGCGGATCTGGGAGAGCTTGACGTCGGCCGCGTGCTGCGTCGAGACGACGATGGCCGTGACCTCGACGGGCTTGTCGTCCTCGTAGCGCACGGTCACCTGGGTCTTGCCGTCCGGGCGCAGGTAGGTCAGAGACCCGTTCTTGCGGACCTCAGCCAGGCGCTCGGAGAGCCTCTGGGCCAGGTAGATGGGCATCGGCATGAGGACGTCCGTCTCGTCGGACGCATAGCCAAACATCATGCCCTGGTCGCCGGCGCCGATCTTGTCGATCTCGTCGTTGTCGTTCGAGCGGGCGAACGTGCCGTCGACGCCCTGCGCGATGTCGGGGGACTGGCCGTGGATGAGGTTCATGACGCCGCAGGTCTCGGCATCAAAGCCGTACTTCGCGCGCGTGTAGCCGATCTTCGAGACCGTGTCGCGCACGATCTTCTGGACGTCCACGTACGCCTCGGTGCGGACCTCGCCCATCACGACGACGGTGCCCGTGGTCGTGAACGTCTCGATGGCGCAGCGCACGTTGTCGACGTTCGCCGGCGTGCCGTCTGCGTCCACGTAGCCCTGCTGCTGCAGCTTCGCCTCCTTCGCGAAGATGGCGTCCACGATGGCGTCCGAGATCTGGTCGCACATCTTGTCCGGGTGTCCCTCGGTAACGGACTCCGAGGTGAAGAGGTAGTTCTTGTGTGCCATGTCATACTCCTTGTGCCTGCGCCGCCGGGCGACCTCCTCCGTCCGCGGCCGAGCCTCGCCCCTGGGAGCTCCGCTCATATATATGTGCCTCAAGCGGCCGTGCGCTTGCGTCGCACGGCTCGCGGAAAGCCTAGACCTGGATGACGTCCCCCTCTGCCTGGCCGTCGTCTCGACGGAGCCGGAGCCCCAGCGGCGCGACGCCGTGCGCGAGCAGCTCCATGAGGGAGAGGCCCATCGCCTCCGACCCCTGCATGACGCCGGACGCGGACGCGACCGTCGTCCCGACGAGGCCGCCGCACAGGTACACGGCCGCGAGGCTCGTGTCGACGTCCTGTCGCACGAAGCCCTCGCCCTTGCCCCGCTCCAGCAGCTCACCGATGATGCGCACGATGCGCGACAGCTGACCGCTCACTGCCGAGAAGAGCTCGCCTCCCATGCTGGAAAGCTCGACCGTGAGCGCCAGCACGAGCGGGCTCCTCGTCCGCATGCGGCGGGCCAGCTCCGAGAACAGGCTCTCGAGCGCCTCGCGCGCCGAAGCCGCCTGGGAGACGGCCTCCTCGATCGCAGAGACGAGCTCGTCTCCCGATGCCTCGAACACGGCCTCGACGAGCTCGTCCTTGTCCGAGAAATAATAGTACAGCGCGCCCTTCGACATGTGGCACCTGGCCGAGACCTCGCTCATCTGAAAGTCGGTGTTGCCGCGCTCGACCATGAGCTCTGACGCGGCGGTCATGATCCTCTCGCGCGTGGCGCGGCTCTTGCGCGTCTTCGAGACGGACTTGATGCGCTGCTTGCGGCGCTCCATCTGCTCGCCGAGGGCGCTCTGTGCGGCGCTCTTGGCGGCACGCACGCCGTCAGCGATCTCAGCTGCTGTCTTTTCGTTCACAAGTGCCATGACGCATCTCCCGAGACGTTCAGATCCGACGTCATCATAGCATTACGAGTGTATATTTTTGACACGAGTTCAAAAATCGGTAGCAGGCATTTGGGTGCTGTCCTATCCTTCATTATGGGAATTACTGTGCGACGTTGTCATACGCACCGTTGCCGACGTCGCCACGCATGACACGCACGTTCACGAGACAGCTACGCGAGCCAAGGAGTCTGCACGTGAAGACAGCCCTCAGGATCTTCTGGCGCGACATAAGGCGCATCCTCAAAAACCCCATCGCCCTCATCATCACGCTCGGAGTCTGCATCATCCCGTCCCTGTACGCCTGGTTCAACATCCTCGCGAACTGGGACCCGTACAAGAACACGAGCGACATCCAGATCGCCATCGTCAACCAGGACGAGGGCGCGACCGTCGGCGACATGGGCCACATCTCGGCCGGCGACATGGTCGTGGAGAAGCTCCACGACAACAAGCAGCTCGGCTGGCGCTTCGTGAAGAGGTCGAAGGCCATGGAGGGAGTCCGTGCGGGCGAATACTACGCAGCCATCGTCATCCCCAAGGACTTCACGTCGACCCTCGCGGGCGTCATCGACGGCAAGACCGCGAAGGCCCACATCAAGTACTACGTGAACGAGAAGGAAAACGCCGTCGCCCCGAAGGTGACGGACACCGGCGCCTCCACCATCGAGAGCCAGATCAACAACACGTTCGCAGGTACGGTCGCGGGCGTCATCTCCGACAAGCTCGGCGCAGCGGCGGGCAAGGCCCTCGACGGCACGTCGGATGCCGGCTCCAGCCTCCAGGCGGACATCGAGACCGTGCGGGAGTCGCTCGACGACCTCTCCGGCGGCATCGACGACGCCGGCCGCTCCATCGACGACGCACGCAAGACCGTCACCTCCGCGAAGGAGACCATAGAGAGTCTCAGCGGCACTACGAAGGGCATCTCCCAGAAGCTCGGCGCAGCCTCGACGGACCTTAAGGGTGCCCGCGCGGACGCGGCCGACCTCAGGAGCCGCCTCGGCAGCTCGCTCACCTCGGGCACGCTCGCCCTCACGAACATGTCCACGAGGGCGAACTACGACGTCGGCAGGCTCGCCGGAGACGTGGGCTGGGCCCAAGGCAGGCTCGACGACGCCATCGCCCAGCTCGAGGCCGCGCTCACCCAGACGCAGGACATGAGGGCGAAGCTCGAGTACAGCCGCGACACCATCGTCAGCATCAAGGGGCTCTCCGGAGACTCCCTCACCGCCCAGACCGAGGTGACGAAGAGCCTCGAGACCGAGATCCAGTACCTCATCGGCATGAGCGAACAGATGCAGGCGAGGCTCGACGCGCTGAAGGCGCTCTCGAACGACGTGAGGAGCGGCGCCGCGAGCGTGAGCAACCTCTCCTCCGCCGTGAACAACTCCATCCAGACGAGCGCCTCTGCCCTGTCCGACGTGCAGGGAGACCTCTCCGAGACCACGATTCCCGCCGTGGACGGCGCGCTGGACGACTTCTCGCAGGCCGCCGCGGGCGTGAGCTCCGTCGTCGCGGGCATCTCGCCCGCGCTCGAGCAGGTGAGCGCAACCCTCGACCAGCTCGACCAGGTGCTCGCCCAGGCGAAGCCCGCCCTCGCGTCCACGCGCGACTCCGTCTCGAAGGCGGCCGACACGCTCGCCGGCCTCGAGTCCGACGTGGCGGCGCTTCAGACCACGCAGGCGTACAAGGACCTCACGAGCGTCTCCGGCATCAACCCCGACGTGCTCAAGAACTACTTCACCTCCCCCGTCGAGCTGTCCGAGCAGGCCATCTACCCCGTTCGCAACTACGGCTCCGGCGTCACGCCGTTCTACACGGACCTCGCACTCTGGGTCGGCGGCTTCGTGCTCGTCGCCATCTACAAGCGCGAGGTGGACGACGAGGGCATCGGCGAGTTCAAGCCGTGGCAGGGCTACGTGGGGCGCGCCCTGCTCTTCTCGCTTCTGGGAGAAGTTCAGGCGATCATCTGCTGCGTCGGTGACCTGGCCCTGGGCATCCAGTGCCTGAACCCCGTCGCCTTCGTGTTCGCGGGCATGGTCGAGTCGTTCGTCTACGTCAACATCGTGTTCTCGCTCTCCACCGCGTTCAAGCACATCGGCATGGCGCTCGGCGTCATCCTCGTCATCCTGCAGATCCCCGGCTCCTCCGGCACCTACCCCATCGAGATGATGCCCGGCTTCTTCCAGGCGCTCGAGCCGCTCCTGCCGTTCACGTACGGCAACAACGCCATGCGCGAGGCCATCGCCGGCTTCTACGGCAACTACTACGGCACCAACATCGCCGTCCTTCTCCTTGCGTACATGCCCATCGCGCTGCTCGTGGGGCTCGGCGCCAGGCGCCACCTCCTCAACATCAACGCGCTGTTCGACAAGCGCCTGCGCGAGACGGACATGATGGTGAGCGAGCGCTACAACATGGACGAGGCCCACTTCAAGCTCACGACCATCATCAAGGCCCTCACGAACTCCAGCGAGTACCGCCGCACGTTCGAGGCGCGCGCCGCGCGCTTCGAGCTCATGTACCCCGTGCTCGTGCGCCGCGGCTTCCTCGCGCTCATGGTCATCCCCATAGCCCTGAACGTCCTCATGTTCGTGCTGCCGTTCAAGATGGTGATCATGACGCTGTGGATCTGCTCCATGATCGTCATCTGCACGTTCCTGATCGTGACGGAGTACTTCCACTACCGCGTGGGCCAGAAGACGCACCTGTCAGACATGAGCGAGGACGAGCTGTACGACCTCTTGGGCGACAAGCTCAAGCAGGAGTTCTTCGCGTTCGCCCCCATCGAGACCATGCTCATCGAGAAGGGCGCGGGCACCTCGGCCGCAGGCGGCCCCGCGGGCGGCACCCCCGAGGCCGGTCGCACGCTGCGCTCCAGGAAGATCGGCAGCCGCATCGGCAGGCTCAGGACGGAGTTCGGCCAGCGCCGCGCGGAGCACCACGGCGGAGCGAACGCCCAGGTCGCGGGCACGCAGGACGTCTCCGCGACAGACGCGCAGGCAAGGCCGGACGCGGATGCGCAGAAGGCCCCCGACGCGGGCGAGAAGGACGACGGCGAGCCCACGCGGCTCATCCTGAACGTCACGACCCTCACGGGTGCGGGCGAAAAGACCACCCGCATCAGCCACGGCGACGACACAACGACGGAGGGCGGCGCGACCGAAGCGGACGCCCGGGACCAGAAGGGTGGTGACGCAAAGTGAGCAAGCTCTTCTCGCTCATAAGGCGTGACTTCCGTCACGTCATCAACAACGTCGTTGCCCTGGTGGTCTGCGTGGGCATGATCGTGATTCCGTGCTTCTACGCATGGTTCAACATCTACTCCGCGTGGGACCCGTACGGCAACACCGGCGAGCTGAAGGTGGCGCTCGCGAACGCGGACGAGGGCTACAAGACGAAGCTCATGCACGCGAACATCAACATCGGCGAGCGCATGATGAGCGACCTGCAGGGCTCCGACAAGGTCGACTACGTGGTCACCACGAAAGACAAGGCGCTGGAGGGCGTTCGCTCCGGCGAGTACTACGCCGCCATCGTGTTCCCGAAGGACTTCAGCTCGGACATGATGACCGTGCTGTCGAAGAGCGTGCGCCACGCGAAGGTAATCTACGCCGTAAACGAGAAGAAGAACGCCATCGGCACCATCGTGACCGGCAAGGTCTCGACCGCGGTGCAGAACTCCATCGACCAGAGCTTCGACCAGTCGCTCACGGAGGTGCTCGCCGGCGTGCTTTCCGACCTTTCCGGCACGCTGACGGACGAGGAGACCCTGAACCTCGTGACGAGGCTGGACTCCATCCTGGGCGACGGCGCCCAGGACCTGCGCGGCGTCGCCGCGAACGTCGACAGCTACCAGGCGCTCGTGGCGTCCACGGGGTCGCTGCTCCAGAACTCCGACGCCATGCTCTCCTCCGCGGCGAAGAGCGGCGATGGCGCGGGCGACCTCATGCGCACGACGTCCTCCGGCGTGCGCAAGCTCGACGGCGCGGTCGACGGGGCGACGACGTCCATAAACGACGCGCTCCAGAAGAGCGCCTCCACGTTCGACGACGTGAAGAGCGCGATCGACGCCGCGTACGCCACGGCGGGCGGCTCCACGCAGAAGCTGCGCGGCGCGCTCGCGGACGTGAAGGCCGAGGTGGACGCCCGCGACGCGAACCTGCGCGACTTCCAGGCCAAGCTGAACGGGACGGACACCATCGCGACCCAGTGGGAGCAGAGCCTCGGCGAGGACGGCGACCCCGTCACGGTCCAGCGCGTGAGCGAGCTGAAGCTGACGATCGACGGGCTGAACGACCGCGTCACGAAGGCCATCCAGGACCTGGACGACCTCTCTAACGGCATCCAATCCACGGTCGACGACATCGACCGCTCCAAGGGCGACGCGGACGCGTCAAAGGCGGAGCTCGAGGCGCTCGCGGAGCGCGCGAAGGGCAGCATCACCGGCGTCCAGGCTAGCTACGAGCACGGCCTCAAGGGATCGCTCGGCAGGCTCGCGGACACCATCGACGGCGCTGCGAGCGATGCGGACGCGCTCGTGGGCAAGTTCTCCTCCACCATGGCGGACGTGAGCGACACGACGTCCGGCACGCTGAGGGGGCTCTCCAAGATCGAGGGCGACCTCGGCACCACGGCCAAGAAGCTGCACGACGGGGCGGACAAGCTCGACTCGATGCGCGGGACGGTGAAGGCCGCCATCGACTCCGGCGACATGCGGACCATCCGCACGATCCTTTCCGCCGGCCCCACGAGCCTCGCGGAGTTCGTGTCCTCCCCCGTCCAGACGGACCGCGTGGCAATCTACCCCGTCGCGAACAACGGCTCCGCGATGGCGCCGTTCTACACCACGCTCGCCATCTGGGTCGGCGGCGTCGTGCTGTGCGCGCTCGTGCGGTGCAACCCGTCCGAGGCCGCCATGCGCGAGACGGGCGCCAAGCCTCGCCACGCCTACTTCGGCAGGCTGACGTTCTTCCTGATAATCGGCTTCATGCAGTCGTCGCTCGTCCTTCTCGGCGACCTGTTCTTCATCCGCATCCAGTGCCTGCACCCGTGGCTGTTCCTGCTGTGCGGGTGGTTCGCGTCGCTCGTGTTCATCAACATCATCTTCTCGCTCACGGCAGCGTTCGGAGACGTGGGCAAGGCCATCGCCGTGCTGCTCATGGTCATCCAGGTCGCGGGCTCCGGCGGCACGTTCCCGCCGCAGATGCTGCCGAAGGCGTTCCAGGCCGTCTACCCGTTCCTGCCGTTCGTCCACGCCGAGAAGGCCATGCGCTGCGCGATCGCGGGCCTCTACGGCGCCGACTACTGGCTCGCCATGGGCAGGCTCGCGCTGTTCCTGGTGCCGTCGCTCCTGCTGGGACTGCTGCTGCGCAAGCCCGTCGTCCGCCTGAACCATTGGATAGAGGAGAAGATCGAGAGCACGAAGCTGATGTAGGCCCGCCCACCCGCGCGCAGGCGCGGCCGCGAGCGGCTATACTGGTTCGGACTGTACAGAGCACCCAACACGAAAGGTCACGCAATCGTGAGTTCCACCGAAGCACGTCCCGTACGCGTGCGCTTTGCGCCCTCGCCCACCGGCAAGCTGCACGTGGGCGGCGCTCGCACCGCCATCTACAACTGGGCATTCGCCCGCGCCAACCACGGCACGTTCATCCTGAGGATCGACGACACGGACCCCACCCGCTCCACGGAGGAGAACACGCAGGTCATCCTGCGCGCCATGAAGTGGCTGGGCCTTGACTGGGACGAGGGTCCCGAGGTGGGCGGCGACTTTGGCCCCTACTGGCAGACGGAGCGCCTTGACATCTATCGCAAGGCGGCGGAGCGTCTCGTCGCAGACGGCAGGGCGTACTACTGCTTCTGCACGCCGGAGAAGCTCGCGGCAGACAAGAAGGCCGCCCAGGAGCGCCACGACCCGTTCCAGGGCTACCAGCGCACGTGCCGCGACATCGACCCGGCCGAGGCGCAGCGCCGCGTGGACGCCGGCGAGCCGCACACCATCCGCATCAAGGTGCCGCTGGACCGCGGCGACGTGGTGGTGCACGACGCCGTCCACGGCGACGTCACGTTCGAGGCGAACACGCTGGACGACTTCATCATCTTCCGCTCCGACGGCACCCCCACCTACAACTTCGCGACCGTGGTGGACGACTCCATGATGGGCATCACCCACGTCATCCGCGGCGACGACCACCTGTCCAACACCCCGCGCCAGATCATGGTGTACGAGGCCCTGGGCGCCCCGACCCCCACGTTCGCGCACATCTCCATGATCTTGGGCCCGGACGGCAAGAAGCTCAGCAAGCGCCACGGCGCCACGTCCGTGGAGGAGTACCGCGACGCCGGCTACGACTCCGACGCCTTCGTCAACTACCTGGCCCTCCTGGGCTGGGCGCTCGACGGCGACACCACGATCGTGCCGCGCGACGTGCTTGCGAAGAGCTTCTCGCTCGACCACGTTTCGAAGAACCCCGCCACGTTCGACCTCAAGAAGCTCGACTGGATCAACTGCCAGTACCTGCAGGCCATGACGGACTCCGAGTTCGCGCGCACGCAGCTCGTGCCGCAGCTCCTCCTTGCGGGCCTGGAGGACGGCGACGACGCCGATGCCGCATACGCCGCGAAGCCCGCATGGTTCGACCTTCTCGCCAGCGTCCTGAAGCCGCGTACCACGCTCGCTCCGCAGGTGGTCGAGAAGAGCCGCTTCCTCTATTGGGGCGAGGACGTCCAGTTCGACGAGAAGAGCGTCAGCAAGAACCTCGCGAAGGACGGCGCGCGCGGCTACCTCGAGGCTGCCCGCGACGCGCTGGGCGCGCTGGACGCGGACGGCTGGAACGCCGCGGCCATCGACGCCGCGCTCGAGCCGCTGCCGGACGCCCTTGGCACGAACAAGCGCAAGTTCTACGGCGCGGTCCGCGTCGCGGAGTGCGGAAACCAGGTCTCTCCCCCGCTGGGAGAGTCGCTGGAGCTGCTGGGTCGCGACGTCGCGCTCGCCCGCCTCGAGAAGGCGCTGCCGCTCGCGAAGTAGGGGCCGCAGGGCTTGTAACATGCTCGAAATAATGAGACACTAGCACGCGGAAAACGCGTCAGGCCGTCGGCGCCAAGCGTCGGCGGCCTTCTTCTGTCGGAGGTCCGTGCCATGATGACGACGTCAGCATTCGAGATCCTCGGCCCCATCATGGTGGGACCCTCCTCCTCGCACACCGCGGGCGCGCTCAGGATAGCGCTCGTCGCGCGCTCGCTTGGGCCCTCGCCCCTCGCCCGCGTCACGTTCACGCTGTACAACTCGTTCGCGCGGACGTACCGCGGGCACGGCACGGACCGTGCGCTCGTGGCCGGAATCTTGGGCCTCGCGCCGGACGACGTGCGCGTGCGCGACTCGTTCGAGCTCGCGCGCGAGCTGGGCCTCGACTTCGAGTTCGTGCCTTCAGACGCGGGCACGGGTCTCCATCCCAACACCGTGACCATCTCGATGGAGGGAACGGACGGCACGCGCATGTCCGTGACGGGAGAGTCCCTCGGCGGCGGCCGCGTGCGCATCAGCTCCATCGACGGCATCGCCGTGGAGATCACGGGCGACTACCCCACGCTCTTCGTCGCGCACCAGGACAGGCCGGGCGTCCTTGCGGCGCTTACGAGCGGGCTTTCCGCCGGCGGCGTGAACATCGCGACCATGCGCACGTTCCGCGAGCGCCGAGGGGGCCGCGCCTACACCGTGTTCGAGGTGGACGGCGGCCTTGACCAGGCACTCCTTGAGTACCTGCGCCGCGCCCCCAACATCACGCTCGCAAACCTCGTGAACGTGCCCGGCGCCGCGCAGGTGTCGCCGGACGCGACGCTTTCCCTCGGCTTCGACACCGGCGCGCAGCTCCTCTCGCTCGCGGAGCGCGAGGGCGCCACCATCGGCGAGGTCATGCGCCGCAGGCAGCTGGAGCTCTTCCCCACCCAGGACGCGGACGCGCTCATGGCACACGTGCTCCAGGTCATGCGAGAAGAGACGACGGCGCCGATCGAGAACCCGCTGCCATCGCTCGGCGGGCTGCTCGGCGGACAGGCGAAGGCCGTGCACGACGCCGCGCCGAGGCTTGCCGCAGCTCTCATGGGAGAGACGCTCACGAAGGCCTGCGCCTACGCCATGACCGTGCTGGAGCGCTCCGCGACCATGGGCGTGATCGTCGCCGCGCCCACCGCCGGGTCTGCCGGCGTCATCCCCGGCGCCGTGCTCGCCGTGGCGGAGTCGCTGGGCGCCAGCGACAAACAGGTGGCCCGTGCCCTGTGGAACGCGTGCGCCATTGGGGCGATCGTGGCCAGGAACGCCTCCGTCGCGGGCGCCGAGGGCGGTTGCCAGGCGGAGGTGGGAACGGCGCCATAGCGAACCTGCTGGGGCTCGTGTGCGACCCCGTGCGCGGACTCGTGGAGTACCCGTGCCAGGACAGGAACGTCATAGGCGTCGTCGACGCCGTGAGCGCGGCACAGCTCGCCGTCTCGGGCGTACTCGACCCTCTGCCGTTTGACGAGGTCGTCGCGGCTATGAAGTCCGTCGGGGACTCGCTTCCGTCCGCGCTGCGCGAGACGGCGCTCGGCGGCCTTGCCGCCGCCCCATCCGCGTGCAGCGCATGCCGCACGGGATGCGGAAAGGCAACCGGCAAGTAAGCCCGCCTGTACGATGTCACGCCCGCCGCGCCTACTCCGCCTCCACGGCGTCCAGCAGCAGGTTGCAGGCATCCTCGATGCAGCCGTCGCACGGTCGCAGGACGGGTCCTCCCGTCATGCCCTTGAGCTCTGGGCAGCGCGTGGTGCCGTTCTTCTCCCTAAACGCCGCCACGACGGGCCTCGTCCTCGCGTACGTGCGCGCCTTCGTCTTTGGGTTCGCCGTGCCGCCGCTCGTGCGCAGGCCGAGGATGGCAACGGCGCCAGAGAGTGCGCCGCACGTCTCCGTGAATCCGCCCATGCCGCCGCCGAAGCCCTCCGCAACGCGAAACAGCGTGTCCTCGTCCAGGTCGGTCAGGTCGCTCAGGGCGCAGACCACGCTCTGGGCGCAGTTGTAGCCGGAGTGGTGAAGCTCGAGCGCGCGATCTATGTAACGCCGCCTGGCCTCATCGTCGAACGTTTCTGCCATGGCAATCCTCCGTTGCGTGTTCGTAGGTGTTCTTCTCGCCTATTCTAGCGCCTGGAACAGGCACCTCTCGATCACGTCTGTGCCACGCAGGCCGTCGAGCCACGCGCGGGGGATGCCGTCCACGCCGTAGACGATGCCCGCGAGGCCGCCCGCGACGGCGGCTGTGGTGTCCGTGTCGCCCCCCAGGTTCACCGCCGCAAGAACGCACTCCCCAAAGCTCGAGGTGTTCGCAAGGCACCAGAGCGCCGCCCGCGCGGTGTCCAGGACGTAGCCGCCCGAGCGGACGTCCTCGCGCGGGATGCCCGCATACGCGCCCGCAACCTTGGCCACGGGCGACCCGCCCGCAAGCGTCCGCGCCCTTCGCACCATGTCTACGCAGGCCTCCGTCGACGTCCTATGCGCGTGCGTGATCGCCGAGACCACGCGGACCTCGTCGTCCGTCGCGCTCGTGAAGGCGAGCGGGAGGATCCTCATGAGCGAGCCGTTGCCGTTATCGAACTCCCCGGCGCACCCGCTGCCGTCCCGGAGGGCCCGCTCCGTCGTTCCTCCGATGTCAAACAGGCCGTCAACCGTGTACGCGCCGTCGCGATACCAGGACTCGAAGCGTCGGCGCATGTCCTTAGGGTCGATGCAGCCGCGCTCCCTGATGCTGTCGCAGGTCGCAAGCGCCATGGACGTGTCGTCGCTCCAGGTGCCGGCGGGCTGGTCGTGCGAGCCGAAGCCCGTCATGCCCGTGCAGCGAAACGTGTCGCGCGCCATGAACTCGAACGGGACGCCCAGGGCGTCGCCGACCGCCTGCCCGTACATGCAGTCCCTCAACGTCGCAACCATCACAGTGCCCCCCATCCTCGTCGTCCCGGCTTGCATTGATGGTGCCCCGCGCAGTCACGTGGTGTCGGAGGCGGGACTTGAACCCGCACGACCTTTTAGTCAGTCACTAGCACCTCAAGCTAGCGCGTCTGCCAATTCCGCCACTCCGACGTGGTTTCGTGCGGGATTCATACTAGCACTCTTGCCGCATGGCAGAGGTGGGAATGTTTGCTTCCCGATACAATTTGCGCCAACGCCATCAAGCCCCCACAAGTGCCGCCGACGGCAGACCCATGCGTCCCGCACCCCCTAGAAGCCGGCCTCGTGGATCTTCTCGACCGCCTCGCGAAGGCGCTCGTGCGGCATGACGAGCGCCATGCGCACGAAGCCCTCGCCAGCGGGGCCAAAGCTCGCGCCCGGCGTCACAATGACACCGGACTTCTCCATGAGCTCGAGCACGAAGTCGACGGAGTCCATGCGCCCGCCGGGGATGCGCGCCCACACGAACATGGAGCCGTGGGCGTTCGGGCGCTCCCAGCCGATCTGCTCGAGCGCATCGCGCAGGGCGTCGCGACGCTCCTGGTAGGCCATGCGCTGGCGCTCCACGCCGTCGAGCGGGCCCGTGAGCGCCGCGATGGCGACGTCCTGCTCCGGGAAGAACATGCCGTAGTCCAGCTGTCCGTGGAGCTTCTTCGCGGCGGCGACTATGTCCGGGCGGCCAACGAGGAAGCTGAGCCTGACGCCGGTGACGTCGAAGGACTTGGAGAGCGAGAGGAACTCCACGCCCACGTCCTGCGCGCCCTCGTACGCCAGGAACGAGCCGCCGGGCTCCTTGGAGTCGAACACGATGTCGCTGTAGGCGTTGTCGTGGATGATCACGATGTCGTGCGCCTTCGCGAACTCGATGATCTGGCGGTAGACCTCGGGCGTGCCCACGGAGCCCACGGGGTTCGCGGGCAGCGACACCACCATGTAGCGCGCCGCGTCCGCGACGTCGTCGGGGATGCCCGCGACGTACGGCAGGAAGTCGTGCTCCGCCGAAAGCGGGTAGAACGCGAGCTTTGCGCCCGCAAGCAGGCTCGCCGTGCGGAAGAGCGGGTAGCACGGGTCTGGCACCAGCACGGTGTCGCCCGGGTCCACGAGGGCCTGGCACACGAAGCCCATGCCCTCCTGCGTGCCGTGGCAGCTCATGACCATGTCGGGCGTGATGTTGCCCACCCCGTAGCGGCGGCGGTAGTAGTCGCACACAGCCTGGTCGAGCTCGTCGCGGTCGTGCAGGGAGTACTTCCAGTTCTCGGGGTTTGCGGCACTCTTGACCATGGCGTCTATCAGGCGCTGGTCCGGCGCGAAGTCCGGCGTGCCGACGGAAAGGTCAAACACCTCGCGCCCCTTGGCCTCGAGCTCGCGGCGGCGCAGGTTGAGCGCCGCGAACACCTCGTTCCCAAACAGGTCCAGCCTCTTCGAGAGCCTCATCCGTACCTTCCTTCCCACAAACGCGCGTACCTCTGCAAAAACTATTGCATAAATTGTACGGCTTCAGGAAAGGGGGGCGACGCGGCACGCCAAACACCACCACGATGGAAACAATCGGCTCCACGGCCCAGGCGCGGGCGCGGGGGCGGGGGCGGCGCTTCTCGCTCGGGCGCGGGCGGTTCTACAGCGCCTGGGCCAAAAGCGTCACCGCGAGCACGGAGGCGCAGCACGCGCCGGAGACCTCAAACAGCCCGGCGCCCCGCCACGCGAGCGCGATGCCCACGAGAAGGGCGATGGCGCCGGCCGCGGGCACGCCCGTGGCGCCCAGGATAGCCGGGAACGTCATGACCGCGAGCGTGACGTACGGCACGTAGTACAAAAACGAGCGCAGGAAGCGGTTTGTGACCTTGCGCCTGATGAGCGTGGCGGGAAGCGCGCGCGTCGCAAACGTGACGCCCGCCATCACGGCGACGTAACCCCAGCCCATAGAGCCCATGCTACGCCTCCTTCGCTTCCGCGTCCGCATCCTCTTCCGGGCGCGGGAACAGCACGGCCGCCGCGGCAGAGATGGCCAGCGTGAGCACGATGGTGCGCACGCCCTCGCCCACGGCCGAGAAGAGCGGGGCGACGGAGGCGGCGAGGCTCGCCGCGAAGCTCACGGCGACCACGCCCGCGACCACGCGGTTCTGGCGCGCCGGCGGGATGATGACCGCGAGGAACATGCCAAACAGCGACACGGAGAGCGCCTGCACCACGAGCTTGGGCAGGACGCCGCCCACGAGCATGCCCACGGCCGTGCCGCCGGCCCAACCCACGAGCGGCAGCGCCATGAGGCCGAGCGCGCGGGCGGGCCTGACGTCGCCTGCGTGCGCCACGTTGACGGCGAAGATCTCGTCCGTGTTGTCGAACGCGATGAGCGCGCGCATCCACAGTGGGGTGTCCGGGCTGAAGCGCTGCGAAAGCACGCAGCCCATGAGCAGATAGCGAGCGTTGGCGATGAGCATCATGATCGCGAGCTCAAGGTAGCTGGCTTTTGCCGCGACCATGGTGAAGCCGGCGTACTCGCCGGCGGACGCGTTGCACAGAAAGCTCGTGACGACGCCCTGGGACAGCGTGAGGCCGCTCATCTTCGCGGCGATGCCAAGCGAGAACGACACCGCGAAGTAGCCGAGCGCGATGGGCACGCCCTCTGCGAGGCCCTCGCGAAACAGGCCGAGGCTCTTCTCGCCCAGGCGCGCGGCGCGGGGGTACGCAAGCTCGCCCGCAAGCTCCGGCGTGTGCATGTCCGCCGTCTGTGTTCCAATAACCGCTGTTGCCACGATTGCTCCCCACTCCCATGTTTTGCTGTGCTTATGTAATAACATCGTCGTAGAGATAAGTGAAACGAATGTATTTTATTGTTGTATTAGCGTTGCTTATGTTGATGGTTGGGAGGGTACGTCATGAGGGTTTCTCGCTACAAGGTGTTCTGCTGCGTCGTCGACGCCGGCAGCTTCACGAAGGCGGCGCGCGAGCTGGGCTACACGCAGAGCGCCGTGAGCCAGACCGTGCGCGCGCTGGAGGCGGAGCTGGGGGCGAGCCTGCTTGAGCGCGGCCGCGGCTCCGTGAGCCTCACCGGCGACGGGCGCACGTTCATGCCGGCAATCCGCGCGGTGGCGCACGCGGAGGACGACCTTGAGCGTCGCCGCCAGGAGGTGGCGGGGCTTTTGGGCGCCACGATCCGCGTGGGCACGTTCTCGAGCGTGAGCCGCCGCATACTGCCGTCGCTTATGCACCGCTTCGAGGAGCTGCACCCGGACGTGCGCTTCGTGCTGCGCCAGGGCGAGTACACGAGCATCGCGCAGTGGGTCGGCGAGGACCGCGTGGACCTTGGCTTCATAAACGGCGACGGATCCGGCCTGCCGTGCCGCACCGTCGCGACGGACACGATGCTCGCCGTGCTGCCGGAGGGCCACCCGCTTGCCGCGTCGCGCGAGGTGGGGCTTGAGCAGCTGGCGCGCGAGCCGCTCATCCTGCTGGACGAGGGCCAGACGAGCGTGGCGCTCACGGCGTTCGAGCGCGCCGGGGTCCGGCCGCGCATACGCTACGAGGTGACGGACGACTACTCCATCCTCGCGATGGTGCGCGAGGGGCTTGGCGTGTCGATCCTGTACAGCACGATGCTCGAGGGCTACGCAACCGGCGTGGAGGTGCGCCCCATCCGCGAGCGCCCCGTGCGCAACATCGCGCTCGCGTGGGCGTCGTGGGAGACGCTGCCCGTGGCGTCGCGCCGCTTTGCGGAGTTCATCCTGGAAAACGCCGGCCTGCCGACGCAGGCGTAGCTAGCGGCCGGCGCACCCGCGGCAGCTGGGACAGGCCGCGAGCCCGCCGAGCGCCGTCTCGCGAAGCTCTGCCGGAAGCGCGGCACCCACGCGGCGCATGGCCTCCACCACCTCGTCAAACGGGGCTGACGGCCGCACGCCGGCCAGCGCCATGCGCGCGGCCGCAAGCGCGTTTTCCGCCGCAGCGGCGTTGCGCTTCTGGCACGGGTCCTCCACGAGACCGCCTATGGGGTCGCACACCATGCCCAGGAGGTTTCCCATCGCGATGGACGCCGCCGCAAGGCACGAGCGCGCGTCCCCGCCCAGAAGCTGCGTCGCCGCTGCGGCGGCCATGGCGCTCGCCGTGCCCACCTCTGCCTGGCAGCCGCCCTCCGCGCCCGCGACGGTCGCGTTGCGGCTCACCACGAAGCCGACGGCCGCGGCGCACGCAAGGGCGTCACGCAGCCGCGCGCCTTCGTACTTCTCGGCCTCGTCCAAGGCCAGCACCACGCCAGGCACCACGCCTGCGGAACCCGCCGTCGGCGCGGCAACGATGCGCCCCATGGACGCGTTCGTCTCGAGCACGGCCATCGCGAGCAGCGCGGCACGCGCGTCCACGCCGCCTGCGAGCGCGCCGCCACGGCCCGCCAGCCGCGCCAGCGCGCGCGACTCGCCGCCAATGAGCCCGCCCATCGTGCGCACGTCGCCCTCGAGCGGGCCGTACGCGGACTCCCGCATCACGCGCAGCGCGTCGTCCAGGTAGCGCTCCGCCGCCGCAAGCGGGCGGCCGTGCATCGCCTCGCACACCTCCTCGCGCCGCATGAACGCCTGCCCAAGCGTCAGGCCCTTCTCGTCCGCGTACGCAAGCAGCCCTGCTGCGTCCTCGAAGTCCACGGCGGGAAGCGCGCGCTCCGCCTCGTCCGCGTCCATGGCTGGCGCGCCCAGGCCCTCCTGCCCGCGCGGGTTGCTCAGGCCGTCCGCCGGCACAAAGCGCATGCGCAGCACGTCCGGGCTCGCAAGTATCGCCTGCCGCACGGCCGGCGGCACGGGGCCGTCCACCTCGAGCACGTTGAACGCCTCGCCGCCGCGCCGCGAGCGGTACATCCACACGGAGCCAATGTTCACCCCGCCGGCGCCCAGCGTGCTCGCGATGTGTCCCAGCACGCCCGGCGCGTCGCGCTCGTACAGGATGAGGGCGTTGTACTCCCCCGTTATCTGCACGCCGTGACCGTCGATCATGGTCAGCCGCGCCGCGCCGCCACCCACGGACTCCCCGCGCGCCACGATCTCGTCGCCGTTTGCGTCGCGCACGCGCACGTCCACGGTGTTTGGGTGCGCCACCTTCGCCTTGGGGTCCGCGGTGATGCCAAAGCGAAGCCCGCGCTCGCGCGCGATCTGCAGAGAGTCGCGAATCCGCAGGTCGTCCGTGTGCATGCCCAGCATGCCCGCCACAAGCGCGCGGTCCGTGCCATGCCCGCGGTACGTCCGCGCAAACGAGCCGTACAACGTGAACTCCACCTCCACGGGCGGCGCGTCCAGAAGCTGGCGCGCCATCTGCGCAATGCGCAGCGCCCCCGCGGTGTGAGACGACGACGGCCCCACCATGATCGGTCCCAGCACGTCCCTCAGGCCAAAGCTCCTCATGGCACCCTCCTTCGCTTGCATCAGCGTACGGCCGCCATGTTTCGCGACGGTAAGCCAACGGAAACGCCCGCGGGTCGGCCGCGGGCGCCTCGGGCGCCTTGGGCGCATTGGGCGAGAAGAACGCGCCCTCCCGGCCCGCGCCCGCACGCAAAGAGGCGCCGCCCCAGGCTGGGACGACGCCTCGCTCGTGCCATATGCGGTGCGGTCGTCAGGACCGTTGCCGCGCGCTAGTCCTCGCGGCGGCTGCCACCGCGCCCGCCGCGGTCGTCGCGACCGCGGTAGCCGCCACGCTCCCCGCCACGGCGGTCGTCGCGACCGCCACGGTAGCCGCCACGGTCCGCGCGCCTGTCGTCTCGCCCGCCGCGATATCCGCCGCGGTCGTCGCGGGACCCACGGTAGCCCCCGCGGTCGGAAGGCCTGCGGTCTTCTCGCCCACCGCGGTATCCGCCTCGGCCGTCGTGGTCTCCGCCCCGGCGGTCGTCACGCCCGCCGCGGAACCCTCCGCGGCCTCCCTGGGCGTCGCGGTCGGAAGGCCTGCCCTCGTGCCGCTTCGCGGCCTTGCGAGCCTCCTCGCGCTCCTTCCAGTCCGCGCCCAGCTCGCCGGTGAGCGAAGCCTCGATGCGGCCGAGGTAGCCCAGGAGCGCGTCAGCCTCCTCGTCCGTGAAGCCGTCCAGCGCCACGTCGGAAAGCTCGGCCTTCGCAGGCGCGTCCTCGCGGCCCTTCTCGGTCAGCGCGACGGACTTCGAGCCGTCATCCGCCACCCTCACCTCGACGAGGCCGGCCTCGCCCATCGCCTCGAGCGTCGCGCCCATGGCCGCGCCGTCGATGCCCAGCACGGTGGCCATCTCCTGCGTGGGGATGCCGTCCTTCAGACGCAGCAGCGCGACGACGCGCGCCACGTTGGGGTCTGCCGCGGCCTCCTCGTCCCTGCGGATGCGACGCGCCACGCCAACCATGTGGTTGAGCAGGCCGATCTTCTCGATAATCTCTTCCCTTGCCGCCATGCATGCACTCCGGTCTCTTGTGTTGGCGCGGGCCGCGGCCGGCGCCAATCTCGCACGCAGTACGTCGCACCCGGCGACGGCCCGCTCGCGCTCTCAATAACGGTATCAATTATTCCAGACGGTGCGGCGCCGCCACGCCGCGTTTCCCAACGGCGCAATTAACCCATGTGCCGCGCACAGGACGCCCACAGCCGCACGGGCACGCCGGCGCGGCATGGTCGCTACTTTGCCGGGGAGTCCTTCTCGCCCCGCGCGGAAGCCACGTTCGCGTTGGGTGCCTGCCGAGGCTTCTTCCTCATGGGCACGCGGATGCCGCCGGGAACGGCGACGGGACCCTGACTTGCCGCGGCCTTGCCAGCGGTGCCAGCGGTAGGGACGCCCTTCGCCTTCTGCCTCAGCATGGAGCCAGAGATGGTCGCAGCGCCCTTTGCGCGAGAAGAGCGCGACCCCTTGGCGTGCAGCCGCGCCTTTGCCTTCTGCACGCGCGCGTAGATGCTGGGGCCTCCGTTGGAGCGCAGGCCCAGAAGCGGAGCCGCCAGGAGGGTGGGCCCGAAGAACGTGACGATGCGCCAGATGAGGAAGCCGGCGCTGGCCGAGCGCCCGAACATGTGGCCGTAGAACATGAGGAAGCCGCCCTCGGCGCCGCCGGTGCCGCCCGGCAGGGGCACGGCGGAGGACACCATCTGCACCATTGAGCCGGCGGCCAGGCACTCGAGGAAGTCCGCCTGGATGCCAAACGCCCTGAGCACGAACCAGGGAATCATGTAGAGGCTGCCCAGCTGCGCCATGGTGACCAGGAGGGTGAGCGCCATGGACGGTAGGTCGCTGGCGGCGTTCTTGAACGCGTTCGCGAACTCCATGACCTGCACGTTCACCATGTCGTCCCAGTGCTTGGGGTCCTTCAGCCAGTTGTGCCGCGTCGCGATGCGGATGGCCCAGTTGCCCACGCGCATGACGAAGCGGGGGCACAGGCAGATGACGAATATGCCCGCAAGCTCGAGGAAGTGAACCGTGAACACCACGATGTTGAGGAAGAAGAGGTCGCCGTACGTCTGGAAGAAGTACTCCGCCTTCGCCACGAGCATGATCGCGGCAAACAGCACGACGCCAAACTGGAACGCGATGAAGCGCGTGAACTGCGTGGCGCTGGCCTCGCCCACGTCGAGCCCGGAGCGGGTCATGCGATATATCTGCGAGGGAACGGAGCCCGCCATCATGGGGGTGAGGTTGCCGAAGAACACGCCCGAGGCCTCGACGCTCATGAGGTCGCGCACGCCGAGCGGCGAGTCGTGATCAAGGTAGACCGCGATGCCGTACGCGAGCACGCCGAACACGTAGTACATGACGAAGCACAGGCACGCCTTCAGGACCCATGAGCCGTCCACGGAGCCGAGCGCGTCCAAAAACTGGCCCATCTGCCCCGAGAACACGAGGTAGAGCACGTACACGCCGACGACGGCCACCAGGAAGAGCGCGCCTTTGCGGGCGCTGTTCTTGTTGTCCTCGTTATCGGACGCCGCACCGGCAGCGCCGCCCGAGACGTGCGGTGCCGACACCTTGAGCGGAACCTTCGGCTTCGCACGGTTGGTGTTCTTCTCTTCCGCCATGGCCCTCCAAGGTCCGTCGACGCGTCGCGAGACAGAGCGGCCTCACGCCCCTAACCAGAGTCCTTTTGATGATACCCAGAAAGGAAGCTGCAAAGACACGGCCCGCCGCGCACATCCAGACACCACGTTGGCGGCGCGGCATCCGCGCTCTGGCACGGCGCCGTCGCCTTAAAACAAAGCAGGCCGAGCTAGCTGCCCGGCCTGCGAAAGTCCTTGGTAGCCCCGACCAGATTCGAACTGGTGATCTCCGCCTTGAGAGGGCGGCGTCCTAAACCGCTAGACGACGGGGCCGTGCACACGGACCTTGCAGCCCGTGGAGTACTTGGTAGCCCGTACCAGATTCGAACTGGTGATCTCCGCCTTGAGAGGGCGGCGTCCTAAACCGCTAGACGAACGGGCCAGAAGCGAGAATGGCTGGGATGGCAGGAATCGAACCTACACTGACGGAACCAGAATCCGTTGTCCTACCGTTAGACGACATCCCAATCGGTTTCTCTGTGCGCCTCAGCGCGAAAAAGTAATATACGCGCCTTCGGCCCCTTCCGCAAGCGAAACTTTCAAATGCATGGCGCTCCACAATTTCTACTCTTATCGTTCGGTCCACGTTCGACGTACGCCCTTACACCCGGAGGCTGCGCAGCAGCGCGTCGCGGTCGTTCGGAAGCTCGCCGTTCACCACGCACAGCAGCAGCTCGCGCAAGATCATGCCGACGCCGGGGCCCGGCCTGATGCCCGTGGCCTCCATCACGTCGCGCCCACTCACGGCGAGGTCCGTCATGCGGAACGCCTCTTCGTCCGCGATCACGCGCCTGAGCACCGCGGATATCTTGTCGAGCTCCACGGCGTAGCCCGCCACGCGGTCCACCTTGGACACCGCGTCCGCGCGCTTGAGGTCGAGCAGCGCGAACGTGAGCGCCTCCGCGCGGCCCGGGCACGCGTTCTCGAACTTCAGCAGCGTGCGGCGGACGGAGCGGCGCGTGGGCTTCACGTAGTGGTCGTGCAGCCGCACGAGCGTGCGCGTGGGCACGACGAGCTCGCCGGGAAGCGCCAGCCGACGCATGATCTTCTCGCACATGGGGGCGCCCACCTTGGGATGGCCGAAGAAGTGTCCCTGGCCGGCGTCGTCCTGGGTGAAGGTCACGGGCTTCGCCACGTCGTGGAGAAGAGCCGCCCACCTGAGCGCGGGCGAGGCCATGCCCCCGGTGAACTCCTCGACCGCCATGCAGACGCGCGCCGTGTGCTCGAGCACGTCGTAGGCGTGGTACGGGCTGTGCTGGTCGAAGCCGGCCATGGCCGCGAGCTCCGGTATGGCCTCGCCCAGGACCTCCGCCTCGTTCATGAGGGCCCATCCCATGCGTCCCGTGCGCACGATGCCGTCCAGCTCCTGCCCTATGCGCTCGCTCGCGATGTCCTCCAGGCCGTCCGCGCACTCAAGAAGCGCCCGCTGCGTCTGGGGCTCTATGTCGAAGCCCAGGCGGCACGCGAAGCGCACCGCCCTCAGCACGCGCAGCGCGTCCTCCTCGAAGCGGCGGCGCGGGTCGCCCACGGCGCGAATGAGGCCGCGTCCCAGGTCGCCGCGGCCGTCGAACGGGTCCAGGATCCCGCGCTTGGGGTGGTAGGCGATGGCGTTCACGGTAAAGTCCCTGCGCGCCAGGTCAAGGCGGATGTCGTCCACAAAGCGCACCTCGTCCGGGTGGCGGTGGTCCGTGTAGTCGCCCTCCACGCGGTACGTGGTCACCTCCACGGGCTCGCCCTCGACCACGGCGGTTATCGTGCCGTGGGCGACCCCCGTCCTATGGACCGCGTACCCGCACGACGTCAGGATCTTCTCGACATCCCACCAGTGCGCCGACGTCGTGACGTCCACGTCGTGCGAGGGGGCGTCCAGCAGGGCGTCGCGCACCCAACCGCCCACGGCCCATGCCTCGAACCCAGCGTCCTCAAGCGCCCGGATCACCTTGCGGCCAAACTCCGGAAGCTCATAGGCAACGTCTTCGAAGCGTCGGGACATGGCGGACCTCTCTGCGGCTGTGCTGGGGCATCTACATGCCAGTATAGCGACATGGCGGCGCCACGGAACGCGTTCGGGCGGCATGGTGCTATTCTCGTATGGTCAAAACCAACTCTCTATCTATGTGAGGAGACACATGAGCAAGGATTCACTCAGCGTCGACACCACATGGGCGCAGGAGCGCAACGCCGCGTTTGGCGCGGATCGCGCAAACCGCGTCGCCAGGAACGCCGTCACGTCCGCGAACGTGATGGCCGCCGCACGCGACACCACAAAGATGCGCACGTACAGCGACACGTTTGGCGTGACCGTCCCCAAGACCGCCGAGGTCACGAACCAGCGCCAGAGCGGCCGCTGCTGGTTCTTCAGCGCCATGAACGCGCTGCGCCACGACACCATGACCTTCCTCGACGTGGACACGATCGAGTTCAGCCAGGCGTTTGGCATGTTCTACGACAAGCTCGAGAAGGCGAACTCCGCGCTCGAGTACGTCATCCAGACCGCGGACCTGCCGGAAGACTCCCGCGAGGTCTGCCACGTGCTCGACTTTGGCATGGGAGACGGCGGCTACTACTCGTTCGCGATGAACGTCGTGCGCAAGTGGGGCATCGTCCCGAAGTACGCCATGCCCGAGACCGCGTGCACCAAGAACTCCAGCCAGATGAACGCCCAGCTCGAGCGCCTGGTGCGCAAGGACGCGTTCACGCTGCGCCGCATGCACAAGGACGGGGCCCCAGAAGCAGAGCTACGCGCCGCAAAGCAGGACATGCTGGCCGACGTGCACCAGCTGCTCGCGACGTGCCTGGGCGAGCCGCCCGTCACGTTCGACTTCGTGATGAAGGTCGGCAAGAACTGCAAGGCGGACGCGGCAAAGCTCTCCCCCATCGAGCCCGCGCCGAAGCCCGCGACGGACGGTGCCGACGGCGACGCCCAGGGCGAGAAGGACGAGTCCCGCGCCTCGCAGGTCATCCGCGACCTCGGCATCACGCCGCTCGAGTTCGCCGAGCGCTACGTGCCCGCCGACCCCGACGACTACGTCGCCCTCGTCTCCATGCCCGGCGAGTCGCGCCCGTACGGCCACGCGTACCACCTCACGCTCACGGACTCCGTCCAGGGCGGCACGCCCATCCGCGTGCTGAACGTGGAGCCGCAGGCGCTTGAGCAGGCGGCCATCGCGAGCCTGAGGGCCGGCGTCCCGTGCGCCATGGCGTGCGACGTCATGCAGGAGTTCCCGCGCAACATCGAGGACTTCAAGTACGTGCTGTCGCTCGACGGCGAGGACCTGAACGGCCTGTTTGGCGTCGACCTCTCCATGACCCGCGCCGACATGATCGACGCGCGCGAGACCAGCCTCACCCACGCCATGTGCTTCCAGGGCGTCGAGCTGGACGCCGACGGCCAGCCCAAGGCGTGGCGCATCGAGAACAGCTGGGGCAAGGACCAGGGCAAGGACGGCTACCTGGTCATGAGCGCCGACTGGTTCCGCCTGTACGGCGGCGAGGTCGACGTGCGCCGCGAGTTCGTGCCCGCAGACGTCCTGAAGCTGTGGGACGAGGCGCCCGTGGAGGACGTCGCCCCGTGGAGCAACATCTGCCACGCCCTCGGCACGAGGGACTAGCGTCCCGCACGCACAAGGCGCCGATCCCACAGGCACCCAAAGGCATTTGTTAGCGCGGCCGTCCCTTGAGGCGGCCGCTCCCACAAGGAGGCATCATGGCAGGCTCAAGCGTTGGCAACGCCACGGGCGAGAAGGACGCGCCTTTCTCGGCCGAGGCCGCCATCCAAAACGTGATATTCGATATGGGCGGCGTGCTCATGCGCTTTAGCGGCATCGAGTTCACCCGGGAGTTCACCTCGTGCGAAGACGACGCGCGGGCCCTTGACGCCGCGCTCTTCTCGCATCCGTCCTGGGCGCTTCTGGATGCCGGCGCGATCGACGAGGACACGATGGAGCGCGTGTCGCGCGAGCTCCTGCCGGAGCGCCTGCACGGCGCGCTGCACGAGTGCCTGCACGGCTGGTGGCGCCACCGCACCGTCGTCCCGGGCACAAACGAGCTGGTGGCGCGCCTGCACGATGCCGGCTACGGCTGCTACCTGCTCTCGAACGCCGGGACGAGCTTCATGGCGTTCAAGGACTCGATCCCCGCGTTCTCGCACATGGACGGCTGGCTCGTGTCCTCGTTCGTGCGCCTCATGAAGCCGGACCCGCGCATCTACCACATGCTTGCGGGCGAGTACGGGCTCGATCCCGCGCGCTGCCTCTTCGTGGACGACAACGCGGACAACGTGCGCGGCGCGCGTGCGGCCGGCATGCACGGCCACCTCTTCACGGACGTGGGCGCGCTCGAGCGGGACCTTCTGGCGCGCGGGCTCACGTTCTAGCCGCGCGACCGACCCGTCCCCGGGGCGACCGCACCTTCTAGCACCCGCGCTCCACCGGCACGGCCGCTAGAACTCCGCAAACGTGGGCTCTCCCACGCGGCACAGGTCCTCGCCGTTCGCGAGCTCCAGCATCGCGGACGCGAACGCAACCTCGTCGCCCGTCACGAACACGCAGTTCATCTGCACGTCCTCCGCAAACACCGTGTCGTGCACCTTTCCCCGGCAGTCAGCCACGAGCCGCTCCACCCGGCCGTACGCGGAATACGGGATGACGCACGTCACCTTCGTGACCATGGTCATCGTCACGATCTGCCCCGCCTCGCGCGCGGCCGCAACCGCGTTCTGCGCCGCGGCGGTGTACGCCCGTACCAGGCCGCCCGGCCCCAGAAGCGTCCCGCCAAAGTAGCGCGTGGTCACGCAGCACACGTTCTCCAGGCCAGCGCCGCGAAGCACCTCCAGCGTCGGCATGCCGGACGTGCGCTGCGGCTCGCCGTCGTCCGAGCACCGCTCGCGCCCGTCCGCCAGAATCCACGCCGGTACGTTGTGCCTGGCGTCATGGTGCCGAGCCCGCACCTCCTGGATGAAGCGCTCCGCCTCCGCCTCGCTCTCCACGTGCGTGAGCTGCGCGATGAAGCGACTCCTGCGATCCTCGAACTCGCCCGTGGCCTCCGGGCCCACTGCCATAGTCTGATAGCTTTGCTGCATGAGGCGCTCCTAGTATTCGATAGCAATCGCAAGGTCCCCCGCATCGATCATGCCAGGCACAACCGGCGTCACCGCGGCGAGGTCCTCCGTGTTCGTGACGACGACCACCACGTGGGAGTCAAGCCCGCTCTTGCGTATCAGCTCCGGGTCAAACGACATGAGCGCCTGGCCGGCACGCACGCGGTCCCCCTTGCGCACGAAGTACGCAAAGCCGCTGCCCCTCAGCGACACCGTGTCCACGCCAATGTGGACCAGGACGTCCGCGCCCTTCTCGTCCGTGACGCCTATGGCGTGACGCGTTCCCGCGGTCACCGTCACAACGCCGTCCGCGGGCGAGAAGACCGTGCCTCCGTCAGGCTCGATCGCTATGCCCGCCCCAAGGCCTCCGGTGGCGAACACGGGGTCCGGCACCTCCGAAAGCGGCACCGCCTTGCCGCCCACCGGCGCAAGCACCTGCCCGGGGGCCGCGTTCACCTCCAGATCCGCCGGAACCTCGGCGCGTGGTCCCAGCACCCTCTGCAACAAACCCATCCGCACCCCATCAATCGCCCCACGCCGCACACGGCAACAGGCGCTCTCGTGCCAATCATGTCTTATTCGCAAACATTGTACCGATTTGCTCCCACATCATGGCCGTCTGGTACAATCGCGTGAGCGAAGTGGGCCAGACGATCGCGGGGCGCGCAAGCGTCATGAGGAAAGTCCGGGCTCCACAGGGCAGGAGGCAGGTTAACGGCCTGGCGGGGTGACCCGACGGAAAGCGCCGCAGAAAAGAAGACTCCCGCTGCTCGCGCAAGCGAGTGAGAGAAAAGCTGAAACGGTAGTGTAAGAGACTACCAGCGTCGTAGCGATACGGCGGCTTGGCAAGCCCCCTCCGGAGCAATCGCAAATAGGAGCGCCATGGTGTGGCCCGCACTGCGCTCGGGTTGCGAGCTAGAGGGCGTCGGTAACGGCGTCAGTAGATAAATGATCGTCCACGACAGAACCCGGCTCACCGGCCCACTTCGCTACTACCTTTCTTGAAGCACACATATACCGTTCCAACAGGCATTATTCAAAATCGAAGTGCAGGAAAAGCGGCTATTACAGCGATTAGGGACACAGTTGGGACAGAAAAGAGATTTAACCACACATATGGGTCCCGTCCCGATGACGTACAGTTTCTTTCGCACTTTTGAAAACCGGATAGCCGCATAAAGAGGCATGGCCCCGTCTCGGTACGATTGGAAGCGACCAAGCAAACCAA
>CACWMM010000025.1:0-24315 GCA_902761955.1 uncultured Olsenella sp. | reverse complement strand
TCGGCAATGGCGCGGGCGATGGCCGCGTACTGCCTCTGGGCGGGCTTGGCGCCAAACGCCCAGGTGTCGGTGCGGTGCGGCCAACCCATCCAGACGCGGTCCTGCGGCTCGAACTCCGCAGGCATGTGGAAGCCGTCGACCCTCGGGGTGGACTCGGACTCGGTAATGGTACGCATGAAATCCTCCTCTTGCGGTGGCGGGCGCACGTACGCCCGCCGTTACGTGTAATACAAGAACAGGTAAGCCAAAGATTGCTTGAAGCCAGGTGCAAGCTGCGGCAGCGTGCGCGGCTCTTCTCGCCCGCGCGCCGCAGTCGCCACGGTGGTTGCGACAGCAGCGGTCTCTACTCCGAGGACTCCGCCGCTGCCTCCTCTTCCAGGCGTTTCTGGGCAAGCTCCGGCGTCAGGCCGTGGTACTCCTCCGTGCGGCCCTTTGCGGAGACCACGCGGACGACCTCACCAATGGCGAGAAGAACGAAGAAACCAATCAGCATCGGCATCTTGGAGGACACCTCGTCCGCGGACAGCGGCACGACGGTGGTGATGATGACGCCGACAAGCTCGATCATCGGGACGATCATCGCAGCCTTGAGCAGGCCGCCCTTGAACGGCATCTTGTAGACGCGCTCGCGGTCGGGGTCGTTCTTGCGCAGGTTCATGAACGCCGGGAACATGGGGACGTAGGTGAGCAGCAGGAAGACAACCGAAAGGCTGAAGAGCATCCAGAAGATTCCGTCGGAGATCGCCTTCACGGGAACAAGCTGGATGCACAGCACGAGCGATGCCACGACGCCGTTGGTGATGGCCGCGCCGTCCGGCATGCCGGTCTTGGGGTTCATCTTGCCGAAGACTTTTGGCATGTTGCCGGTCTGGGCGGCGTAGGCGGCCACGGAGTTCACGCCAAACGACCAGGACGCCATGTTCGCAAACAGCGTAATCAGGAACGCGACGCAGATGAGCTTGAACAGCCAGGAGTTGCCGACCATGGTCTGAACGGCCACGATCATGCCGTAGTCCGGGTCGATCTTGTTGGCGGGGATCGCCGCGCCAATGCCAAAGCCGCAGAACAGGTAGATGATCGCGATGGCGGCGCCGCCCATGATGATGGCGCGGGGAATCTCGACCTTGGGGTTCTTCATGTCGCCGGTCATGGTGCAGATGACCTCGAAGCCCATGAAGTTGAAGATGATGATGGAGATGTAGCTAAGGCCGTTCAGGCCGGAGGGTAAAAACGTCTGCGGGCTCATGTCGTTGGCGAAGCCGTGCTGCGAGGCAAACCAGATGCCCATGCAGCCAACGACCACGGCAATTGCGACCTTGATGATGGCGCCACCGTTCAAGACCCACTCGGAGTCAGACACCTTCGAGAACGCCATGACCGTGACGATCCAGGTAAATGCAAGCTCGATGATGAGCGACGTCGCGAGGTTGAACTGGATGCCAAACGCCATGTTCAGGATGGGCGGGAACATGGTGGCGAGCGACGCGATCCAGAACGGGTAGTTCACCCAGTAGTAGTACGACGCGCGCGCCGCCCACTTGTCGCCCAATCCGTCGCGGATCCAGTCGATGATGCCGCCGTCGCTGTCGTAGGTGGTTCCCAGCTCCGCGACCGCAAGGCCGTACGGAATCAGGAACGTGACGATCAGGAAGATCCACCAGAAGAACTGCTGGTTTCCGATCGCCGCGGCCGGCGCCGCCGCCTCGCACACGAAGACGACGCAGATGACCGTAGAGATGATGGTGAGGAACGAAATGCCCTTCTTCTCTCCCATGCAATTCCCTCTCTCCTTCTGGCCCAGCGGAAAAAGATCCGGCTGGGCGAGAAAAGCCGCTCTCCCCGGCGCAGACCGGCGCCAGGGAGAGGGGCGACTTATGGGCGCGCCCCAACCCTGATGCGCCTGGTACTAGGCCTGAAGCTCCTCGATCTTCGCGAGAGCGGCGTGCAGCTCCGCCTTTGCGGAGTAGTCAACATCCTCGTCGTTAAGCGGCGTGCGAGGGCCGAGCGTCGCGAGAAGCGCGCGGATGGAGTGCTTGCGGTTCTCTGCCTCGACCCAGCACAGCGAGCGCTCGGGGTCGTCCATGACCTCGTCCACGACCTCCTCGCCGCGGGTCGCGGGCAGGCAGTGCATGAACTTGGAGTTGGGGCCGGCAAAGTTCATCATGTCCATGGTGACCTGGTACTTGGGGTAGAAGACGTCCATGTAGGACGCGCTGGACTCCTCGGCGTCGTACAGGCCGTACCACACGTCGGTGTACACAAAGTCGGCGCCCTTGATGCACTCGATGTCATCAGAGATCGTGATGGTGCCGCCAGACTTCTGGCAGTTTGCCTTGCCAACGGCCATCAGGTGCTCGCCAAACGCCTTGCGCTCCTCGGGGGTGCCAACGTGCAGCGCGCCGTCGGGAATGGTGTGGCCCTTGGGCCCAAACTGCACAAAGTCCATACCTATGATGGAGCAGATGAACATGAGCGACACGCAGCACTGTGTCGCGTCGCCAATGAAGGCGAGCTTGCAGTCCTCGATGCGCTTGCCCTCGGGCAGGTTCTCGAGCATCGTCATGAGGTCGCCCATCTCCTGCGTGGGATGGTTGTACTCGCTCATGCCGTTGATGACCGGGGCCGCGGAGCCCTTGGCCAGGCCCTCCACGTCGGCGTGGCGGTTGACGCGGGCCATCATGATGTCGAGCAGCGAGCCCATGACGCGGGCGGTGTCGCCCAGCGACTCATGGCCGCCAAGCTGGATGGTGCCGGGGCCAAAGAACTCGCCGTGGCCGCCGAGGTCGGTCATCGCGGTCTCGAACGATACGCGGGTGCGGGTGGAAACCTGCTGGAAGATCATGCCAAGGGACTTGTTGCGCAGGAGGTGGGGATAGTAGCCGTCGACCTTGATGGCCTTCTTCATCGCGAGGCCGAGGTCCTCGATCGCAAGAATCTGCTCCTTGGTGAAGTCGTTGGTATCGATAAAGTCCTTGGGCATTGCCATTGCGGTGCTCCTTTTCTCGAACCTTGCACGTAGCCGCCGGGCCAACCCCGGCTGGCTTGCTTTCGCGACCATGGTGCAACGCGTCAGCGGCTGGGGCCAGTTTATCCGAGTTCCAATGTGGATGAACTGCACTAAACCAAGCACTAACCTCATTAATTCCGCTGGTACATGGCATTGTAGCGAGCTTTCTGTTTTACTTTCTTATACATTTCGTTACGACGCGGTTTACGGAGTGTTAGCCGTTCGTGCCGGTTTTCCTACCGTTCGCTCGGACACGCTCCAATCCGCCGACCACGGTTCAGCTCGGTTGTAGCTCCATCACGAACCCAATGGGTCGCGCCAAAGCCCACCCCTCGGAGAGGGGGTCAACCTCGCGGGGGAGAAGAACGCACCGCCTTCGCCGCGCCGACGTCGCAACCATCAAAAAACCTGGCCCCCAACGCGTTGTTGGGAACCAGGCTTGCAATGGTCCTTGTCATGATCTCGGGAATGGGGGGCCGATCTTCTCGCCGAGCAGCACTTCTACCTTACTTGACGAGCACGCCACCGACGTAGGTCGCGCGAACGGAGAGGTCTGCACCAAGCACCACCAGGTCCGCGTCACGACCGGGCAGAATCTGACCGCAGCGATCAGCGATTCCCGCGGAGCGCGCAGGCACGATGGTTGCCATGGCGACAGCGTGCTCCAGTGACTCGACGCCCCAGTCGACGATGTTACGCACCGCGCCGCCCATGGTGAGGATGGAGCCCGCGATGTTGTTCTCGTCACGCAGGCGCGCGACGCCGTCGCGCAGCACGATGGGGAGCTCGCCGAGCATGTAGTCGCCGTCGGGCATGCCGCCACAGCGCAGGCAGTCGCTAACCAGCGCCACTTCGTTCCAACCCTTCGCGCGCACGAGCGCGTCGACTGCGGTGGGCATGACGTGCAGGCCGTCGCAGATGAGCTCCGCGTACGTGTTGTCGGTGGTCATGGCGCAGCCTACGAGGCCAGGGATGCGGTGGTGCAGGCCGCTCATGCCGTTGTACGTGTGGACGAAGACCGATGCGCCGGCGTCCACGGCGTGACGACCCTGCTCACACGTGGCGTCGGAGTGGCCAAGCGCGGTGACGACGCCCATCTTTGCGGCGCCGCGCACGTATGCGTCGGAGCCCTTGCGCTCGGGCGCGAGGGCGCTCTTCCTGATGAGCCCGTGGGCGGACTGCTGCCATTGCCTCAGCTTGTCGAGACTGGGGTCGCAAAGGTAGGCGGGGTTCTGCGCACCCTTGTGCTTTTCCGTGAAGAACGGGCCTTCCAGAAAGATTCCCTGGATGCGAGCCTCGGTCGAGCCGGCAGGGCGCTCCTCCACGGTCTTCGCGACGCCGGCGCACGCCTTGTCGATAGCGTCAGTCGATGCGGTCAAGGTAGTTGCAAGGATAGACGTGGTTCCCTTGTGCGCAAGAGCATCAAGAATCTTACGATTGCCACTTGGGTCGCAGTCCATGAAGTCATGGTTTGCGTAACCGTGTATGTGAGTGTCGACGAAACCCGGTGCCACGGTGGCGTCACCACAGTCGACCACCTCGAGATCTGGTGACGGAGTATCCGAGACACCTACAATTGCTCCATCACGCACCTCGAGAAAGCCACCGGCACGAAAGCCCGAGGGAAGGAAGAACCCGCGAGCCTTGAGGGAGAAGCTGTTGCCTGCCAATTTCCTGCACCTCCAGAGGACGTGTTAACACCTTCGCGATGCAGCGCACGTTCGCCGGGTGGCAAGGGAGCATGGCATTACAAACCAACGCGCCAGGCAGCGGAGCCACAAGTTTGCGAAAACATACCATGGCGAACGTGACGCTACGAATTGTTATCGCTAATGGTACACAAGACGTCGCAGGGCAGTGCGACAAGGGGATGTGGCGTTATAAAAAAGAACCGGCCGCGAACTGTGTCGCGACCGGTTCTCCTAGCTAACGGCTAGCGGAGTATGTTCTTCTCCCTATGCCTCGGCATACATGGCCTTAAGCTTGAGCAGGTGCTCGTAGCGTGCCATTGCCGCAGCCTCGTTCTCGGCGAAGAGCTCCTTTGCGCGCTCGGGGAACTCGCGCGTGAGGCGGCTGTAGCGAGCCTCGTTCATCAGGAACTCCTGGTAGCCCTCCTTCGGCTCCTTGGAGTCGAGGGTGAACTTCTTGCCGGCAGGAGCAGCGGGGTTGAAGCGGAAGAGGTTCCAGTAGCCGCAGTCGACTGCCT
Source organism: uncultured Olsenella sp. (assembly GCA_902761955.1). Classification (GTDB taxonomy): domain Bacteria; phylum Actinomycetota; class Coriobacteriia; order Coriobacteriales; family Atopobiaceae; genus Parafannyhessea. Next base: position 19,102 of record CACWMM010000025.1, on the reverse strand, counting down.
TCTTCATCTCTTCCTGTGCGTGCATCATGCCGCCCTTGGCGATGGAGTGCATCTCGCAGGGGCTGTAGCCGATGATCAGGGACGGTCCGTCGTAGGCCTCGGCCTCGGCGATGGCCTTCAGGGTCTGCATCGGGTTGGCGCCCATGGCGACCTGAGCGACGTAGACGTAGCCATAGGACATCTCGATCTCGGCAAGCGACTTCTTCTTGGTGGTCTTGCCCGCAGCGGCGAACTGCGCGACCTGACCAAGGTTGGAAGCCTTGGAGGCCTGGCCGCCCGTGTTGGAGTAGACCTCGGTGTCGAAGACGAAGACGTTCACGTTGTTGCCAGAGGCGAGCACGTGATCGAGGCCGCCGAAGCCGATATCGTAGGCCCAGCCGTCGCCGCCGAAGATCCAGAAGGACTTCTTGGAGAGGAAGGACTTGTCGGCGAGGATTGCCTTGGAGGCGTCGGAGCCGTCAGCCTCGAGCTGTGCCACGTACTCGGCAGCGGCAGCCTTGGACTCGGCGGTCTTGTCCTTCGCGGCGAGCCATGCGGTCGCAGACTCCTTGAGGCTCTCGGGGATGCCCTCGGTCTCGATGAGCTGCTCGGTCATGGTAGCAAGACGATCCTGCTCGGCGTCATAGCCAAGCTTCAGACCGAGGCCGTGCTCGGCGTTGTCCTCGAACAGCGAGTTGTTCCAAGCGGGGCCATGGCCCTCGGCGTTGACGGTGAACGGCGAGGTTGCAGCCGGGTTGCCCCAGATCGAGGAGCAGCCGGTCGCGTTGCTGATGAACATGCGGTCGCCGAAGAGCTGGGTGACGAGACGCGCATAGGAGGTCTCGGCGCAGCCGGCGCAGGAGCCGGAGAACTCGAGCAGGGGCTTGTGGAACTGGGAGCCCTTGGGGTTCTTGTCGCTGGCGAGCTCGCTCTTCTCGCTCACCTTGTTGACGGCGTAATCCCAGACCTCTGCCTGAGCGGCCTCTTCCTCCTGCGGCACCATGGTAAGGGCGCCACCGTTCTTGTAGTCGCTCTTCGGGCAGGCATACAGGCAGTTGTAGCAGCCCATGCAGTCCAGCGGGGACACGACGATGGAGAAGGTGTAGCCAGTGTTCTTCGGCATCTTGAGGTCGGTGGTCTTCATGGCCTCAGGAGCGGCGGCCGCCTCGTCGGCGTTCATGGCAACCGGACGAATGGTCGCGTGCGGGCACACGAACGCGCAGTTGCAGCACTGGATGCACTTGCTGGGATCCCAGCGCGGCACCATGACCGCAGTGCCGCGCTTCTCGTACGCGGAGGCACCGAGCTCGAACTGACCGTCGGGGTTGTCCTTGAAGGCGGAGACGGGCAGCGAGTCGCCGTCCATCTTGTCGATCGGGAAGAGAAGCTCGCGGACCTGCTTGACGATGGCGTCGCGGCCCTCAAGCTTGACCTCGTGCTTGACATCCTCGGCCTCTGCCCAGTCGGCAGGAACGTCGAACTTGCGGAACGCGGTCGCGCCGGCGTCGATTGCCTTCCAGTTGGCCTCGACGATGGCCTGGCCCTTCTTGGCGTAGGACTTCTCCGCGGCGTCCTTCATGTACTTGAGGGCATCCTCGGCGGGAAGGACCTTCGCCAGGGCGAAGAACGCGGACTGGAGCACCGTGTTGGTGCGCTTGCCCATGCCGACCTTCGCCGCAAGGTCGATTGCGTCGATCAGGTAGACGGAGATGTTGTTCTTGGCGATGTAGCGCTTCGCCTCGGCAGGCATCTTCTCTGCGAACTCGGCGTCATCCCACTGGCAGTTGACCAGGAAGGTGCCGCCCGGCTTGACGTCGCGAACCATCTTGAAGCCCTTGACGATGTAGCTGGGGTTGTGGCAGGCGACGAAGTCGGCCTTGGTGACGTAGTACGGCGAACGGATGGGGCTGTCGCCAAAGCGCAGGTGCGAGATGGTGACGCCACCGGTCTTCTTGGAGTCGTACTGGAAGTAGGCCTGGACGTACTTGTCCGTGTGGTCGCCGATGATCTTGATGGAGTTCTTGTTCGCACCGACGGTGCCGTCGCCGCCAAGACCCCAGAACTTGCACTCGATGGTGCCAGGAGCCGCCGTGTTGGGGGCATCCGGATCCATCGGGAGCGAGAGGTTGGTGAGGTCGTCCACGATGCCGATGGTGAACTCGCGCTTCGGCTCGTCCTTCTTGAGCTCCTCGAAGACGGAGAACGCGGCCGCGGGCGGCTCGTCCTTGGAGCCGAGGCCGTAACGGCCGCCGGTCACGACGAGGTCGGACATGCCAGCCTCGTAGAGGGCGGTAACGACGTCCTGGTAGAGGGGCTCGCCAATGGAGCCGGGCTCCTTGGTGCGGTCGAGGACCGCGATCTTCTTGACGCTCTTCGGCAGGGCCGCGACGAAGTCCTTGATGGACCAAGGACGATAGAGGCGAACCTTGACCAGGCCGACCTTCTCGCCGTGGGCGTTGAGGTAGTCGATGACCTCCTCGAGCGTGTCGCAGAAGGAGCCCATGCAGACGACGACGCGGTCTGCGTCATCGGCGCCGTAGTAGTCGAACAGGTGGTAGCTGGTGCCGAGCTTCTCGTTGATCTTGTCCATGTAGCCCTGGACGATCTCGGGAAGCGCATCGTACCTGCTGTTGCAGGCCTCACGGTGCTGGAAGAAGACGTCGCCGTTCTCGTGCGAGCCGCGGGCGTGCGGGTGCTCGGGGTTCAGCGCGTGGTCACGGAACTCCTGCAGAGACTTCCAGTCGACCATGTCCTTGAGGTCGTCGAAGTCCCAGACGGCGACCTTCTGGATCTCGTGGGAGGTACGGAAGCCGTCGAAGAAGTTCAGGAACGGGGTCTTGCCGGAAATTGCGGCGAGGTGGGCGACGGGAGCGAGGTCCATGACCTCCTGGACGTTGCCCTCTGCCAGCATGGCGAAGCCGGTCTGACGGCAAGCCATGACGTCGGAGTGATCGCCGAAGATGTTCAGCGCCTGCGTCGCGACGGTACGCGCAGAGACGTGGAAGACGCCAGGTAGACCCTCGGCGGCGATCTTGTACATGTTCGGAATCATCAGGAGCAGGCCCTGAGAAGCGGTGTAGGTGGTGGTCAGGGCACCTGCGCCGAGGGAGCCGTGGACGGTACCGGAAGCACCGGCCTCAGACTCCATCTCGATGATCTTGACGGGGTTGCCGAAGATGTTCTTCAGTCCCTTTGCCGCCCACTGGTCGACATGGTCGGCCATGGGGCTCGAGGGAGTGATCGGGTAAATGCCCGCCACCTCGGTGAATGCATACGAGACCCAGCCTGCGGCCTCGTTGCCGTCCATCGACTTGAACTTACGTTCCATATCCTCTCCTTACATCCACCGGGCGCTGCCAAGCACCCGTTGATTTGGCACGTGGCACAGGATCACGAGGGAAAGCTCTCGTCGCTACTGCCAACATGAATGCGCACCGAATTACGCCGACGCACATACACTTGTATTATCACTCAAAGCGGATGCAATATTCCTACAAAATGGCAAGTGGAATTCCCCCATTTTTAGTAGGGATTACGTTTTCTCAGCTCATCGCCAGCATGGGCCTCATTTCTTTTTTGCGCGTTCGAGCAGCCTTTCATAGCCCTCGGAGAAACGCCGGCCCTCGGGGCCCGGATAGTCGCTCGCCGGGACAACGCCATGCTCGTCCGACACGAGGAATGCCTCGTCGAAGTCGATGCGACGACCCTGGACCTTCTCCAGCAGATCGTCCACGTATTTGATGTGAATACCCATCGTCTTTGCTAGGTCGGTGACCAGAGAGACGGCACCGGCGGGCACCATGCCAGGCGCGCCTTCGCGAATGAGGGTTCCCTCGCTCGCAAGCCACAGCGCCTCGGGCGCAACGCCCACTTCCTCCGCCTCGCGGCGTGCGAGGTCGGCTCGGGCGCAGAGCGCAGCCAGGCGCGTGTCCTCCAGCTCCTCATAGGGACCGACCGACATCGCAGCTCGACCCTCCGTGTCCACGATCATCATGAGCACGCCATCGGGGTTGGCAGCCGCCCCGTCTCCCAGCGTCCACTCAATATGTTGCTTTGCCCAGGCAACAAGCTCCTTCTGCACCCTCCTCGTGCTCGTATGCCTCGCCCCAAGAGCCCTTAGGTGCCTGTTTTCCAGGGGAAGTGTCTTGTTCGAGAGTCTCCACCTGCAGACGATTGCGGGCTTTCCAAGCATGAACTCACCATCATTGAGATCTGCGTCCGGCACACTTACCTCCTTGATCGAATGCTCGTTCATCCAGTGTACCCACAGTCCGTCGGACAACATTTGGCCCCGACGCTCGCATGTAGTCTTTTTGGGCGTGTCAAAGACTATCGAAAGAGAGCGGGTTTCTGGCAGACGCCTTCCGACGTGCGGAGCGGCAGCCGTGGCATTCGGATGTGATTAGCACCACATATGCGCCAGACTTTCGAAAAGCCCTACAACATATGCCAGAATGACTAGCATTCATCAGTCAGGCAGTTTTGCTGTTGGCTTGTGTTGCTGCGGAGGTGTGGATTTGAGCTCTCTCATCTTTACGTACACCATCGTTGTCCTGTGCGCCTGTCTCAGCACAGCCTCGATTTCGATTGCGGCATATATAGTCTCAAGACGGCTCAAGTACATTCCGCAGGCACTCTTCTTCATTGCCTACTTCGTCGAGCTGACCCAGATCTTTGGGGGCGAGTGGCTTCTTCAGAACGTCGGAACGGTTACGGCGGCGAACTACTATGCGGTCGACGAGCCCGCGTTCAGGATACTGATCGGAGCCGTCATCCTCGCCTGCTTCTGGCAAATCGTGTTCGACATCATCGACGTACGCAAACCGCGTCGAATAGTCCTGCCGACGGTCGTGCTCTGCGTGGCCCAGGCGCTGATTCTGCTTCTACTCCCCTATGGCCCGCTTCGCCAGTGGCTCTTCTACACCATGCGGCAGGTCTCCATACTCAGCTGCCTTGGATATGCCTTCTGGCTCTATCGCTCGAACAAGGACGAGGTGTTCCAGCATCGCATGGTAAAGAGACGGCCCATATTCCTGGTACTTCTCGTCTTTACCATCTCTATCGTCTGCGAGGACACCTACGTTATCCTGCTTGCGCCCATCCCCGCCGCAAACAGCCCGCTTACCGGCGTCTTCCTCTCGAGTCGCAACATATCCGAGAACCTGATGATGATCTTCGTCGCGGCGGTCACCATCTACCAGACCGTGCGGGACCTTGCACTGCGCTTCAACGAGCCTCCCGAGGTCCAGATCGATGCCGCGAGGCACAACAGCTCGCTTACAGAGCACATCGAGGACAGGCTTCCCGCGTACGCACAGCTGCACAGCCTCTCAAAGCGCGAGCGAGAAATACTTGCCCTCGTCGTCGAGGGCAAGTCCAATCGCGAGATCGCGTCTGAGCTGATACTTGCGGAGGGAACCATCAAGACGCACCTTCACAACATCATGAAGAAGTGCGGACAGCCGAACCGCGAGGATCTCAAGAAAGACTTCTGGCGCAGCTAGGCAAGACGACATGTATAAGGAAGGGAGGGCCGCGACCACGTCGCGACCCTCCCTATGCTTTCAAGCCTGGCGCTCTTTAGCACCTATGTAGGCAATGCCTACGCGTGGATGCGAGTGCCGGAGAGGCCCGCCATGGCCTCGGCGGCCTTCTCGAGCGAGCCGATGATGCAGACGCGGCCGGGGCGAGACTCGGCGAACTTGATGCCGGCCTTGACCTTCGGCTCCATGGAACCCTTGCCGAACTGGCCCTCCTCGACGTACTGCCTGGCCTCGTCGACGGTGATGTCCTCGAGGTCCTTCTGGTCGGGCTTGCCGAAGTTGATGGCGACGTGGTCGACGGCGGTCAGCAGGACGAGCATGTCGGCGGAGCAGTCCTCGGCGAGGAGCTCGCCGCCCATGTCCTTGTCGATGACGGCAGCGACGCCCTTGTAGGTGCCCTTGTCGGTGTAGTCACGGACGACGGGGATTCCGCCACCACCGCAGGCGATGACGATGAACTCGTTGTCGAGGAGGTTGAGGATGCTCTCGTACTCGACGATCTTCTTGGGCTGCGGGGACGCGACGACGCGACGGTAGCCGCGGCCGGAGTCCTCGACCATGTTCCAGTCGGGGTGCTTCTCGAGCTCGGCGTCGGCCTCCTCCTTGCTCATGAAGGCGCCGATGGGCTTGGTGGGGTTCTTGAACGCGGGGTCGTCGGGGTCGACCTCAATCTGGGTCACGACGGAGGCGACGTGCCAGCGCTTGTACTCCTTGTGCATGGCGGCACCGATGGCCTGCTGCAGGTGGTAGCCGATGTAGCCCTGGGACATCGCGCCACACTCGGGGAGGTCCATGGCGGGGATCTTCGCCGGGTCGTCCTTGTGGGCGTAGGCGAACGCGTTCTGGATCATGCCGACCTGCGGGCCGTTGCCGTGGGTGATGATGATCTCGTTGCCCTGCTCGATGACCTTGAGCAGCGTCGGGGCCGCGGCGCGGACCTTGGCGATCTGCTCCTCGGGGGTGTTGCCGAGGGCGTTGCCGCCGAGGGCGATGACGACGCGGTTAGGCTTGCCGAATGCCTTGGACACTTTATCCTCCTATGCCTAATGACTTAAGGCGACGCCCGCGCGCCGCCCTTTGAATCGGAAATTAGACTATACCGCGTTTCTCAAGATTGTGTAGCGGTTTTTCTCGTTTCTATAAACGGTAGGAAATTCGTTTTCAAAGGTAGATGTATGTTTCTGAAAATATGTTTGTGCATATATCTATCTTTAGTTCCAATATTTAGAGTAATTCGAAGAATCCTGACCCAATCTGGTGCTAGGAATTGCGAGTATATGCGGCACGGGACGGGAAAGGTCCTTTCCGTGCGCGCTCGCGAGGACGTAACGACTACCATGGGCTTATGGATACCTTGACTCACACATCACCCAGTAACGACTGCACGGCGGTACGACAACCCGTTGTCGGACGCTTTGCTCCAACGCCATCCGGCAGGATACACCTAGGCAATGTCTTCTCGGCACTCCTTGCATGGGCTTCCGTTAGGGCGGCAGGCGGCAAGATGATTCTTCGCATCGAGGACCTCGACCCAAGAGCTCAGAATCAGAGCGTGGCCGACGAGCTCATGAGGGATTACGAGTGGCTTGGTCTCTCTTGGGACGAGGGACCGTTTTATCAGAGTAGACGTACGGACGCGTATCAGGAGGCGTTGGAGACGCTGAGCGGAAGGGGCCTTACCTACCCTTGCTTTTGCTCGAGGGCGGAACTTCACGCGGCAAGCGCGCCCCACGCGTCAGACGGTACATTCGTGTACCAAGGAACGTGCAGGGGACTAACCGCAGAACAAATTGCCGAGAAATCCAAGACGCGCAATCCCGCCATCAGGCTCATGGTTCCCGACGAGAGCTCCCCGCTTGCGCAGATCTCCGTAGTCGATCGCGTATATGGGCCCTATAGCGAGAATCTCGCACGTGACTGCGGCGATTTTCTCATCAGAAGAAGTGATGGCATATTTGCCTATCAGCTCGCCGTGGTGGTAGACGACGGACTGATGGGCGTGACGGAAGTCGTAAGGGGCAGAGACCTCCTCCCCTCCGCTGCAAGACAGACATATCTTGGGGACCTCCTGGGGTTTGGACGGCACGAATATGCGCATGTGCCGCTTCTTATGGGGCCAGATGGCCATCGCCTCTCGAAAAGAAACCTTGACACTGACGTGGCGAGCCTCCGCGAGGACGGCCTAAGTGCCGAGGCGATAATTGGCCGGTTGGCCGAAGCCATTGGGGTCGCGGACCCGGGAGAGAGACTGACGGCTGAAGAGTTTGCAAACAGGTTCTCGTGGGAGAGCGTCCGGAGGCACAAAAGTGACGTGGTGGTGGACGAGAAGTTCTTTCTAAAGTAGATGTTGTGAGTTTGACCCAATGTGGGGTATTATTGCCAAGCACGACGTTTGGAGAGCTGACCGAGAGGCCGAAGGTGCTCGCCTGCTAAGCGAGTATAGGACCAAATCCTATCTGGGGTTCGAATCCCCAGCTCTCCGCCAGACGATTCAGACCCAGCCAAAGCAATTTGGTTGGGTCTTTCTCTTTTTCGCAGGTAAATCGATTAAAACGCAATCTATTCCAAAAAGTTTGAAATTCTCCCTTGACGCGGTCCCCCATCAGTGGCATTTTAATTACTGCGATGCGGCGTTACCTCAGCTGGATAGAGGGTCTGACTACGAATCAGAACGTCATAGGTTCGAATCCTATACGCCGCACCAGATTATTCTGGAGCCTCGAAAGAGGCTCTTGCACACGCGGCGTTACCTCAGCTGGATAGAGGGTCTGACTACGAATCAGAACGTCATAGGTTCGAATCCTATACGCCGCACCAGAACTTACGAGGCCCCGAAAGGGGCCTCTTTCTTTATAGGAAGAACCCATCAACAGAAGATACGGCCTTGTAGGGAATAGCGCTCCAGTCGAGCCAATCCATGAGGTCGAGCGTGGTCTTCTCCCCCGTTTTAAAGAACTCACCAAGAACCTCTGCCGGCTCGCCATCACGGTTTCCAAGCAGAGACATTGCCTCCCGGGCAGCAGAGGTGCCAAGGACGACTCTGTTTATGTGACTTGGGGTCCCATGAACAGACATCGTTGTGGGTCCAAACGTCTCCTCCCACACCTCGACACCGTTTTCACTCAGGACCACGTCAACCGTTCGAGACTCTCCGGCCGCATGCACCGAAAGGACATTGGCCCCAACAGATCCCACGAGAACATCCTTCATCTCTTCTCCCTCCCCCGATGATTTCGTTGAAGTGAGTATACTACGTTCGTCTACAAAATAGAACAGTTGTTCGTAATATTTTCCAGAAGAAGGGCGGGGCCCAGATGAGCACCCGCCTAGGGAAAAGCAGCCTAAAACCTGTGGCGGCAACTATGCCAGAGGCTTGATGACCTCCATGTCGCGCATGTAGGGGCGAAGGACCTCGGGGACCGTGATCGAGCCATCAGCGTTCTGGTAGTTCTCCATGATGGCGGCCATGGTGCGGCCGACGGCGAGGCCCGAGCCGTTCAGCGTGTGGACGAAGCGGGAGCCCTTGAACTCGGACGGGTCCTTGTACTTGATGTTCGCACGACGGGCCTGGAAGTCCCAGCAGTTGGAGCAGGAGGAGATCTCCTTGTAGTTGTTGTAGCTCGGCAGCCAGACCTCGAGGTCGTAGCACTTGGTGGCGCTGAAGCCGATGTCGCCGGTGCAGAGCGTCACGACGTGGTACGGAAGGCCAAGGAGCTGCAGGCACCTCTCCGCCTCGGCAACCATGGACTCGAGCTGGTTCATGGAGTCCTCGGGCTTTGCGAACTTGACCATCTCGACCTTGTCGAACTCGTGCACGCGGATGATGCCGCGGGTGTCACGTCCGGCGGAGCCGGCCTCCTCGCGGAAGCACGGGGTGAACGCCGTATACCACAGCGGGAGCTGGGAGCCGTCAAGAGTCTCGCCGCGGTGAATGTTGGTCAGCATGACCTCCGCAGTCGGGATGAGGTACATGCCGCCGGAGACGTGGTAGAGGTCCTCGTCGAACTTCGGGAGCTGGCCGGTGCCAAAGAGGCTGTCGTAGTTGGTGATGACGGGGGGCCACCACTCCTTGAAGCCGGCCTTTACGTGCGTGTCGATAAAGAAGTTGATGAGCGCGCGCTCCATGAGGGCACCAGCGCCGCCAAGCAGGTAGAACCTGGTGCCGGCAAGCTTGATGCCGCGCTCGAAGTCGATCATGCCGGTGCTGGGGCCAAGGTCCCAGTGCGCCTTGGGCTCGAAGTCAAAGTGCGTCGGCTCGCCCCACTTGCGAACCTCGGGGTTGTCGGAATCGTCGACGCCATAGGGGACGCTCTCGTGCGGGATGTTGGGGATGGCCGCGACCAGGTCAAAGAGCTGCTTCTCCACGTCGGTGCGCTTCTCGTTAAGGTCGGCGATCCTCTGCTTGTTGGCGGTGACCTTCGCCTTGGCGGCCTCGGCCTCGTCCTTCTTGCCATCGCGCATGAGGAGGCCGATCTCCTTGGAGGCCGCGTTACGCTCTGCCTGGAGGTTCTCGACCTCTGCGATCACGGAGCGCCTCTCCTCGTCGAGCTCGAAGAACCTCTCCCTATCCCAGTGCGCGTTCTGCCTGGACGCACACGACTTGTCCACTGCGTCAGGATTTTCGCGTACGAACTTGATGTCGAGCATCTCGTTTCCCCTTTGTATCGGTAACAAGCGACCTGCCGGGACAGGCCTACGTACAGCCGTTCAAGTATATACTTGTTGTTCTGAATCTCGCTTTTTTGCCTGAGTTGTTCACCAAGATAGAAAGGTCACCTCATGGGTCAGATCGGCACCTTCTTCGACTGGCTGTTCAACAAGCCAGCTGGCGTGCTCTGCCTTATAGTCGGCGGAATCATCTTCTTCCTGATCGTCTCCGTCGTTCTGGAGCGCAAGACACGCAAGATTTACAAGAATCACGAGAAGTCCCCCGAGGACTGGGATCTCTTCGACGACGATGACGACGAGAGCGGCTGGAGCAGCTTCGAGGACGACAACAACTAGTCCCAAACAATAAAACAGCGAGAAGAACCGCAGTCAGGGGTTCCGCAGCCACGTGGGCTGCGGGCCTTTTTTGTTGGCGCGCGGGCTACGCTTACGCGGTCCATACATAAGCAAAAAGCCCCACCAGCCTTGTGACTGGTGGGACCTCACATGCAATGGTGCGGGCGAAAGGACTTGAACCTTCATGAGGTTCCCAAGGGGGTTTACCCTCGTTGAACCTCGAACCGTTTTATGCCCTCTGAGCTGCGATTATATTGATTTTCGTGGAATCTCGTGGAACGTCGATACCGTGCCATTTGCGCCTGATTTGCGCCTGATTTGCGCCTGATTTGCGCCTGATTTGCGCCTGATTTTCACTGCAGCCAACTGGGGTTTTGTTGTCCTTGTCAGGTGCAAAACACGTGAGAAACAGTCCAAGAGAGACCCTAATTTTGTTGAAAAGTGGTCCACCCCCTAACAGGGCTACGGAGAAGTCCTTGAACGATAGTTCAATTATTTACATTTTTGTCAGTAGGTCGGCGCAGGCGTGGGACCAGACGGAGCACAAGCCCACGCAAGAGACGCAACACGGATAAAATTTAAAAAATTTATGTATGCCAAAATTCGGGGTGTGCGCGCCGTACAGCCCATTTGCGGAATGGGGTGGTATCACCCCCGGGGGGTGGTCGTGAGGCGGGTGCGCGAGATCGTGCGCCGAACGCACACCACGCCGCGAGCACACTTGGCAACGAGCCGCTACTGAACCAGCGGCGGGCTATGCCGAACTTAGGCCGTCGCGCTTCCACCCGGCGAACGATGCGCAGCACGTAGATCAATAGTCTCGTTCGGGAGAACATTCGCCGCCGACTATTGCACTCCCTATTTTGGAGGGCATCTCGGGGGGAGAAAAGCCCTAGGCCTCGGGGGTGGCCGTGCGGCCTGCAGCAAAAGACCCCCCGGGGCTTCCGGAGGGCCTGAATCAGGCGGTCTATTGTCTCATGCGCCTATCTACCTGCAACACTGCTTCAACGCCTTCAACGCGCTCTCATAGGCTCTCAGGAGGTTGAAGTACCTAGCATCTCGGCGCGTGCATTGTCTGAGGTCCACCTCCAGAGTGGCTATCTCCCGCGCCAAAGGTCTGAGCAGGCTCCGCCCATCGCGCACCCTAAACTCGCCCTCGTCCACATCCACGTATTCACCGACAAGCCCGCAGTTGTCCAGAATCTCGTCCACTCTCTCGCTATAGTCATTGTCCATCGTATACTCCAATCTTTTCCCGCCGGTCTCCCACCCTCCCACGGGGAGCGGGATACCGGGGTCTCCACGTTGTTCCCCACAGCGGGGGTACGGGCAACGGCAAGGCCCTGTTGCCGTGCCCTCCGTGGGGAGGGGTACCCTCCTCCCTCTATATATAAGGGGGAGGGGACCCCTTTGCCGCTATTCGATTTCCTCCACGATCCATGTATTACCGGCCGAATGGGTGGACCGGAACGGGAACCAGTCGCGGTTCTTGGCCTCGAAGAATCGCTCGAACTGCTTGTAGTTGATATCTCCCGTACCCTCGCCCCAAGTCGCGGCATCATAGACGGTCGCCTTTGTCGGCTCCTCTCCGGCCGCTAGGCAGTCGGAAAGTGCCTGCCGCGTTGCCCGTGCTATAGCCTCGTGCCGCCTACTGCCCGCGTCCCTGCTCTTGGCGTTGGCCTCGGCCCTCATGTCCGCGCCGCGCAGGCTGCACTCTCCTAGGCGGTCTCCGGTGCTCGCAACGGTATGGACGGGATAGGTCCACACGACGTCAATGCTGCGGAAGCGCGGGAAGTCCCTCACGACCCCCTCGACGCGGTACGCGAGCGCGTTCTCGCCGATATCGTACCGGCGGTATCGTTCGTTGAGCAGCTGTTGGTGCTCCTCGTCAAGGAATAGGGGGCTGACGTCTAGCAGGGCGTCGCCGTTGCGCCCGATTGCGCCGCTGCCCGCGCCTCGGTCAATTGCGTCCTTGGCACCTGCCGCGCCCTTGGGGTGGTGGTGGACCAGAAGGCACGCGCTGCCAAGCCTGCGCTGAATGCGTCGCACGACGCGGAACAGCGCGGCCATGTCGGTTGCGCTGTTCTCGTCGCCCATCTCGACCATATACAGCGGGTCAATGACGATGAGCTTGAAGAAGCCTTCTGCGGGCTGTCCCTGCGCCTCGGCCATCGCTCGGGCGTAATGCACGACGTCGCGCTCCAACTCGTCCAACGGGGCGACGTAATCGCGCAGGCTCCACGGGTAGAGGTTCTCGCCGCACGCCGCCTCGTAGTCCGGCGCATTGAGGAAGCCGGAACGGTATCGCACGATCTCGCCGATACGCCTGTAGAGGCTCCCCTTCTGCATCTCGAAGTCAAGGTAGAGCACGCGGCCGCGCTCACAGGAGTGGCCCAGGAAGTCCGCGCCGGCGCAGATGCTCACGGCCAAGTTCAGAGCCATCCACGTTTTGAAACTCTTGCTCCCGCCGTTGAGGTATGCGAGCGCGCCCTCCCGGAGGAAGCCCTCTATAAGCACCGGGGCAAGCCTCGGCGGGTCCTCCTGCCACGAGCTGAACCTGACGGGACCGGGGACGCTGGGCCTGTAGCCGCTCTCCTCGCCCACCTCGCGGACCCAAGCGGCCCACTCCGCGAACGTGGCCGCGCCTATGCCCGTCGCGAGCAGGGTCTGTTCGCTTTCTCCGCGAACGGCTCCCGCAAGGCGCGTGAGGCGGCTCGGGTTCTTGCACGCCGGGTCATGAGGAAGCCCGTTCGCATCGCACACGGCATACACGAGGTCGCGCCTGCGCTCCCACTCGGCGCGGCTGAGCATCTCGCCGGGGTCCTCGACGCGCACGAGGGCGTGGACGCTCTTGTGCCCGCTGTCCACCACGCACGCGCACGGCAGGCGCAGGGCGACAATCCGGCGCAGCTGCTCGCGCTTGGCCTCCACGAGCTGCCCGGCGTCCATCTCGGCGGCGTCCGGGTCGCTCTCGACCAGAACGTTCCCGAATCGGGTCACGTCCGCGTCGCACTCCGCCTTCTTGCCGTGGCTCTCGTGATCTCCGTCGGTCGGGTTGCAGCGCACCCACGCGCCCGCATCGCCGTCCGCGAGGGAGAGAAGCACCTCGGCCGCATCCGGGTCGGCCACGGATGATGCGGGGACCATCTGGCCCGCGCCGCGAGGCTCCACGCCGGCCGACTCCGTGATGACGTTGACAAGCTCACCCGGCCTGAACATTGAGGAGAACTGGGCGTGCAGCTGCTCGGCGCGTGTGAGGTCCGGAGGCTCGGGAAGCTCCACGCCGGAGAGGTCCACCCCATCAATCAGACGAGGAGCCATGCCGCCAACCTGTCCTGAGGAAATACGCCCGGCACGGCCATCCGCCACCGCGTCGCCGCATCTGGCGGCAACCTCCGGGCTAAAGCCCCCGGGATTCGCGTAGGCTGATTCTACGCATTTCCTCGCCTCTCGCTCCGGTAGCGGAGGCCTGCAGACGGTCTCGTTCTCCTCGCAGATGATCGTGAGCGCATCGGCCTCCGGCACGCTGCGGGCGTTGAGCGAACAGGCGAATTTGTAGAGGTAGGAGTTGCGACCCGCCTCTCCGTTGCCGTTGTCCGCAGAGGCGTAAACGGCCGCCTGCCGCTCGAAACGCCCCTCCACTACTCGCCTCCGCAGAACGCGACCAGCGCGGCCTTTGGGATGCGAATGAGCCGGCCGCAGCGAACGCCTCGCAGCTCTCCGCGACGGACCATGCTGCGGACGGTCTTGCAGTCCACTTGAAGCGCGGCGGCGGCCTGCTCCGTGGTGAGTACGTCCGGGAGGTCCGCGAACGGCACATACGCGGTGGAGGTGGACCCTGACGGGACGTCGGTGGTCGCAGCGGTAGTCTGCGCGTTAGCGCACATCATCGCTCGCCCCCCTCATGCGGAACAGCGGACGAAACTCGGGGTGCTCCTCGACCATGAGCAGCGCAATCCCTCGCCCAAGGCCACGGTCATGCGGGACGGAAACCTTTTGCCCGTCATCGTCCACGAAGTCGTGGTTCTGGCCCACGTCATCCGTGAAGCTCCGCATGGACGCGTACCCTTTGCCACTCGCGAGCCGCTCCTGAAGCCGGCCCACCCACCACGACCAGACGCGGCCCTTGCCGACTCTCCACTCCCGCGCGAGGCGCAGGGCCTCCTCGTCTGCGGACGAAACGGCCGCAGGAGTTGCGCTAGAATCGTTCGCAGCGGCCTCTAAGCCGTTGTTGACACGCTCGGTGTGCTGCTGATTTCCTAGGTCCTCGGCACACCGGGCGTTTTCCTTACTCCTCATTGGCTACCCCTCAATCCTCGAAATGTCCACGACCGTGCGGGCATCGTCGCGCCCGGCCCGGACGAGGCCGCAGGACCAGTAGACGAGGCCGTTCTTTTCCCCACGCTTGACGGCGACGGCGACGGCGCAGCGCGCGCCCCTACACTCCTCGCCGGTCAGCGGGCAAACGGGAGGCTCGACGTGCTCACCCCTCATGCGTCCACCTCCTCGAAAAGTCCCTCGGGGTCACCGGTCCACCCCAAGGCCGCTGCGATGCGCTCGCCGCGCTTTGTGTAAGCCGGTTCTTTGCCGCGACAAATGCGGGAGATACTGGCCTCGTTGACGTGCGCTCGCTTCGCAAGCTCGCGCTGCGACATATCGCGCCGCAAAAGTTCCAACTGAAGTCGAATCAAAACAAACCTCCGCTCCGCCTCGCCGCACGGGAAAGCGAGGCTCTACGGTCGTACCCTTGACCTCCGCCCGCGCTGCTGCTACCTTAGACCCAGGCGTCAAATTTATTAAGTCGTAGAGGTTGAGTACGTGAGCGCGTCCGGGGCTTTCGCGATAGTCCGCAAGGGTACGCCGGAGAAGGCGAACCCGGAGAAGGAGCTTCAGGCTCTGCTCGACATGCGGCCCGACAAACAGGTGTTCGTAGAGAAGCAGCTTCCGAAGTTCCTAGCGAGGTACGGCCGCCAGTTCGAATGCAGCGAGCCGGTGAGCGTCGCGCGCGACTCGGAGGACGCCCGACGGCTAAAGGAACTCGGCTACGATTGCCTACCCGGTCCAATCACTTTCTCTAGCGACAAGCTCGGCCTCACCAAGCCCGGCGAACGGGCGTCGTTTGAGGTTACCTACGGCAGCGAGGGGACGTCCATATTATTCCCAAGCATGGAGGCACTGAGGGGAGCATGCGATAGGTACGTCGTGGACCTCACCGACAACAAAGACCCCAAATCCCTGCTGGGGACGATTGAGACGGCGCGCTACGTCGCCGGCCTCGGGCTAGTGTCCCAAGGCGACGCGAGCCACGAGGTGAAGCTCAGGCCCAAGCTCGGGCCTCTCTCGGCTTGGTATGAGCTGACCCCTCCGCCGTCGCTGCGTCTCGATCTAAATCCAACTGGGAATGACGAGAACGCGGAGGGTGAACCGCTCCTCTGGGGCGCGACCGGGTTCGCCAACTATGGCGAGAAGGATGACCCCACCGGAAAGCTCACCTCGCTGTTGGAGTTCGATAACGAGGAGGGGCGTCGGTGGTGGCTTATGGTCCCCATGAAGGGGTTCATAGAGTGCGACGCCAACGGGAACCAAAAACCGGCGCATCCGTGGGTGAGGACGCTCCCGGACGGCAGTCCGGACGAGGGAGACCTCAACCGGCTCGCTGCGTCGCTGCTCCTGTCGATTATTGAGGAGAGGTACAAGGACAAGCCGCGCGGGTACGTCGTTGACCAGGCGACCCTAAGGCTAAGGAAGAGCGGCGCGCCGTACCTCGTCGGCGAACTCGTTAGGTGCATAGTCGCGGGCAAGGTCCACCCCTGCGACCGGTGCGGGAGGCCAATCATGGGCGGCGCGTCGTACTGCCGCATCGGCAGGTGCCAACAGGCGACGTTGGAGGCCGCCCGCAGGGAGGCGGCGCGCGGGCGCAGCGTGGACGAGATTCTCGCGATCTATCCGCACATCAAGCGCGCGACGGTTGAGGGCTACGTGGAGGACGAGAGGAGGGGTCTCTAGTGAAAGTGCAGAGCGACGGAGTGCTCATAGCCCTCGAAAAGGGGCGCAACTGCAGGAACTGGAAACTTCAGGTCAGTCTCGGCTATGACGCACTCACCGGCAAATATCGCAAGACGAGCCGGACGGTCCACGACATGAGCAAGACGCAGGCCAAGGAGGAGCTGCGCAGGTTCGTCCTCGAACTGCAGAACCAATCCACGCTAGACGCCAACTCCGTGACGGTCGGCGAATACGCAGAGGAGTGGCTCAGGGAGCGACGCAACGCAGCGAAGCCGCCGCGAGCGGGCACCTTGCGAAACAATGACGTCGCGGTGCGGACAATCAAGAAGGGCCTCGGAAACGTGCTCCTCAAAGACCTCAACGCGCAGCAGGTGGCCTCCTTCTACGCCGGTCTCGTAAGCGGAGAGGCGACCCTTAGCGATAGGCCGATGAGCGGCACCTCGGCTCGGAAGATAGCCACGACACTGCAGCAGATGCTCTCCAAGGCGGTGAGGCGTCGCCTCATACAGTCCAACCCATGCGACCTCTTGGAGCGCGAGGACAAGCCGCAGGTTGACACGAGGGAGAAGGAGCCGCTGTCGGACGCGGACGCGGCGTGCCTCGTCGCCAACCTCTACGACGGAACGCCGGACGCTCACCGAATCGGCGCGACGCTATGCCTGGAACTCGGCCTCAGGCGCGAGGAGATGCTCGGCCTATCGTGGGGAGACATTGACCTGCGCGGAGGGGAGATTCACATCCACGCGGCCTATACGGTGGACGAGCTTGCGCTCACGCGCCCGAAGTCCGTGAAGGGTGACCGGTACCTGCCCATAGCCGGAAGCCCCCTGCAGGTCCGCCTCCTACAGTGGGCCAAGGCTCAACAGGTCCACCTCTCCCAACTCGGACTGCCACAGAACGCGCTCACTCCCGTAGTGACGTCCGCGACGGGCGGCCGAATCCACCCCGCCAACTTCAGCAGGTGGTGGACCTCGTACTGCAAGCGGATAGGAATTAGGGTCTGCGGCCTGCACACCCTGCGTCACACGTTCGCAAGCTCCCTCGCGCGACGCGGCGCGAACGTGAAGGACATTCAGGACCTCATAGGCGACGCGACGGGAGACGTCGCCCTGAACGTCTACATGCACGCCAACGCGGACGGCAAGAGGAAGGCCATGAGCGAGGTTAGCAGCCTGTTCCACGGCGGGCTGCCCGGGTCCTCGCTGGGACTCCCTGAACGGAGTTTGGCATAATCGCCGGGTGCAATTTGCGCCTGATTTGCGCCTGAGCATAAGAGAAGGGCGTTCCCGCTTGTGGCCTCGTGCCATCTACCTGCGGAAACGCCCTTTATTTTTATGGTGCGGGCGAAAGGACTTGAACCTTCATGAGATTGCTCTCATACGGACCTGAACCGTACGCGTCTGCCAATTCCGCCACGCCCGCGTGAGTCAGCATTCTAATACCATCAGCCACTGTTTGGCAATGGGTAATTTTGAAGAGTTTCGCCAAGGCGTGGGTCGTCACACCACATTCACACCTTTCATATGCTGAAATGGGTGGCGTCACGGCAGATGCGCCCTTCTCGACAGTACAATGTTCGTGCCGTGACACTTCATCGCGCCAGCACACGCAACTCAAACGGACAAGGATGGCGTCGTGGGGGACCAGGACTTCTTGCAACATCAGACGGGAACCGCCCAGCCGCAGACCAGGCAGTCGCTTCTGCTGGGCCGCTACCGGGTCATGAAGCCCGGCGAGGCGGGCGGCTTTGGCACCGTGCTCACCTGCTGGGACACGCGCCTGCAGCGCAGGGTGGCCATCAAGCGGATCCCCCTCATGGGCCAGGGCGGCGGGGCGGCGGCCTCGACCATAAGCGAGGCGCTTGCAGAGGCCCGCACGGCCAGCATGCTGGCGCACCCCAACATCGTCACCATGTACGACTTCGAGGTGGACCGCGCAAACGCGTACCTCGTTATGGAATACGTCGACGGCCTCACGCTCGCGGACTTCCTCGCACGCGTGGAAGGTGGCACGCTCACAAACGACGAATGCGCCTACCTGGTGCAATCCGTGGCGAGCGCCCTGTCCTTCGCGCACGAGAACCGCGTGCTGCATCTGGACATCAAGCCCACGAACATCATGATCGAGCATTCGGGTGCCATAAAGCTCTGCGACTTTGGCATGGCCATGCTGGCCTCGGCCGCCGGCTATGGCGGGGCGCGCGGCGGCACCGTGGGCTACATGCCGCCTGAGCAGATCGAGGGCGACCTAGTTGACGAGCGCGCGGACATCTTCTCTCTCGCGGTCGTGGTCTGGCAGGCCCTGACCGGCCAGAACCCCTTTGCGGCGAAGACGGCCGAGGAGTCCCTGCGCAAGATCGAGCGCGGCCCCAAGGTGGCGCTCTCCAAGCTGGACCCGACGCTTGCGGGCATGGCCGAGGAGGTCATCATGCAGGCGCTCGATCCCAACCCCACGCAGCGCATTCCCTCTGCGGAGGCGTTCGCAAACGAGCTGGTGTTTGGCCTGGGAGACCCGGACCTTGGTGCGGAATCCATTAAAGAGCTTATGTCTCAGGACGAGAAGGACGTGGC
>CACWMM010000024.1:0-24478 GCA_902761955.1 uncultured Olsenella sp. | reverse complement strand
CTTTCGCGAACGAGCTTCACCGTGATGTGCGACGTGGACAACCCGCTTCTGGGACCCGACGGCGCCGCGCGCACGTTCGCCCCGCAGAAGGGTGCGGACGCCTCGTGCGTGAGGCGGCTGGAGCGCGGCATGGAAAACTACGCCCGCGTGCTCGAGCGCACGTTCGGCGAAGGCTTCGACGTGCCCGGTGCCGGCGCCGCCGGCGGCATGGGCGCCGGCTGCCTCGCGTTTCTGGGCGCCCACGCCGAGCCGGGCGTCGAGCGCGTGCTTTCGCTCGTTGGCTTCGACCGGCTGCTCCAAGACGCGGACCTCGTGGTCACGGGCGAGGGACGCCTCGACGCCCAGACGGCCCGCGGCAAGGTCGTCGCCGGGGTAGCCGCCGCGTGCGCCCGGGCGGGCGTGCCATGCGTGGCCGTCGTCGGCTCCGTGGAACCCGGTGCCACGCCGCCGGCGGGCGTCACGGCGACCTTCCCCACCACAAGCGGCCCCATGACCCTGGACTACGCGCTCGCCCACGCCACCGAGCTCTATGCCCAGACGGCGGAGCGGCTCTTCTCGGCCCTTGCCGCAGGCGCCCGCCTTGGCGCGCGCGAGCCCATGCCGTCGACCTCGGCCATGGCCGTGCCCGCACCGGACCCGGCGCCGGCTCGCCGCGCGGTGCCGCCGCGCTAAACTGCTACCCTAGGGAGACCGACCCGCCACGCCGCGACGGAGGCGCGGCCGGCAGAGCCTCACCGTCGCACGTTAGGACAACGCATGAACCTCGCACAGGCCATCGAGCACGCAAACGCGCTGGCGTTTCCCGGCTTCCTCGTGGATGACCAGTCCCTCACGGACGAGCGCCGCAAGAACGAGGAGGCAATCGGCCTGCTGCTCGACGCCTGGAAGGGCGCGCCGGCCGGCCAGGAGCCGTTCTCGTTCGCCCTCATCCAGTCGCTGGCCGATCAGAACCGCGTCATCTGCGACAAGTACGGAGCGGCGCGCCTGCGCAACGACTCCAACGACTTCAGCCTCGCGCGCAAGCTCTCGGACGAGGACCTGGTGCGGTCGGTGGCCGCCATGCAGCACCGGCCGGAGGCGGACGTCGCCGCATCGGCGGGACCGCTTCTGCAGGATTTGGGCGTCGCGTACACGGAGGCGCCGGTCAGCGGCACCGTCATGGGTATCGACCTCGAGACGACGGACCGCTACCCGGACCGCGGCTACATCATCAACCTGGGCATGGAGTTCATGGACCTTTCGCCCAAGGCGAAGCCGCACGACGGCCACACCGCGTACTTTGGCATCCCGTCGCTGTACCAACAGGCGGGCGTGCCCCTAAGCGACATCCACCACATCACGTGGGACGACCTTGCGGGCAAGCCGGCGTTTCGCGATGCCCGCCGCGAGCAGGAGGCGCTGCTGACGGCGTTCAAGGCGTTTCCCATCATGGCGCACAACGCCGCGTTCGAGGACTCGTGGCTCACGCTGCACCTGGACGGCTACGCCGAGGCGCGCAAGGCCGGCCAGATCGTGGTGATAGACTCGCGCGACATCTGCCGCCGCGTTGACCCGGACTACAAGACCCTCCCTCACGACTCGCGTCCCGCGGCGCTCGAGAGCTGGGCAAAGCGCCGCGGCGTCCTTTCCGGCGACGAGGCGGAGGTCCACCTGGGCCTCGACGACGTAGACCTCATGTTCAAGACGGTCCAGGCGGAGTTTGCCGAGCGCAACATGTTCAAGTAGCGCCGGCTGCGCCTGCGCCCGCGGGCGATGGGACGCGGCGCCGTGCTCCCGGCCGTCTGCCGACCCCGGCGTCGCAGCGTCCGCTAGTCCACGAGCACCGCGTCGCGGCCAAACACGTACACGCGCGTCTCCCATGGGCGCAGCGTCAGCTGGTTCGCGTCGTCGGCCTCCGCGTCCGTCACGTAGTAGTTCGAAAGCGCCAGCACGCCGCCGCCCAGGTCTCCGTACGTGTCCGGCACGTGAAACGTCACGGGCTCGTCGGAAAACGAGCACATCACCAGCAGCCGCGACCACGTGGACTCACGCGCGTACACGTACAGCTTCGAGCTCGCGCGCTTGAACTCGTGATACCTGCCGCTGCGCACCACGGGCAGCAGTCTGCGCAGCCGTATGGCGCGCCTATAGAAGTTCAGGGGCGACATGAGGTCGTCGTCCTCCGCCGCCACGTTCACCTCCACGTGGTTGGGGTTCACGGCGACCCACGGCCCCTCGTGGGCGTCCTTCGGGCAGAAGCCCGCGTCCTTCTCGCCCGTCCACTGCATGGGCGAGCGCGCGTTGTCGCGCCCGGCACGGTTTACCAGGGCAAGCGCTTCCTCCGGGGACTTCCCGCCCTCCACCACGCGGCGGTAGTGCGCGTGGGCCTGCGGGTCTGGCACCTGCTCGATGGAGTCGAAGCGCACGTTGGTCATGCCCAGCTCCTGGCCCTGGTACACGAAGGGCGTCCCCCGCTGAAAGAGGTAGCTCGCGGCGAGCGACGCCGCGGACTCCGCGCGATACGCGTCGCTTCCGTAGCGGCTCACCACGCGCGGGTGGTCGTGGTTCTCGAGGTACAGCGCGCACCCAGCGAGAACGGGCGCGGCAGGTACTCCGTGTACATGCAGTCCGCCTGCATGTGGTCGAAGCCTATCACCAGGTCGAGCGGGCGCTCGCCGCGGCGGGCCGAGGTCAGGGCCAGCGCCTTGCGCGCGCCGAGCATGGGGGCCTCGCCCACCACCACGCAGTCGTGGGAGTCCAGCACGTCGCGGCGGAACTGCATCAGGTAGCTCCGCAGGCGCGGCCCGCAGTTGTACAGGCGCAGCCCGCGCGAGCCAGGCAGCCCCAACACGTCGCTCGGCAGGCCCTTGGGCTTGCTCACGAACGTAATCACGTCCTCGCGAAATCCGTCCACGCCGCGGTCCAGCCAGAAGCGCATCACGTCCTCCACCTCGCCACGGACGGCGGGGTTGTCCAGGTTCAGGTCCGGCTGCGCCTTGTCGAACGTGTGCAGGTAGTGCTCGTCAAGCGCCTCCACGTACTCCCACGCGGAGCCGCCAAGCAGGCTGTCCCAGTTGTTGGGCGGCACGCGGCGGCCCTTGCGGTCCACGCTTCCCTTGCGGAAGAAGTAGTAGTCGTGGTACGGCGAGTCCGCGTCCGCCAGCGCCTTCCTAAACCACTCGTGCTCGCTGGAGGTGTGGTTTATAACCAGGTCCATGACCACCTTGAGGTCGCGCTCGTGCGCGGCGGCAACCACCCGGTCAAACACGCCCAGGTCGCCGTACGCGGGGTCGATGGCGCGGTAGTCGCTCACGTCGTAGCCAAAGTCCGCGTTCGGGGAGGGGTACAGCGGGCTGAACCAGATGCCGGTCACGCCAAGCGACTTGACGTAGTCCAGCTTCTGCAGCACGCCCCACAGGTCTCCCACGCCGTCGCCGTTGCCGTCGCAGAAGCTGCGCGGCCAAATCTGGTAGAAGACCATGTCCTTGTACCAGTCCGTCCGAGCCATGCACCCTCCTAAACGCACGCCCGCGCACGCGGCGCGGGCAACCCCGTCTCTCCCATCATTTTGAGTCCGCCC
The DNA here is from genome assembly GCA_902761955.1 of uncultured Olsenella sp. Lineage (GTDB taxonomy): Bacteria > Actinomycetota > Coriobacteriia > Coriobacteriales > Atopobiaceae > Parafannyhessea. The sequence continues at coordinate 20,919 of CACWMM010000024.1, read as the reverse complement.
CCAAAAAACGCAAGGCGTCGCGGTGTAAAAAAGGGCGAGAAGTACGCGTCCTTCTCGCCCCTAACCCTTTATCTAGCGGAGCCAGTCCGCATGACCGTTAGTGTGGTATCCCTCCTTGATAGGCCGCCCCCTACCGGGGTGCGGCTCCTCCTTCAGGAAAGCCCGGGCCTCTGCCCGATCGAATCAAAACTTTGGTCTCACCCTCTTGCCGGCCCCGTGGCATACGGGACAAATCCTATCCCTCAGAGCGAGTGGCTGCCCTCGCAGCCAGCTACAGGCTCGTAAAGAATCCCTGCAGGGTCAAGGCGCGCCACGCCGTTTCGTCATCTTCCGGGCAAGCGCGAAGCCTGACGAGTGGCCCGCCCGCGCGTCTGCCTTCCGGATCTTTGCTGGAAGCCCACAATCTGGATCAAAACCGCGGTGCTCAAACGCTATCGCAAAGGAAAGAAGCTAGAGGTCCATGGGCAGACGCACTGGATGGCATTCATCTAGGCCCATTGGACTCACCTCCAAAGCTCGAGGCCGCCGCTCACGTTCCGACGTCCTTCTGTAACTGTTGTCAGTCTACCCACTCGCGCGCAATCGATACGTCGCGACGGCTGGGAATTTAACTTTTCCTAGGCTCTTTCGGAAACCCTCCGGAAACGCCGGGCCAGGCGCCCTAGCGGGGCTTCCGGTGAGTCAGGTGCCAGCCGCCGCACAGCTCGCAGCGGTACGCGTACAGCTGCGGCGCGTCCTTGCGCCTCGATCCGCGGCTCGCGGCCTTCTGGGCCTCCGCCATAAACTCGAAGCGACGCTTGCGCTCGCACGCGTGGTATGCGCGGTCGTGGACCATGCCCTCGTCCGTGGCCTGTCCGTGTATCACGCGGCCCGCCGTCGGCCGCTCCTTGCGCCCTCCCGCCGCGGCAGACGGCCTCGTCACTCGCTCGCCTCCGCGCCGTCTCGCTTCGCCTTGCGGCCCTTTGCGGTCTTCTTCTTGGGCTTCTTGCCCTTCTCGGCACCCTTGCCCTTCTCGCCCTTGCCCTTCTTGCGCTTCTTCTTGGGCTTGGCGTCGCTCTTGTGCTTGCCGCTCCTCCCGGGTCCGCTTTCAGACGCCCCCGCGGCGGGCACGTCGGGGTTCCATGCCTCGTGGAGCGTCCTGCTCATCACGTCCCACGGCAGCTCCATGTCGCACCAGAAGCTCATCTGTAGCACCCACAGCTGCACCGCGCGCGCAAGCTCCACAAACGCCTCGTACGTCTCCGCTCCCTCAAGGTAGCTCGCCGCCTCCGCAAGGATCAGCCGCGTGTCCACCATGTGCGCAGAGCTCCCAAACACGTCCGAGAAGAACCGACACTGCTCCGCCGCGACGGCACGCAGGGTCCTGACGCCGCCGTTCTTCTGGCGCGCCATGCGCATGAGCACGAGGAGCATGTCCGAGAGGTTCACGAGCTCGCCCCAGGCATACGCCCATACGCCCAGCTCGCGGCCGGTCGTCGCGTTTCGCTTCACCATGTCGTCGAGCTCGACGGGGCGCTCGAGCCATATCTCGCGCAGCAGCGCCTCGAAGCGCGCCACCGCGGGCGGGGCAATGTGCCGCGGCGTGCTCGCGGGCCCAAGATGCCGCTCGGTCCCCGCCTCGTCGCACTCCACCACCTCGCAGCGCAGGCGCACGCCCTGGTGGCACCACACCCTCTCGTACAGCTCCTGGAACGCCGGCAGGTCGATTGGCCTTATCTGGGCTACCTTCGCGCCTGGCGCAAACTGCTCCACCCTCTGCGTGAAGATGCAGACGGCGCTCCAGTCGTTGTAGAACGTTACGTCACCGGGGAGCGTCTCCTCCTGCACGTTCTGCTCGTCCCAGTAGTCGCTCGCCGGGGTCGCAAACGTGAGCTCGCCGTAGCAGACGTCAGCCGCAAACAGCACGGATTCGAAGCCTCCCGCCTGCTCGAGCGCCGCAACGGCGCCCGGCGCCTCTGCCTCGCACAAATCCGCATACAGCGCCTGCCCGTCGATGGTGATCTTCAGTCGCTTCGACATGTGGTTCCCCTCTCCGCCAGCTCGGGACACGTCACGTGGTTGACTAGTTTAGAACACGGTAGTGCGCAGCGCCGCGGCATTCGACAGGCGGTGCCCGGCACCCGCCTTCCAGTGCGTCGTCGCTCTTCTCCGCGCAAGGGAAAAGGAGCCCCCACCTGCGTCGAGGTGGGAGCTCCCTCTCTGGGGGCGCATTGCCTGTGCCCTAGACGTCACGGCGTCAGCCGCGCCGCCCTTCGGCAAGAGCCGCTGCTACTTCTGCCAGCCGATGTCCTCGGAGCGGACGCTCTGGTACAGGGCGGGGCCGTAGTTGGCAAGGCCCTTCTTCGTCACGACGACGTCGGCGCCGGCGTAGACGGGAATGAAGCCGTAGGACTCCATGGCCTTCTTCTCGGCCTTGTTGAGGGCCTTGATCTGCTCGTCGTGGTCCTCGATCTCGATGACCTTCCCGAGCTCCTCGTCAAGCTCCTTGGAGCCGAGGTGCGTGAAGTTGGACGCGGAGTCCTTGCCATAGATCTGCGGGCCGTTCCAGGAAGAGGTGGCCGTGGAGACCCAGCCAAACAGGGTGGCGTCCCAGTTGCCGCCGGTGAGGACGTCAGAGAACTCGGATGCGGGGTGGTTGTCCTCGCTCACCTTGATGCCGGCGTCCTTCGCCATCTTGATGACGGCAGCGGCGCGGTTCTTGACGGTGTTGGAGTCGCCGAACGTGGTGAAGCTGAAGGAGACCGTCTTGCCATCCTTCTCGTAGTAGTCGCCCTTGAGCTTGTAGCCGGCCTTCTCGAGGGTCTTCTTCGCGGCGGCGGTATGCGACGCGGCGTCCTTCAGGTCGGAGACGTCGGACGGCATGCAGTTCTCGTAGCCGTCGGCCCAGATCGGGGTCAGGAGCGAGCCCGGGGTCTCCTCCTTCCAGTTGACGCCCTGGTAGACGACGGAAAGGATCGTCGGCATGTACAGGCACTGCGTGAACGCCTTGCGGACGGCCTTGTCCTTGAGGGCGCCACGGGTGCTGTTGAGCTCGATGTTCGCGACAGAGGCGGAGTCGGAGCGACGGACCTCGGCGTCCTTCATGTCCAGGAAGTTCGAGAGCATCTCCTTGGAGCCGCTCTGCGCGCTGCCCGTGGCGTCGATCTCGCCGTTCTTGAAGGCGTTGAACAGCGCCTGGGAGTCCATCTGCTTGAAGGTGACGGACTCGAGCTTCGGCTTGTCGCCCCACCAGTTGGGGTTCGGGACGAACTTGCACTGCGTGGTGTCGAAGGACTCGATCTTGTACGGACCATAGCCCCAGTCGTCGGAGTGCGGGTTGTTGTTGAAGCTGTTGTACTTGTCGTAGTCCGTGGCATCCGGGTGCAGGACGAGGTTGAAGAGGAGCTCGGCGGGATAGACCGGGTCCTTCATCGTGATGACGACGTCGTAGTCGGAGTCACCGCGCTCGACGGATTCGATGCGGTCGTAGCCGTCGGTCGCAGCCGGGGTGTAGTGCTCGTCGGTGCCGTTCATGACGGTCCAGACGGCCTTGTAGGCGCGGTAGTCGATGGGCGTGCCGTCGTTGAAGCGGGCCTTGTCGTTCAGCTTGTAGTGAACGATCTGCTTGCCGTCCTTCATCTCCGTCTTCGCCTCGGTGATGAAGTCCGGGTTGGGCTCGAACTTGGAGGCGGTGGCGTCGGTCATGAAGATGTAGGTGGGCATGTAGAAGTCCCACAGGTTGTGCATCTCCTGCGTGTTGCCGTCGACGGAGAGGTAGTTCCAGGCGGGTCCGATCTCGCCGGAGGGGAGCACCAGGGTGCCGCCGTCCTTCACGTTGTCGCGCTTCTGCGGGTTGTTGTAGACCTTGCCCTTCTTGGGAAGGGGCAGCTTGTCGAGCGGGGTGTTCGCGGGGGTGCCGTTCTGGGGCTCCGCGGAGACGACCTTAGCGCCGTCGGAGGAGTTGTTTCCCCCACCGCAGCCGACGAGGCCGAGGCCCAGGATCGCGGCCGCGCTGCCGCTCAGCCCGACGAACGAGCGACGGGACAGGTTAGACATGGACATATCGAATCTCCCTATTCCTTCTATGCATGCCTGCAGTTACGCGCGCCCACAGTGCGACGCGCAAGCTGAACTAGTACTAAGCATACCAATATTTGAAAGAGAAATGGAAAAAATTCCGCTATTGTGCAAACGAAAGGCACCTTAGCGGTCAATCGCCAAGGTGCCCCTCATCAGCCCCTTAACCTCGCGACATGCACGGAGTCGCCTTCGCGAGAAGGGCGTTTCGTTTCCATTCTTACACGTTCGGCAGAGCGCCAGCGCCTGCTCCCCTACCCGCGCCTCGTAAGGCTCGATGCGCTCACGAGCTCGCCGTCCTTGTAGACGAGGCGCTCGCGCGTGCGCTCGACCTTCGGGTCCGGGATGGGAATGGCCGAGAGCAGTGCCTTCGTGTACGGGTCCTGCGGGTTCGTGAAGACGTCCTCGGTCTCGCCGTACTCGACGATCTTTCCCAGGTGCATCACGGCGACGGTGTCGGAGATGTGCCTGATGACCGCGAGGTCGTGCGCCACGAACAGGTAGCTGATCTTCAGCTCGGTCTGCAGGTCCTCCAAAAGGTTGATGATGCCGGCCTGGATGGAGACGTCCAGCGAGGCGATGGGTTCGTCCAGAAGCAGGATCTTCGGGCTCGTCGCGAGCGCCCTCGCGATCGCGATGCGCTGGCGCTGTCCTCCGGAGAACTGCGACGGGAAGCGGTCGACGTAGTCGGGGTTGATGCCGACGAGGCTCATGAGCTCGCCAATGCGCTTGTTGATGTCGCCCTTCTTCCAGCCCTGCGCCTCGAGGGGCTCTGCGAGCACGTCGTAGATCGGCATGCGCGGGTCGAGGGAGCTCATGGGGTCCTGGAAGATGACCTGCAGGTCACGCCTCAGCTCGCGGCGCTCGCGGTTGCCCTTGAGGTCGGCCGTGTTCTTGCCAAGAACGGTGATGCTGCCATTCTCGGGCTTCACGAGGTCCATGATCTGCATGAGGGTCGTGGACTTGCCCGAGCCGGACTCTCCGACGAGCGCAAGCGTCTCGCCCTCGTGTATCTGGAATGAGGCATGGTCGACGGCCGTCATCGTGCCCTTGTTCCTGCGGATGAGGCCCTTGCCCTGCACCGGGAAGGTCTTCACGAGGTCCTTCACCTCGAGCACGACCGGACGCTGGTCGCGTGGGACCTCCGCCCACTTCGGCTTCAGCGGCTCGAGATCGGGGTAGACGTCCTCGAACGTGAGGCTGTTCTCGCGAATCTTGTCCATCCAGTGGCAGGACACGAGGTGTCCCTCGGACGGCTCGATGGGCAGAAGCTCCGGCTCCGACTGGGCGCACTCGGGCGTCGCCATCGGGCAGCGCGGGTGGAAGGGGCAGCCGGTCGGGATCGCGGCGAGCGAGGGCGGGTTGCCCTTGATGGGGACGAGGCGCGTAGTCGCGGCGACGTGGGGCTTCGGCACAGCGCCGAGGAGACCCATTGTGTAGGGTTGCGACGGCTTGGCGAACACGGTGTCGATGCTCGCGCGCTCGACGGCGCGTCCCGCGTACATCACCATCACATCGTCCGCGGAACCCGCCACGACGCCGAGGTCGTGGGTGATGAGGACGACGGCCGCGCCGGTCTCCCTCTGGGCGACCTTCAGGATGTCCAGGATCTGGGCCTGGATCGTCACGTCGAGCGCCGTGGTGGGCTCGTCCGCGATGATGATGTCCGGGTTGTTCGCGATGGCGATGGCGATGACCACGCGCTGACGCATGCCGCCGGAGAACTCGTGCGGATAGGCGTCGAGCCTGTCCTCCGGGTCCGTGATGCCAACGAGCTCGAGGAGCTCGATGCAACGCTTGCGGACGTCTGCCTTGCGCATGCCGGGGTTGTGGATGAGCAGTGCCTCGGCAAGCTGGTCGCCGATCGAGAACATGGGCGTGAGGGCAGACAGCGGGTCCTGGAAGATCATCGAGATCTTCGTGCCGCGGTACTCGGACATCTCCTCGTCCGTCTTGCCGAGGAGCTCCTCGCCCCTGAGCTTGATGGACCCGGTGACATGGGCGTTGTCGTCCAGCAGCCCGATGAGCGACAGGGCGGTGACGGACTTGCCGGATCCTGACTCGCCGACGATGCCGAGCGTGCGGCCGCCCCACAGGTCGAAGTTCACGCCGCGGACAGCGTGCACGACGCCCGCCTCGGTGTTGAACGAGACGTGGAGGTCGCGGACGCTCAGGACGGGGTCGCCGGTCGGCGCGCCCTTGGGGCCGTTGGCCTCAAGGAGCTCGTAGCGCAGGACCTCGTCTGCGGCCATGGTGTTTTCGTTCTTCTCTGCCATTGGTGTCTCCGTTTACTTCTGGTCGCCGTCGTCGTCAGTGTCGTCGTCGACCGAGCCCGCGGCGCGGGAGTAGGGGTCGAACGCGTCGCGCAGGCCGTCGCCGATGAGCTGCATGCTCACGCACAGCACGACGAGGACCAGCGACGGGATGAGGACGATCCAGGGACCCGACAGCATCGCGGAGGAGCCCTGCGAGAGGATGAGGCCGAGCGAGGTGTCCGGCGACTTGATGCCGAGGCCGAGGAAGCTGTACGCGGTCTCGGAGTTGATGCCGGCGATCACGCCGAGGACGGTGTCGATGATGAGGATGGAGCCCAGGTTCGGGATGAGGTGACGCACGATGATCCTCATGGGGTGGACGCCCATGTACTTGGCGGCCTTGACGTAGTCGCGCTCGCGCAGCGACAGCGCCATGGTGCGCAGCGTCCTGGCGTAGCCGATCCAGCCGAACGCCGTGAGACCCAGGATGAGGATGAGCCAGCCGGTCGCGCCGGAGGCCGCGCGCACGATCATGGCGACAAGGAGGAAGCTCGGGATGACGAGGAGCATGTCAAGTATCCACATGCCGATCTTCTCGCCCCATCCGCGAACGTACGCGATGGCCGTGCCGATGACCGCGGCGATGATCATGGTCAAAAGCGCGTAGGAGATGCCGATCACGAGCGAGCGGCCCAGTCCGTGCGCGACGCACGCGAAGAGGTCGAAGCCTCCGCCGTCCGTACCGAACCAGTGCTGGGCGTTGGGCGGCACGTTAATGGCCGCGAAGTCGGGCTCGGTGTAGTCGTACGGGCACACCATGGGGCCGACGACGGCGATGAGCACCATGACGGCGAGGACGATGAGTCCCGCGATGGCGCTCTTCTGCCTGAAGAACCTGCGGGCGATGAGTCCCGCGTAGCTGATGCGCTTTACCTCGCCGGCGCCGGCCGCGTCTGCCTGAAGCTCGAGCTCGGCGTTGGTGAGCTTCCTGTTCTCGTTCTGCTCTTCCATTGCCATCTCCTTAGCTCATCTTGATTCGCGGATCGAGCGCTGCGGCGAAGAGGTCCGCCAGGAGCGCGCCCGCCAGGGTGCAGACGCCACTGAACGCGGCGACGGCGACGGCACCGTGTATGTTGTTGCCGTTGATGGAGTTGATGAAGTACTCGCCCAGGCCGTGGATGGCGAAGATCTTCTCGGTCATGACGGCGCCGGTGAAGATGCCCGCGATGGAGAACGCGACGTTCACGGACGTGGGGATGAGGGAGGCGCGCAGCGCGTGCTTGCGGATGGCCTGCTTGCGCGTGAGGCCCTTCGCACGGGCGGTGCGCACGTAGTCGGCATGCATCTCGTCCAGGAGGTACGTGCGCTGGTTCAGGTGGTAGCCGACGGCCGAGATGATGGTGAGCACGATGGTCGGAAGGATCATGTGCTGCAGGAAGTCCAAGAACTCCAGGAACACGTTGCCGCCGGTGTAGCTCTGCAGGCCGGTGACGTAGAAGATGCGCGCTCCGGCCGCGCTGTTGATCTCGATCGCGAAGAACACGACGAGGATCGCGAGGACGACGGTCGGTATGACCAGGAACACCGAGGCGACCCCGCTCCAGAACCGGTCCTGCCATTGGTACTGCCGCTGAGCAGTGTAGACGCCAAGGCTGACGCCGATCGCGATGGACAGCACGGTCGGGAACAGCATGAGCTTGACGGAGGCCCCGATGCGTCCCGACATCTCCTGGTTGACGCTGCCGCCCTGGGGAGTCTTGCCCCAGTCGAACTTGGTGAGGATGTCGCCGAGCCACTTCTGGTAGCGCTCCATGATGGGCGTCTTGTCGTTGAGGTTCGCCCTGTCGAGCGACGCCTCGATCGACTCCTGCGGCGGACGGGGCGTCCGCGACTCGTAGTTCGAGCGCGGGCTCATGAAGGACGAGGCCAGAAAGTACGTGAGCGATGTCGCGACGAAGATCATCACTACGTAGTTCAGGACTCGCTTGGTGATGTACCAGACGAACCGTGCCATTGGTGCTCCTTGATCGGTGTCCCAGCGTCCCCTCGCACACAAGTCGCTCGCGGAGCTCGCGAGTCCGGTCTGCAGCGCAGGGGATGCCCTCTGTGTTGGCCGAGATGATCCCGAGGCCCGTCAAGCCATGGGTACAGGGCGGCCGTCATTGCGCCTCCGTTCCCGCCCCATTCGGACGGCCTAAAGGCACAATGAACCTGATAGTATCATTGCGGGCGTGTTGCTTGCATGTATCTTGAATAACTTGATGGTTTAAGATAAAAAAACTTACGAGAAGAGCCAAGGAAGGTGGCCCGTACCTGCTTTGTTGCAGGTACGGGCCACCTTTTTCGTAGAACTTTCTTTTGTTACGACTATGTTACGCAGCCGTAGCGAATCGCCCCGTGGGCACGCCGATCACCCTACATGAGCTCCGTGATCTCGCGCGCGAACTTAGCCGGGTCCTCCACGGGAAGCCCCTCCACCAGAAGGGCCTGGTTGTACAGGATGTCTCCCATCAGGGCAAGGCGCTCCTTGTCTCCCTTCGCGGCCTGGAGCTTGCCAAACACCGGGTGCTTCGCGTTCAGCATGAGAACGCGGCTCGCCTTAGGCGCCTGGCCGGCCTCCGGGGACTGCTGCAGGCGGCGCTCCATCTCCAGCGAGACGGGGCCCTCCGCCGTGACGGTCGCCGGCGTGTCCTCGTCCAGGTTCGCGGATACCTTCACGTCCGCGACCCTGCCGTCCAGGGCGTCCTTCAGCTCGCCAAAGAGGTCCTTGTTCTCCTCGGTGGCCTTCTCGGCCTCCTTCTTCTCGTCCTCGTTCGCAAGGTCGAGGTTCGCGTCGGCCACGTTCTGCAGCTCGAGGTCGCGGGCCTCGGTTCCCTTGTGCTCGGAGTCGCCCGCGACGGCGTCCACGTGGTAGCTGCGCAGGAACTGGAACATGAACTCGTCCACGTCCTCCGTGCACAGCAGCACGTCGTAGCCATGCGCAAGCGCGCTCCTCACGGCCGGCGTCTGCGCCAGGAGCTCGCGAGTCTCGCCGGCGGCGTAGTAGATCTTCTCCTGCCCCTCGGCCATGCCGGCGACGTACTCCTTGAGCGTCACCGTCTTCTCGTCGCGCGCGGACCAGAAGAGCAGCAGGTCCGCCAGCTCGTCGGCCTTCGAGCCATAGCTGTTGTAGATGCCAAACTTCAGGCCGCGGCCAAAGTTCTTGAAGAACTTCTCGTACGCCTCGCGGTCGTTATCGCGCATGTCCTCGAGCTCCGCGGTCACCTTCTTCTCGATGCGGCGCGCGATGGCGCGCAGCTGCGAGTTCTGTTGCAGCGTCTCGCGGCTGATGTTCAGCGTGACGTCCGGCGAGTCCACGATGCCGTGCACGAAGTTGTAGTAGTCGGGCAGAAGGTCCGCGCACTTCTCCTGGATGAGCACGCTGGAGCTATAGAGCGCAAGTCCCTTCTGGTAGTCCTTGCTGTACAGGTCGAACGGCGCGACGCTCGGGATGAACAGCAGCGCGTCGTAGCTGATGGCGCCCTCGGCGTGGAAGCTCAGCGTGCGCAGCGGCTTCTCCCAGTCGTGGAACGTGGAGGTGTAGAACTCGTCGTAGTCCTTCTGCTCCACGTCGGACTTGCGCTTCTTCCAGATGGGCGTCATGGAGTTGAGGGTCTCGAGCTCCTGGTAGTCCTCGTACTCCGGCTTGTAGTCGTCAGGCTTCGGGTCGGGCTCCGGCTTCTGGCGGCTCTTCGTCACCATCATGCGGATGGGGTAGCGCACGTAGTTGGAGTACTGCGTCACGAGCTCGCGGAGCTTCCACTCGCTCAGGAACTGGTCGGTGTCGTCCTCCTCCGTGGAGTCGCGCAGGAAGAGCGTGATCTGCGTGCCGTGGGCGCGCTCACCGCGCAGCGCCTCGGGCAGGCCGGCCTCGGGCACCTCGTCGATGCTGTAGCCGCTGACGCCGTCGGACTCCCAGGCGTGCGCGACGTCCTCCCCTAGCGCGCGGCTCACGACGCGCACGCGCTTTGCCACCATGAAGCTGGAGTAGAAGCCCACGCCAAACTGGCCGATGATGTCGACGGCGTCGCCCTGGGCGTCCGCGTTCTGGCGCTTGAACTCCTGCGAGCCGGAGTGCGCGATCGTGCCCAGGTTCTCGTCAAGCTCCTCCGCCGTCATGCCGATGCCGTTGTCCGCCACGGTGATGGTGCGGGCGTCCTTGTCAAACGAGAGGTCGATCGCGAGCGTCTCGTCCACGCGCTTCGACTCGTCCGTCAGGCCCTCGAAGCTCAGCTTGTCCAGGGCGTCGGACGCGTTCGAGATCAGCTCCCTCAGGAAGATCTCCTTGTTGGTGTAGATGGAGTTGATCATCAGGTCCAGGAGCTTCTTGCTCTCGGTCTTGAACTGCTTCATGGCAGGCTTCCCTTCCGCGCGGCATAGTGTCTTGCGGGCGCCGCCGCACGGCAGCGCCCCGTTGTGTACAGGTATGTGGATACCCCAAGCAAGATATCGTATACGCGCCAAAACAGAAAACCTATGCCGCACGCGCTTAGGTCTGCGCGGGCGAGAAGAACGCGCCGCCTTGCCCGCCGCGAAGTCCCGCGCGCACGCCGGCCGCGGTCGCATCAGAGTGGCGACCCCCGCCGTCGCTACCTGCGCAGGTCCCGCGCCGTCAGCCCAAGGCGCGCGAGCAGGTCCTCGCCGCGCACGACGGGCGTGCCCAGCTCGCGGGCGCGGCGCAGCTTCGCGGTCTTGCGCCCCGCGCGCGCGTCAAGCTCCACCAGCATGGTGACGCGCCTCGTCACGCCCTTGCTCAGCTGCGCCCCGTGCAGAAGCGCGAGCACCTCCATGTCGCGCTTCGGCAGCTCGTAGCTGTTGCCCGTGAAGCACACGAGCTCGCCGGCAAGCTCTTCTCCCCTGGGGCCCTGGTCCAGGTCCTCCACGCACAGCCGGCGCGAGGCGGCGTCCTTAAGGATCGCCTGGTAGCAGTCGCTCGTGGCAACGGCATCCGCCCACGCGCGGTGCGCCTGCGGGTTGCTCACGCCGTAGTGGCCGCAGATCGCCGCGAGGCTCGCGGGTTTTCCCACCAGCTCGCGGTAGAGCACCATGGTGTCCACGAAGCCGTTTCGCGTGGGAGACGCCACGCGCTGCCGTGCGGCCGCACGGTCCAGAAGCACGTTGTCGAACGCGGCGATGTTCTGCCCCACCAGCGCGAAGTCCTCCGCAAAGCGGCAGAACGCCCCAAGCGCCTCCGCCTCGTCCGGGGCGCCCGCCAGCATGGCGTCCGATATCCGGTTCACGGCCCGGGCGCCCGGCTCCATGCGCACCCCCGCAGGAAGCGCGACGAAGGTGTCGAACTTCTCGTCCTCCCAGCCGTCGATCACGCGGACGGCGCCGATCTCCACGATGCGCGCGTCCGGCGAGAGGCCCGTCGTCTCCAAGTCGTAGCACACGTAGCTGCGCGGAAGCGCGTCAACGCTCACGCGGCACGGTCTTGGCCGGTATGTCATGCGCGCCTCCCCTCGCCGCGGCGGCACCGCACGCCGGCCGCGGCTGACCACCTCAGTCTACGCCGTGATGACCACCATGACGGTAATGAGCACAAAGCCCAGAAGCTCCGCGGGCGAGAAGGTCGTGGACGTGAGGACCACGGAGCTCACCGCGGACGTGAGCTGCTCGGACGTGCTCAGGAGCGTCGTCCGCACCGGACCGACGCGGTGGAGCCCCGCCATGAACAGCGCGCCGGCACCAAACGTGCCCACGAGCACGGAGAAGGCGAGAAGCGCCCAGTCCAGCGGCTGGTACGCGAGCGTGGGGCCCGGCACCCACGGCCTCGCCACCGGAAGGAGCAGCACGCCCGCCACGAGAAAGCCCACCGCGTTCACCACGAGGCTCCCCCAGCGCCTTACGTAGCCCTCCGTCAGGAGCGACTCCGACGCCTGGCCCATGGCCGTGAGCAGTCCCAGCGCCAGGCCGGCCGCGGGCATCACGAGCGTCGTGGGGTTGCCGCCCGTCGCCATGAGGTACGTGCCCGCCACCGCGAGCACGAAGCACAGCGCCTCAGACGCAAACGGCAGCCGCCGCTCGCGCACGCAGATGACCGCAAGCGTCATGGGCGCACCCAGGCTCTGCATCACCGTGGCCGTCGCCGCGTTCGTCACGGCGACGTTTGCGAAGTAGCTCGCGTTCAGCACCAGGTAGGCCATCACGCAAATGACGAGCACGCGCGCAAGCTCGGTCGGGCGTGCGAGCGCACGCACGGCCCCGCGCAGCCGGTCGGGCGTCGCCAAGGCGGCGCAGCAGAAGAACACGGCCGAGCCCAGGAGCATCTTCACGTCCGTGAGCCACACGGCGTCAGTGCCGGTGCGGTCCATCAGAAGCTTCGTGACGGTGCCGGAAAGCCCCCACAGGCTCGCGCCGGCAAGCACCATGGCGGTCCCCGCAACCACGCGCCTCCTGCGTGCGCGGCCGTCAGGCCCGTCCCGCCTTTCCGGCGCATCCTTTTCCAACGTATCAGTCATGCAACCATCCCATGCGCTACCGACGCACGAACGCCAGGGTGTCCGCCGTCGAGCGCGCCTCGTCCAGCACGTACCCGCGCCCTCGGTACTCCGCAAGCTCGGCCACGACCGTCACGCCGCGCTCCGCGCACCACCGCACGAAGTCCCCGCGTGCGGCCTTCGCCTCCGTCGCACGCTGCACGAAGGCGCCGTCCGCGGGCCGCAGCTGCCCAAACTGGCACGTCACCACCGGCACCTTCCCCATGTGCGGCACGACGGCGCGCGCGTACTCCGCGGACGCCACGTTCACCAGGGCGTCGCACCCCTCCCGCCGCAGGCACCCCGCCAGCGTATCCCCCCACCACGCGTACAGGTCCTTCGCGGCGGGAAGCCCCAGCCTCGGGCACGCCGGCACGGCAAGGCGCTGCGCCATCTCCAGCCGATACGGCACCACAGCGTCGAGCGGACGCAGCACGCCAAAGAACGCGGAGAGTATCCTCAGGTGACGCTGGAGGTACGCCAGCTGCCCCGCGTCCATCACCTGCGCGGCAAGGTGCTGGTAGGCGATGCCGCGATACGACGCCGCGGCGGAGCTCCCGCGCGCGAGCAGCCCGTCAAGGTCCATGCGCGCGTGGCGCGTGCACATGTCGCGCGCGATGGCGTCCGAGCAGCGCCACAGCGCCTGAAGCTCCACCGGCGCCATGTGCCGCATGACCTCCGCAAGGTGGCGCGTGCGCTCAAGCAGCGCTGGCTCCGCGGTCGGCAGCGGCTCGCCCCCGTCCTCCGCCATGCGCTTTGCTGGCGAGAGTATGAACATGAGTGACATCGCACCCTCCCTTGGTATGCTTGCAGGGCCACGCAAACCGCCCGCACCTCGACACGGAGGCCCCATGAGCCGCTTTGGACTTGACGACAAGAGGTACTCTACCATCAGCCGCTACGTGATCGCGACGGCGCTCGTGCTCGCGGTCGTGGCGAACGTGGGCGTGTACCTGCCCAAGATCCTCACCGCGCTCGCCGGTGCGGGGGCGTGGCTCCTCGCGGTCGTGAACCCCCTCGTCGTGGGAGGCCTCGCGGCCTGTCTGCTCTGGCCCGCGGTCGAGAGCCTCGACACCCTCCTTTCGCGCGTCCGACCGCTCTCGTCGGCGGACCGTGCGCGCCACGTGCTCTCCGTCGTGGCGGTGGTACTGCTCGCGGTCGCCGTCCTCGTCGTCGTGGTCTCCGTCCTTCTCGCCTTCGTCACCGACAGCGTGCGCTCCGTCTCGCTCGGCAACCTCGCCGAGCTCGCAGACTACGTCGCCCGCAGTATGTCCCACGCCTACGACGGCATCGTGCGCGCCGCGGCGACGCTCGGGTTCTCCAAGGTCGAGCTCGAGGACGCCGCATCGGCCGTCGCCGGCGTGTTCGGGACGTCGGGCGGCAGCATAGGGCAGACCGTGAGCGACGGCGTCGACGCCGTGCGGGACTTTGTCACGAACGGCGTCCTTGCAGTCATTTTCTGCGTCTACTTCCTCATCGATGCGCACAACCTCGCCACGTACTGGGACCGCACGCTGCGCTCCCTCATGGGGACGCGCGCGTATGGCCACCTGCACGCGTTCACGCTCGACTTGCGTCGCTCGTTTGCGGGCTACATGCGCGGCCAGTTCATCGACGCCATGCTCATGGGCATCGCCGTCACCATCGCGCTCGAGGTCGTCGGGGTGCGCTACGCCGTGCTCATCGGCCTCGCCACGGGCATCGGCAACCTCATCCCCTACGTCGGCCCCATCGTGGCGTACGCGTCCACCGCCCTCTCGTGCCTCATCGCGGGCGACGTCCGCACGCTCGCGCTCGCGGTCGTCGTGCTCGCCGTCATCCAGTTCGTGGACGGCCAGATCGTAAACCCCAAGATCCTGGCCGATTCCGTCGAGGTGCACCCCATCCTCGTGATAGTCGCCCTTATCGTCGGCGGCAAGGTGGGAGGCGTCGTCGGCATGTTCGTCGCCGTCCCGTGCGCCGCCCTCGCAAAGATCTACTTCGAGAAGTACGTGGCCTGGCGCGACTCGCGGAATTAACGTCCACTGACGAGGAGGAAGATCCCACACTCGACCTCGACGCCTTCCTCGAGGAGCTCGCGAAGGCGGCGATATCGCCTGACCCGGACGAGTTCGCGGAGTTCGTGGCGACGAATCGGGCCGACGTGTTTGAGGCGCTCGCCCAGGACCCCTCCGTGGCAGACGTGCTCCTCGCGGGGTACCGCCTCGGCATCACGTTCGGGAGCGACGCGTGCATGAACGCGCTCGGCGCGCACTACTACTTGGGCGACATCTTCGAGCAGGACTTCACCAAGGCGAAGGAGCTCTACCAGATGGCCGTCGACCACGGCAACCTCCAGTCGCTCATCAACCTGGGCTTCATCTACGAGTACGGCCGCACGGGCAAGCCGGACTTCCAGAAGGCGTACGAGTGCTACTCGCTCGCCGCCGCGCTTGCCCCCTCGTTCGAGGCCGCGTACAAGCTGGGAGACATGTACGCGCGCGGCAAGGCCGTCGATCGCGACATGCGCAAGGCCCACATGCTCTGGGAGCGCAGCCTCGATCTTTCCCAGAACGTCGTGGAGCGCGCCCAGCCGGCCATCCGCATCGCGCAGCTGCTTGTTGACCCAGAGTGCGACAGGTGGGGAATCGACGCCGACCCCCTTCGCGCGCTGAAGCTGTTCCAGGACGCGGAGGTCGGCCTTCGCATCGACATCGCGGACGGCCAGTACTACTACAGGAAGCGCCTGCGCGAGGCGATCGAGGGGCAGGAGGTCGCGCGTTCGCTCGTGGAAGAAGAGGACTCCGAGCTCGACTTCTAAAAGGCGGCCGGACGCCCCGCGGGACGCCCGGCCACGATGTCGCAACTGTTGTTTACTACTTGGCTAGCTTGTCCTGCCTGGGCGCCACGCACCCAGGGCTTGCGGAGCCTAGCCCCTCATGTGGTCGATCATGCTCTCGTACTCGGCCTCGTCGGCGGTGAAGACGCCTTCGCCCACCTGGCCCTCGAAGACGACGAAGCCGTCGCGCACCACGAGGAGCTGGCACACGGGCATCGGCTCCCAGTCGCGCTCGTCGAGCGGCGCGGTCGCAAACGCCCAGCCGTCCTCCAGACGCAGGCGCCACAGCGTCTTGTTCGCGTCGTTCGTGTACGCAAACGTGTGGCCGCCGTCTGCAAAGAGGAGGTTCAGCTTGTTGCCGGGCGCAAGCGCCGTGACCGCACGGTCGATGGCCTCGAGACGTCCCTCCTCGTCAAGCCCCTGGGCGTCGGCGGCGTTGGACGCGTCGATCAGGTACGGCAGGATCGCCTCGCTGTCCGTCGAGCCCTGGCGCTGGCCCAGGTAGTTCACAGTCTTTCGAGGGTCGAAGAGCGTGCCGTTGTGCGCAAGCACCCAGCGCCTCCCGGCACGGTCCTTCCCCTCGAAGGGGTGGCAGTTCTCGAGCCTCGTTGAACCCACGGAAGCGCGGCGGATGTGTGCTATGAGGTACGCCGTCATGACCGGCTCGCGCAGGATCGCCTGCACGCGCTCGCTCACGGCCGCGTTCTGTGCTTCGCGAATGATCGTAGGCTGCACACCGTCCCCTGCGGGCAGGTACGCAAGGCCCCAGCCGTTGGGGTGCTCGTTGCCGTGCGAATAGAGGGCCTCCATCAGCTCGTTTGCTCTGACGGGCTCCTTGGTGTCGATGCCGAGCATCATACACATGGTCGTTCCTTCCTTTTGGCGACCGAAAGAAGATACCCTAAAGGAACCGCGGCAATAAGTGCCTACATATACGCCACACGCGCCGTTCACGCGGGCCACACTTTCCGCCATCTGGAACGAAAATCAACAATTAAGGAATATACGCACTTCTCGATACATCAGAACGGTATGGAATCGTTCCCCTATCCGCCGTTCTTGAGCGAGAAGGACGTGGCATCCAACAGTCGCATGTCGTCCGGCAGGTGCGAGGCGACCACGAGCGCACGGCCGTCGAGATGACGCGTCACGAACGCCGCGGCCTGCGCGTGCGAGGCCGCGTCGAGCGAGGAGAACGGCTCGTCCAGAAGGACGGCGTCTCCCGGGGCCGCGAGCGCACGAACGATCTCTACCCTGCGGCGCTGGCCGCCAGAGAGCCTGCGGACGGGGACGTCAAGGGCGGCTTCGGGAAGGAGCTCGGAAAGCAGGGAGCGCACGCGCGCACGCGCGGCCTCGTCGCGGGCGGACCCCATCACGAGCAGGACGTTCTGCACGGCGGACATCTCCTCTACCAGGCGTGACTCCTGAAACGCCATAGTAGGATGTGCCGGGCGCCTGCACAAACCGGCAAGGACGTCCTGCAGGCCCGCGACCGTGTGCAGGAGCGTGGTCTTGCCCGTGCCGGAGCGGTCGGCCAACAGCACGCGATCGCCCGGGAGCACCGCGAGGTTGAGCCCGGATGCCACGACCGCCCCCTCGTAGCCCACCGACGCGTCCTTCAGGAGGATCGTCGGGCCGGCCGATGCCGTCTGGCCCTGCCGGCCCGCCTGATGCCTCACGTCCGTCTGGGCACAGACGCTCCGCGGACGTCCCACGCGAAGGCTCAGATGCTGCGACCACGAGCCGGTACGCGCGAGGACCGCGACGAACGCGCGCTCGCACAGCCACGACATCACGACCACCACGATGGTCCATGCGAAGAGCTCCGCCGTGTCGAGCAGGAGCTTCGAGTTATAGATGCGCTCGCCGATCGAGCCCATGGGGCTGCCGATGAGCTCGGCCGCGACGCCGGCCTTCCACGCCATGCCGCAGACGTTCCTGCTGGTTCCCACGAGGTACGGCAGCACCTGCGGCCACGTGTGCGCGAGGAGGCGGCGCACGGGCGCGACGCCGAAGACGCCGAGCATCTGGGACACCTTGGGGTCGACGTGCAGAAGCGCCTCGCGGCAGCTGAGGTACACGGCAGGGAACACCGCAAGGAACACGGCGATGGCAGAGACGCTCCGGGAGCCGACCCACATGAGCAGAAGGACGATGACGCAGACGATGGGCACGCTCTTAAGCGCGGAGACGCCCGGGGAAAGGAGCCTGTCGACGAGCGGATGGCGATGCCCCACGAGCGCGAGGACGACCGCAAGCGCGAAGGCGAGCAGGAAGCCGAGGGCGATGCGCGCGAGCGAGAAGCCCACGGTGGCGAGGAAGCTCTTCTCGCCCAGAAGGGCGAGAAGGCGAAGCGCCGTGTCAACGGGGCCCGCCAGGAGGATGGAGCTTCCTACGACGAGGCTCGCCACCTGCCATGCCAAGATCCACGGCACGACGGGGGCGAGCCTCCTGAGTATGTCCTTGGGACGGCGGGTCACGCTGCCTGCCAGCTAGGCCTGCTGGTAGTAGAAGTCGTCCGCGGGCAGGGCGCCACCGACGGACGCCTTGTTGGCATCGTAGAGCACCTGGAGGTATCCCTCGAGGGCGCGCCTCATCTTCTTGCCCGTGATGCACACGACGTTGCACTGCGGGATGGCCTTCTGCGCGATGGGCTCCTTCGGGACGATGCCGGCCTTCACCACGAGCGGGGCGGCCGCCTTGGGATCGGCATTGACCTGCTTGACGGACTTGGCATGGCGCCTGAGGAAGTCCTCGACCGCCTCGGGGTGCTCGTCCGCGAACGCCGCGCGCACGATGGTTGCGCCCATCACGAACTCGCTGCCGTCCGTGGCGTACTCCTTCCAGACGTCCGTGAGGTCGACCGGTGCCTTGAGCGAGCCGTTCTGGACGAGCGTCGCCGTCGTGAACGGCTGGGGCAGGATGCCGACGGCGGCGGGGTCGGACGCAAGGATCGCGGCGACTTCCGCGTGCTCGCTCTTCCACTCGACGGTGACCTTGTCGGCGATGCCGGCCTTGCCCAGCAGGAAGTCGAGGACATACTCCGGGCTCGAGCCCTTGCCCGAGACGTAGACCGTCTTGCCGGCAAGGTCCTCGAACTTCGCGACGGAGGAGTCGCCCGTGACGACGGACAGCACGCCGAGCGTGTTGACGTCGATCACGCGGATCTTGCCCTCCGTCTTGTTGTACAGGACGCTGCCGACGTTGGACGGCACGCACGCGATGTCCACCTTGCCCTGGATGATCTGGGGCAAAAGCTCGTCGGGAGACGCGCTCACGGCATACGCGTACGTGATGCCGGAGCCCTTCTTCGCGGAGTTGTCCTCAGGCAGCGCCGCGCCGTCGGTGGGGATGCCGGAGGTCGTGTCCATCATCTTGACGAGGCCGATGGTGGTGGGCCCCTTCAGGGACGCGACGCGTACGACGACGTCGTCTGTCGCCTTCGCCTTGGCCTTGGACGCCTTGGATCCGCCCGACTTGGAGGAGTCGGACGCGGACGAGTCGCTTGCGCCCGTGCCGCAGCCGGCGAGGATGCCCGTGAGGCCAAGGCCGGCCAGCGTCGCGAGGGCCTCGCGACGGGTCATGTTCTTCTGCATTGGTGTTGCTCCCTTCTGCCGTGACGCTGGGTTCGCGCCGCGGTGGCGTACTGTCGTGCGGAGCCTGCCCGCGCCGGCCGGCGTTCGCGCACGTGGGGTCGACCTTACTCCTTGGGAAGGTCTCCCCTGTCCTGCGCTCGGCGAATGGCGGCTTCCATGTGGCTGAACATGGGTGCCTGAGACGAGGATCCGTCCGGCATGAGCGTGCTCGTGGGGTCGAAGAGCGCACTCAGCACGTTCTCGAACGTCTTTGCGGCGACGCCGCCGTCCCCGCTTGCGTAGCCGCGGGTCTCGAAGCCCTCCGCCGCGAGCGCAAGCGTGACGATGGAGGGGTCGACGCCGGCGTCCTCGCAGATCTGGAGGATGGTCCTGTCGCCGGGCAGGTCCTCGAAGCCAAGCTCGCGAAGGAGCCCCTCGACCGCGGGCTGCGTCTCGAGCGTGCGGGCGAGCTCGACCGATACGTCCACGACCTTCTCGCCCGCGCCTGTCGCCACGCCTGTTGTGGCCGCGGTGTTGGTGGTGCTGTCTGACATGTGTCTGCTCCCGTCTGCCGCGCCGTCACGGGCCGCGGCATCGTGTGCGTGTTGGGTCCAAAGATTATACGGCCAGGGCCAGGGACGGCAGCAGGATCGGCGTGGTGCGGACGTAGCGCTGATAGGCGGGGTCCTTGCCGTAGCTGCGGTTCTGGCGGATCTCGAGGCGGCGCGCGCCACCGAGCATCACGTAGATGATGCCGAAATATCCCAGAAGCGCCGCCAGCCACTGCGCGATGCCGGCGTACACGCCTATGCCACTGACGAAGGTGCCGGTCCAGAACAGCATCTCGCCCAGGTAGTTGGGGCAGCGCACGATGCGGAAGAGCCCGGTGTCCACGAAGCGGCGAGGGTTCCTGCGCTTGGCCGCGTTCTTCTGGATATCGGCCGCGGTCTCGAACGCGAGGCCGAAGACGGACACGGCAAGCCCAACCAGGAGGAAGGCGTCCGTGCGGCCGCCCGCCGCCATGCGGAAGAGCACGGGCGACGTCTGGCATGCGTACAGGAGCGCCGCGGAGCCCCAGATGGCGAAGCGAACTCCCAGAGTCACGCTGTCATTACCCTTGACCTCGCCTTTCATCTTCTGGTTGTAGCTGCGGCTGCGGAGCTCGCGATACGCGAGGTAGCCCGTGAGGCGGCAGCCGTATACCACCAGGAGCAGCGCCTGCAGCGCGCTCGCGACGTCGGCGCGCGCGCCGAACATGGCGAGCAGCGCGACGCCGATCGCCGCGACGGCCGCCCCGTAGCCGATGGAGATGAACCACACGTACCTCTTGAACCCGCACGCGCTCGCCACGAGCGCAACCGCGAGCAGAACCAGGAATCCCTGCATCCTTGTATCACGACCTCACATGTACCTGTCTGAGTTTTTTACACCCTAGAGCATAGCGAAACGCGCGGGGCACAGGCGTGGCCCTCGCAACAATTGTGACGTTTTTACCATCATATCGTGTGCGTTGCAGATGCAACAACCGCGGGACGGCCCCTCCCCTACCATCGGGGGCACGCAAGGCGCCGGCGACTTCCTCGGCGCAGGGTGACGGTACAGACAGCGCCGGCGCGGCCGGCGGCAGATAGGAGCAACCATGGCAAGGACGATCGACCTCTCGCGCACCGTGCACGACCTGGTGGCAGACAACCCCG
>CACWMM010000023.1:0-52070 GCA_902761955.1 uncultured Olsenella sp. | reverse complement strand
CAACCTGCTCTTCTGCCTCGGCATCCACCAGTCCACCATCTCCGGCGTCCTCGCCGAGCCCATCCTCACCATCCTCATCACCGAGAACATGGCCATGTACGCCGCCGGTCAGCCCATCCCCGCCGACCACTACATGAACATGCAGATCATCAACACCTTCGCCCTCATCGGCGGCTCCGGCTGCTCCCTCATGCTCCTGCTCGACACCTTCCTGTTCTCCAAGAACAAGGCTTCCAAGGACATCGCGAAGCTCTCCATCCTTCCTGGCATCTTCAACATCAACGAGCCCGTCATCTACGGCTATCCCATCGTCTACAACCTGCCCCTCATGATTCCCTTCGTCCTCGTCCCCGACCTGTTCATCGGCCTCACCTACGCCCTCACCTGCGCCGGCATCCTCGCACCCTGCGTCGTCATGGTTCCCTGGACCACGCCGGTCTTCATCTCTGGCTTCCTTGCCGTCGGTGGCGGCACCGCCGGTGTCGTGGCGGTCATCTGGCAGGTCATCGAGGTCGCTGCCGGCATGGCCATCTACCTGCCGTTCATGAAGGTCTCCGAGCGTGCCCAGGCCAAGCAGATGGAGCTCGCCGCCGAGGCCGAGAAGCAGAACGCCTAGTCTGAACCCCTCGCTACCACTCCCTCCCATGGGGGCATCTCGCGGCGGTGCCACGGGGTGCCCCTCCCCCCAAGAGTTACAGTGATGTTGTGGAAGGCGCGCGACAGAGCGCGTCCCCGACGAAAGGAAATGGTCCCCATGAAGATCCTGCTCGCCTGCAACGCCGGCATGTCCACGAGCCTGCTCGTCCAGAAGATGCGCAAGGAGGCGACCTCCCAGGGCATCGACGCCACCATCGACGCCGAGCCCCTCGGTCCCGCGCTCGAGGACGTACAGGACTACGACGTCCTGATGCTCGGCCCCCAGATCAAGTACGCCGAAGGCGACGCGAAGGAGGCGGCCGACGGCAAGGTCCCCGTACGCGTCATCGCCATGGCGGACTACGGCCGCATGAACGCGAAGAAGATCCTGGCCGACGCCCAGAAGGCAATCGAGGAGGGCTGCTAGTCATGGCTGACGAGAAGAACGAGGCCCAGGAGCCCGACATGGAGGAGGCCTGCTTCCAGATCATCTCGACCGTGGGATGCGCGAAGTCCAACTTCATCGACGCCATCCAGAAGGCGAAGGCCGGTGAGTTCGACGCGGCGAACGCCCTCATCGAGGAGGGCAAGAAGACCTACCTCGAGGGTCACCAGGTCCACATGGGGCTGCTCCAGGAGGACGCCCAGAAGATGGGCTCCACCAAGGTGCCGCTGCTTCTGGTGCACGCAGAGGACCAGCTGATGCAGGCCGAGACCGTGCGCATCATGGCCGAGGACCTTGTGGACGTTTACCAAAAGCTGGCGGTCGCCCAGAAGTAGAGCCTGTCACCGTGTCATCTTAAAGACGCGAACGCATCACCGGCGCGGACGCCAGGCAAGAGCCGGCGCCCGCGCCTTCCGACGACGGAGGAAGAAGGACGTGCACATGGAGAAGAGTGCTGACACGAAGCCGCAGGAGCTCCTGTTCCCCAAGCCCGTGTTCCACAAAAAGATCTGGGGCGGCCGCTACCTGCACGACGAGTACGGCTACGACATCCCCGACGGCGACGTGGGCGAGTGCTGGGCCATAAGCGCGCACCCGAACGGAGACTGCACGATCGAGGGCGGAAGATTTGACGGCAAGTCGCTCAGCTGGCTCTGGGAGAACGAGCGCGAGCTCTTCGGCGGCGCGAAGGGGGACCGCTTCCCGCTGCTCATCAAGATCCTGGACGCGCGCCAGAACCTCTCTGTGCAGGTGCACCCGGACGACGCGTATGCCGCCAAGCACGAGAACGGCAGCCTCGGCAAGCGCGAGTGCTGGTACGTGCTCGACTGCAAGCCGGGTGCGACCATCGTCGTTGGTCAGCGCGCGAAGGACCGCGAGCAGTTTGCCCGCATGGTAGAGGAGGGAAGGTGGGACGACCTTCTCTACAGCGTGCCCATCAAGCCCGGCGACTTCTTCATGATCGAGCCCGGCACCATCCACGCAATCCAGGCCGGCACCGTCGTGCTCGAGACCCAGCAGTCCAGCGACGTGACGTACCGCGTGTACGACTACGACCGCGTGCAGGCGGACGGCACCCGCCGCGAGCTGCACATTCCGCAGACGCTCGACGTGGTCGACTTCGACCTGCCGCTTCCCAAGAGCGGCGACGTCACGGCGCCCGAGAAGGACGGGGTCACCGTCCTGGGCACGTGCCCCAACTTCGAGGTGGAGCGCGTGCGCGTGGCGCCGGGCGCGCCCGCGAGAGTGCCTCAGACGCACGACTTCATGTGCGTCTCCGTGGTGCACGGCAAGGGCGGCAAGGTCACATCTGGCGCCGGCAGCTGGGAGCTTGAGCTTGGGTCGCACTTCGTGGCGCCGGCGGGCTCCGGCGACCTTACGTTCGAGGGGCAGATGGAGCTCATCGTCAGCTGGCCTGAGGGCTAGGACATTCAAATGCAAGGTCGACGCAGGGGCCGCTCGTGTTCGCGGGCGGCCCTCGTCATAAACGAGAGGAGCGCGTCATGTCCGTGCGCGTGGGAATCGACATCGGCGGGACGCAGCTTCGCGTTGCCGCGCTGGACGAGAAGAGCCACATCCTGAGGAGGGAGTCCTTCTCGAACGACCATAACGTGGGACCGCGCGAGAACCTGGGAAGGCTTGCGGACGCAATCGTGGGCTGGGGACTCGAATACGAGGGCATCGGCATCGGCTGCCCGGGTCCGCTCGACTTTGCGGGCGGGCAGATCCTGAACCCGCCGAACCTTCCCGGTTGGGAGGGGTTTCCGGTGGCGGAGTTCTTCCGCGAGCGCTGCGGCCACAGGTGCGTGCTGAACAACGACGCGAACGTCGCGGGTCTTGCGGAGGCGCGCGTGGGTGTCGGCAGGGGCTTCGCGTCCGTCGTGTACATGACCGTCTCCACGGGCGTCGGGGCGGCGTACGTTGCCGACGGCCAGATCGTGGGCGGGGCGCACTCGCTTGCGACCGAGGTCTTCAACATGATCGTGTGCGATGCGCCGAGCGCGCGCCTGGGCATGAACCCCGGCGCGCTCGAGGACCAGAGCTCCGGCATGGCCATCGCGCGCATGGCGTCGCAGCGTATGGGGCGCGACGTGGCTGCACCGGAGGTGTTCGCGCTTGCGGACGGAGGCGACGCGGATGCCCTGGCGGTGCTTGAGCATGCGGCGGAATGCCTTGCCCGCGGCGTGAGCAACATCAACGCCGTCGTGGACCCGGACGTCTTCGTGTTTGGCGGATCGGTCGCCCTCAAGAACCCGGGCTTTATGGATTTGGTGTTCCAGAAGGCCAAGCGCTACGTCCTCGACCCGGACTCGCTGCTCTTCCGCGAGGCGACGTGCGGGGAAGACGCCGGGCTCGTGGGGGCCGCGCTTTTGGTGTAGGGCGTGTCGAAACGTGGGCAGGCGGCTTTGCGCCTGCGCGTAAGATGGTGGCGTTCGGCGCTCTGCCGGGCGTCACCCTTCGTTGGAAACGGTCTGGAGGGGACATGGCCTAGACGCGTACGAGTACGACGCGACGATCTGCGAGGCCCAGGGCAAAGGCGGTGCCTACGTGCCGTTTCCCTGGGACATCAGGAAGGAGTTCGGCCGCGGACGCGTGAAGGTGCACGTGGAGTTCGACGGCATCCCGTATGACGGAAGCGTCGTGAACATGGGCGTCAAGAACCCGGACGGAAGCGTGTGCTACATCGTTGGGATGCTGAAGGCCATCCGGACGCAGCTGGGCAAGGGGCCGGGTGACTCCGTCCACGTCGTCGTTACCGAGCGAGAGTAACAACAAAACAGAACACTTGTTCTTCTCGCTTGGGCGGTGTATGCTGGTCTGACCAAACGCTCGAGGCCCACGAGGGTGGCGATGGCCATGACGCAAGCGGATGACAGGCTGGTGCAAGGCGAGGTCAGGTACGTCGAGTACGGCGACGATGCCGTGGCATACCTGTCCGCGCGCGACCCGCGCATGGCGGACGCCATCGCCAGGATCGGGCACGTGTGGCGCATGCGCGACGACGACCTCTTTCAGGCGGTGGTACACAGCATTGTGGGGCAGCAGATCTCGACGCGCGCGCAGGCGACGGTGTGGGCGCGCATGCGCGACGGCCTGGGAACGGTGGATGCGGCGCACGTTGCGGCCACGAGCGTCGAGGAGCTGCAGGCATTCGGTATGACATACGGCAAGGCGGGCTACATCCGCGACTTCGCCCTGCGCGTTCAGGATGGATCGTTCGACATCGCGGCGGTGGAGCGCATGGGTGACGACGAGGCCATAGAGACGCTTGCGTCGCTTCGTGGCGTGGGCAGGTGGACGGCAGAGATGATCCTGACCTTCTGCCTGAACCGTCCGGACGTGTTCGCGTACGACGACCTTGCCATCCAGCGCGGCCTGCGCATGCTCTATCACCACCGCAAGATCACGCGGAAGCTTTTCGAGAGGTATCGCCGCTGGTTCAGCCCGTACTGCAGCGTCGCGAGCCTGTATTTGTGGGAGGTGGCCGGAGGCGCGCTTCCGGAGCTTCGCGATCTTGCCCATAAGACAAGGCCCGCGCGCAAGGCGGGCGAGAAGAGCGGCGGTGCGGCCCGGAAGGCGGCGCGGAAGGGAGCCTCTGCTCCCCGGAAGGATGATGGGTCTGGCACGGGTACGACGTATGTGACGACGTTCGAGACGGGCATGATAGGCACCCTGACGATTGCGAGCGACGGGGAGCGGATTTCGCACTGCTGGTTCGAGCATGACAGGAACTGGGATGCGGATGCCGCCAAGACGTACGTCCGCAAGGACGACCTGCCCGTGTTCGACATTGCCCGCCACTGGCTGCGAAGATACTTTGTGGGGGAGAGACCCGATCCTAGTGAGCTGCCGCTCGGGCTCGTGGGGACACCCTTCAGGAAGGTGGTGTGGGGGCAACTGCTCCGGATTCCCTACGGACAGACCGTGACGTACGGCGAGCTTGCGGAGAGGGTCGAGTCCCAGACGGGAAGGCACACGTCCGCGCGTGCCGTTGGAGGTGCCGTGGGACACAATCCCATCTGCGTGATGATGCCGTGCCACCGGGTGATGGGCTCGAGAGGGAGCCTGACGGGGTTTGCCGGCGGCATCGAGGTGAAGGCCAGGCTCCTTGCGCTCGAGGGAGTAAAGATGGGGTAGGGACGTGGGACCGCATGTCTGCCGATGCGGTCCCAGCTCGCAGAACCTCGCGTCTAGCCGTTCAGGATATGGCTCATGGCGATGTCCGCCGCCTCCTTGGGGTCGTCCGTCAGCGTGAAGAGGTCGACGTCTCTGGGCGAGATGTTGCCCTCGGCGAGCATGGACCCGCGGATCCAGTCGAAGAGACCCTGCCAGTAGCTGGTGCCAAACAGCACGAGGGGTATGCGCGGGGACTTGCCTGTCTGAACGAGCGTCAGGCCCTCGAACGCCTCGTCCAGCGTCCCAAAGCCCCCTGGGAATATGACCGTGCCCTGGGAGTACTTCATGAACATGGTCTTGCGCACGAAGAAGTAACGGAAGTTCATACCGAGGTTGATCCAGTTGTTGAGGCTCTGCTCGTGGGGGAGCTCGATGCCAAGCCCCACGGAGGTGCCGCCCACCTCCGCCGCCCCGCGGTTTGCGGCCTCCATGATTCCGGGGCCTCCGCCGGTGATCACGGCGATGCCGTGCCGGGCGACCTCCTGGGCGCACGCGCGCGCAGCCTTGTAGTACGGGCTGTCCTCGCTCGTGCGGGCGGAACCAAACATCGAGACCGCGGGTCCCAGCTCCGCGAGCGCGCCGAAGCCGTCCACGAACTCCGCCTGGATGCGAAGCACGCGCCATGGGTCCGTGTGGAGCCACGAGGTGTCCTTGTCGGGTGCAAGGAGGTGGGAGTTCGTGCTTTCCTTCGGAATCATCTTGCCACGCATGATGACGGGGCCACGGTGGTATGGGGGCTCGAAGTCCGGCTCCTGCTCGCGCGGCTCGTCTTTCTCGGCGTCTCTGTCTTGCATGCTCTCTCGTTCCTATCTTTCTCGAATGTCTTTATCGTCTTGCGTTCTTCCGTGCACAGTCTAGGGCAATGTGCCCGTGGGGCGCCGTGGTCTTTGTTGGTTGACAAAGCCGTTATGTGGGCGTGACGTTTGTGCTGACGAGCGTAATCGCTTTGCGCGTGAGTGTGGGCGGTGTTAGGGTTGATGTTGCAATGGCAACGTAGAAGGGTGCGGCTTATGCAGACGGATGGCGTGAACAAGCGCTTCGCGCACTGTATGGACATGTTGGCGAAGAGCCCGCTCTTTGAGGGGGTCTCTCGCGAGGACCTTCCGCGCGTGCTCGTGCTCATGCGGGCGCGGTGCCACTCCTTCGCCAAGGGGGAGGTGCTGCAGAGCTTTGGGGAGCCGTTCCGCTACGTGGGGATCCTCATGTCCGGCGAGGTCGAGGGGTCGTTCGACAGCGAGCGCTTCGACCGCATCAACGTGAATCGCTTCACCGCAGGTCAGATGTATGGTGCCGCGTTCGCGTGCGCCCGTGTTCCCGAGAGCCCCATCGAGCTCGTGACGCTGCGTTCGACTGAGGTGGTGCTGCTGGACGTGGGTGTGCTGGGCACGGGCGGACAGCCGGACGCGCTCGAGGCGGTGCTTCTGCGCAACCTCTTGGGCATCGTCTCGACGCAGAGCGTCTTCCTCAATCGGAAGGTAAGGATTCTGGGCCAACACAGCCTGCGCGACCGCATCGTGGTCTACCTGGGAGGGCTTGCCGCAGATGCCGACGGTTGGGCGGAGATTCCCCTCTCCCAGACGGCACTGGCCCAGTTCATAGGCGGCAACAGGAGTGCCGTCTCCCGCGAGATGGGACGCATGGTGGACGAGGGCATGCTCGAGCGGGACGGCAACCGGATGAGGCTTGCGGGTCCGCTTGAAAGGCGTCCGCGTCGGAGGCTTCTATAGCAATGGCGGGGCTTGCATGAATGCCGTCGACGCCACCGGCGTTACGCATCCGGTTTCCTAGAGGCTGCCGACGAACGGGAATCGGGCGTGCCGGGAAAGTCAATGCGGTTGACGCGCATTCCTAACATCCCGTCGCAGCGACGCGCGAGAAAGCGATGGAGAGCCGTGACGGCAGGGTCGTCCATGGCGTGGTAGCCGAGCATATAGCCCTTGCTTGAGACCGTTGCGTTGCTTACCCAGCCCTTGAGTTCCCTGGGGTTCTGCACGCAAAGGCATTCCCGATAGTTCTCCATGCCGAAGCTCTTGAAGGTCCGGCGCATCAAAAGCCTTCCTAGTCTGCCAATCGTGTCGAACACGAGCCGCCCTCCCGGAAAGCGGCGGGCTAGCTCGCTTGCAAGCGTTTGCGCCTGCCAAGTGGTGAGGTAGTGGAACACGCCTGCCGCGAAGAAGACGGCGCCATCCGATCCGTCCACCTGTTCCATCCACGCGTGGTCGTTTAGGTTGCTCTTGATGTCGGTCTCGCGCCAGTCCGTGGGAAAGAGCTGCTCACGCATGTTGATGACATCCGGCATGTCGACGTTGTACAACTTGCACCTGCCGTTGTCGCAGGCGCGTCCCGTCTGGTCAAGGCCGCAGCCCATGTTCACGACCGCGGCGTGTGGGTGGGATGCCAGGTAGTCGCGAACCTCCCACTGCATGTCAAGCTGGCGCATGGCCGCCTCGAGGGCGCCAAATTGCCAAAGCGGGCTTGCGGCATGGCGGTCGAGGTCCGAGAAATCGTAGTCGATTTGGGCACAGGCTTTCGCCGCGCTTCCGTCTTGATAGAGCTTCGGGAACTGCTCGGCGCAGAGCTTCCTTCCATAGAGCGGGATGACGAGCGTCTCCTGCACGGAGCTTGGCTTGATTCTGAGGTTTGCCATACCAGCCCGACCTCCAAGTCTTGCGAGGGATCTTCCCGGTTCTGTCCGAAACATAAGTAAGCCGCTGCTAACTAAAATGTTAGCAGAGACTAACAAGGTTAAGACCGCTATGCCGCCAGCGTGCAACGCGGCACGCCGGATGGCTGTTTGACGGGGTGAAGCGTATCCGTGGGCGTGGCTGCTGGGACCCTCAGTTCACGATGCTGCCAAATTCCAGGTAGTTGACGTAGCCCATAAGACTGTCCGCATGAGTGGCGGCGTCCGAGCCCTCGGTCGAGTCAGGGGACGCCAGGGGCTCGTCGTCTCCGTAGGCGTGCCACTTTCCACTCGCGTCCTTGTAGCCAATGAGACTCAGCACGGGCAGGTCGAGCTGCGACGCGAGGGACGCCTTCTGTCGTGCGGAGAGCGGCGCGCCAATGCGATACATGAGCTCGTCCCCCAGTGCGGAAATGGGCTCGTCCAGCGTCTGTCCCGCCTGCTCGTCGCCCGCGACATCGTAGTTCGCCCACATGAAGTAGCTGGAGTGGAACATGCGCTCCGCGGTCGTGATGGAAGGCTCCCCCTCGTAGCCGATCGTCGCGTACGGGCTTGCGGGCTTGGGCTGGTGGTCGCCAAAGAACAGCACGACCACGGGTCGGTCGAGCTTGCGAAGCTCCCCGATAAACCACTCGATGGCGTGGTCGGACTCCGTGGCGCATGCCAGGTACTCGTTCAGCTTCGAGTTGTCCAGGCTGGTGGCGCCTGCGGGCGAGAAGTTCGTGCGGTCCTTGCTCGGTATGGTGTCGGTGGTGAAGGGCCCGTGGTTCTGCATGGTGACGTCGTGGATGAACTGGGGCTTGTCGCTGGAGGCCAGGACGTCGAGCACGCGCTGGTACGTCGCGCGGTCGCTCACGTAGCCGTTGTGGTACGTCTCCGCGCCGTCGAAGTCGTCGATCGTGAGGAACTTGCCGAAGCCCATCTGGCGGTATACGCGCTCGCGGTCCCAGTTCGTGCCCAGGTTGGGGTGGATTGCCGTCGTCTGGTAGCCGAGCCGCTCGAACTGCCTTGGCATGCAGTCGACGCTTGTGAAGTCCCACTGCGTGTAGGGGTACTTGTTCGATCCCAGGTAGTGTAGGTTCACGCCGCAGAGCGCCTCGAACTCCGAGTTGCAGGTGCCGCCGCCAAAGATCGAGGCGTAGGAGTCGCCGCGCAGGATGGCGTCGGTCGTGCCACTCTTCACGTAGTTGGGGCCCGCGTAGCCGGCTTCCGCGATGGCCTTGTAGACGGACAGGTCGCTGAACGACTCGTTCATGATGACCACGACGGACGGCTTCGTGTCCTCGAACTGCTTCTCGGCTGCCTTGCGCGCCGTTCCAGCCGAGGTGCTCGCACTGTTGCCGAGCGTCTTGCGATACGTCTTGACCAGGCTCTTCTCGGCCGCCTTCGCGGCCTTTTCCGTGTAGCCCTCTGGGACGGGGATGAGGCGCGCCTGGAACTCCTTCACGAAGCAGGGGAAGAAGCCCTGCAGGGACGTGCTGTACAGGGAGTTCCAGTGGTTGAGGCTGACGCCGAAGTCAGCTCCGTAGCCGGGGACCGTCACGAAGAGCACGAGCGCGACGACGAAGGCAAGGCCGAGCGCGACTCGTCGCACGGCGGGCACCGACGCCGCGTGGGCGAGCCATGCTCGGACGCCGCCGCGACGCGCGCCCTCCGCATGGGCGGGCACGTGCCCGCCCTGGGCTAGCGCCTGCGGTGCCGGCGGCATGAGGTACGCGGCGCACGCGATGCCGGCCGCCGCGAACGCGAAGGCCCGTACCACGGCTGGCGTGATGACATAGACGTAGCCGCCGCTGACCTCCGCCGCGGTGCCAAGGGCCTGGAGGTCCGCCGGCGTGATGTTGGCGTCCTTGAACAGGAACACGAAGTACTGCGCGATGCCGACGAAGAGCATGAAACCCACTCCGAGGGCGACGCCAGCCCCGCGACGCTGGAACAGGAAGTACAGGGCGAGAAGCGCAAGGCCGATGATGGTTGCCTCGATCGCCACGAACTGCGGCGCGATGTCGAGCCACGCGTCGTTCCACGGGACCTCGAGCGCAGCGCGGGATGCCTCCTCGCAGAGGGCGAGAAGGACTATGGTTGCGGTCGTGTGGCATGCGGCCTGCCTGTGGGTGGGGACGCGCCGCGCGAGGATCGACGAGAGGTGCAGCCTGGGGAGGCAGGCGATCCCAGCGATGAGGATGACGAGGGTGTTCGTCCGGAGGGAGGCGATGCCGCCGGAGTACAGGCCGCGTGCGCACCATTCCCAGAGGAAGACGAGCGCACCGAGAAACGGGAGCTCCCAGAGGAGGGTCGTGGGGTGGATGCGGGCAAGGACGGCCGGGGCGCCCTTCTCGCCCGCGCGGTGCGCCGCGACCGCGGCGCTTCCGAGCGCGTATGCGAGCGTTACGACGACAAGCACGACGACCTGCGCCATCACGGTTGGGCAGAACGCGGCCGAGCCATTAGTTCCCTGCATGTGAGAGTCCCTCTATCGAAGATGTGCCACAGCCTGCCATTGTAGTGCGAGCGGTGCGTCACGGCCCTTCTCGCCTGGCGGCAATCGTCTTGGGCAATAGTGCCCTATCGAAAATGCGCATGCGGAAAAATAGGCTGAAAAGTGGGTAGAAACAACTCTAGGCTATGCTGAAATGGCAGGTCGCGGCGACCGTGTTACGTCTTGGGCACGTCGCGTGCGGCTCTGTTGACATTTCCTAGCAACACGATAGGATTTACCGCGTTAGTGCACGGCCCGGTGCGAGCACTGGTCTCATTGTCGGGCGGGTCTCGCCCAGCTCCCACGGGTAACCCCGAAGGAAGGAACCCACATGTCTATCAACAACCCTCTTGACAAGATTGTCGTCAGCAGGCGCCAGGCGGTTGCCCTTGGCCTTGGCGGCTTCGCAACCATGGGCCTTGCCGCGTGCGGTGGCAGCTCCGACTCTGACAGCTCCGCTTCTGGCTCCAGCGCCAAGAAGACCTCCGGCAAGCTGGACAAGGACGCGTACGACAAGCTCATCAAGGAGAGCTCCAAGCAGGCCGACGACGCCACCATCTCCGCTAACAAGTGGGCGTCCAAGGTGAAGAAGGCCGGCAAGCTGCGTGTTGGCGGCGTGCAGACCTCCGAGCTCTTCAGCTATCTGGACGACAAGGACAACAAGGTCCGCGGCTTCGACGCCGGCCTGTCCCAGCTGCTGGCCGCCTACATCCTGGGCGACTCCTCCAAGATCGACCTGACGCAGGTCACCTCTGACACCCGCGAGTCCGTCCTGCAGAACGACCAGGTTGACGCCGTGTTCGCGACCTACAGCATCAACGACGACCGCAAGAAGCTCATCGACTTCGCCGGTCCGTACTTCACCGCGCGCCAGGGCATCATGGTGCTCGCGACGAACAAGGACATCAACTCCGTCGACGACCTCGCCGGCAAGAAGGTCGCCGTCCAGTCCGGCTCCACTGGCCCGAGCATCGTGAAGGAGGAGGCGCCGAAGGCCATCCAGAAGCAGTACAAGACCGACGAGGAGGCCCGCGCTGCCCTAGAGCAGCACCGCGTGGACGCCTACATCATCGACCAGACGATGCAGATGGGCTCCATGATCTCGAACCCCGGCAAGTACCGCCTGCTGAAGCAGCTCATCGGCCCGAAGGACAGCTATGGCATCGGCCTGCCGAAGGACTCCGACGCCGCCGCGTTCGTGAACGCCTGGCTGCAGAAGGTCGAGGACGACGGCGTGTGGGAGAAGCTCTGGAAGGTCTGCATGGGCACCCGCATCGGACAGAAGACCGCGCCGAAGCCGCCCGCGATCGAGGACTAGCGTTTCTCGCCCTCGTTTCGTGATTGTTCCAAAGCTGATATTGGCTTGTGGACGTGGCGTTCGTGAGGGTATCTTGAAGACAGTGCTAAGAGGGGGCCTCCGTGCACGCACGGGGGCCTCCGCCTTCAATGCGGGGGGTGAACATGAGTATTCAGGAGCTCTTCTCGCTCTATGGGGGCATGTACGTCAAGGCCTACGGGGCGACGCTCTGGATGACGGTGGTTTCCTACGTCGGTGCGATGCTTCTGGCGCTTCTTGTCACGATTGCGCGCGTGAGCCCCATCTCGCCTTTGCGCAAGGTAGGGGACCTCTACGTGCAGATCTTCCGAAACGTCGCCACGATATCGCTTCTTGTCATCTTCTATTACGCGTTCCCGTACCTGGGCGTCGTGTGGAGCGAGCAGACCTGCGTCATCGTGGTGACCGTGCTGGTGGCGGCGTCGTTTGGCTCGGAGAACTTCATGACCGGCATCAACACCATCGGCGTGGGGCAGATCGAGGCGGCGCGCTCGCTGGGCCTGGGCTTTCGCCAGATGCTGAAGAACGTCGTTATTCCGCAGGCGCTGCGCTCGTCCGTGCTGCCCATGACGAACCTCTTGGTCGCCGTCATGCTGACCACGGCCATCGGCTCGCAGGTCCCGCTTGACCCGCAGGAGCTGACGGGGCTCGTCTCGTACATCAACACGATGTCCGTGGGCGGCATCCTGCCGTTCGCGGTTTCCGCCGTGCTGTACGCCGGCACCGCGTTCCTGATCGGCCTTGCCGGAAACGCCATCGACAAGAGAGTGAGGATCCTCAGATGAGTGCCGCAGACAGCGTATCCATGCGCGACGCGCTCTACGAGGCCCCGGGTCCTCGGACGAGGCGACGCATCGTGGTGGGAACCGTCATCACGTCCGTCGCGATCGTCGCGATCGTGGCGTGGGTCGTGGCGAGGCTGTACGAGATGGGCCAGTTCGACTCTCGCTACTGGTACTTCTTCGCGCAGTGGTCTACGTGGCGCTTCCTGCTCAAGGGACTCGTCGGCACGGCGGAGGTCGCTCTGTGCGCCGGCGCCATCGCCCTCGTGCTTGGCATCCTGTTCATGCTGGGCAGAATCAGCCACAACCGCGTGGTGAGCACCGTCTTCCGCGTGATCATCAACTTCTTCAGGGGCATCCCCTCGCTTCTGCTGATCTACTTCTTCTTCCTGGTCATCCCCAGCTACGGCATCAAGATGCCCTCGTTCTGGATGCTGACGCTGCCCATCGCGCTCACGGCGTCCGGCGTGCTCGCGGAGGTGTTCCGCGCCGGCGTGAACGCCGTGCCCAAGGGCCAGCGCGAGGCGGCACTCTCCATCGGCATGACGGAGGGCAAGGTCATGCGCAAGATCATCCTGCCGCAGGCCATCCGCTACGTCATCCCGTCGCTCATCTCGCAGCTCGTCGTCGTGGTGAAGGACACCTCCGTCGCGTACGTGGTGAGCTATCCGGACCTGCTGCAGAACGCGCGCGTGCTCATCAGCAACTACGACGCGCTCGTCTCGGTGTACTTCGTGGTGGCAATCATCTACATCCTCATCAACTACGCAATCAACCAGTGGGCCGTCAACCTGGCGCGCAGAAGCGGTGCCAAGGTGGTAACGCGCTCGCAGGAGAACCCGGTGTAGCCACTACGACGCCCACACGCTTGATAGGAGCATCCAATGTCTGAAGATACGCAGGTCAAGACCCCAACGATCGAGCTGAGGCACGTAGAGAAGCACTTTGGCGACCTCCACGTCCTGAAGGACATCAGTCTTCAGGTCGAGAAGGGCGAGGTGCTGGTGCTGATAGGCCCGTCCGGCTCTGGCAAGTCGACGCTATGCCGCACGATAAACCGTCTCGAGACCATCGACTCCGGAGAGATCCTGATCGAGGGCAAGCCGCTTCCCCAGGAGGGCAAGGAGCTTGCCGCGATGCGTGCGGAGATCGGCATGGTCTTCCAGCAGTTCAACCTCTTCGCACACAAGACGATTCTCGAAAACGTGACCATGGGCCCCATCGAGGTGCTGCACGTCGATAAGAAGAAGGCCGAGCAGGAGGCCATGGAGCTGCTGCGCCGCGTCGGCGTGGCGGAGCAGGCAAGCAAGGTGCCCGCGCAGCTCTCCGGCGGCCAGCAGCAGCGCGTCGCCATCGCGCGCTCACTGGCGATGCACCCGAAGGCGATGCTGTTTGACGAGCCGACGTCCGCCCTTGACCCCGAGATGATCAACGAGGTGCTCGACGTCATGGTCGAGCTCGCGCGCGAGGGCATGACCATGGTCGTCGTCACGCACGAGATGAACTTCGCCCGTCGCGTGGCCGACCGCGTCGAGTTCATGGCGGACGGCCAGATCCTGGAGGAGGGCGACCCGAACGAGTTCTTCGACCACCCCAAGACCGAGCGTGCCCGCGAGTTCCTCGAGTCCATCAAGGGCCACTAGCGAGGGGAGGCGAGGCCCATGGCAGACTCCGCGCCCGACATCGCAAGCTCTTCTCGCATGGACAGGCTCTGGTACGTGAAGTCGCAGTACCCGTGCATCGCGGACTGCGACCAGTGCGGTCTGTGCGCAAGCTTCCACGGCAAGGACCCGACCATCGCGTTCAAGGACTACATAGACGGCAAGGCGAGCTTCATGGAGGTCTCGCTGCGCTATCGCTAGGCACGACGCCGGGCGAGAAGAACTACCGTGCCGACAGGGGCGCGTCCGTGAGGGCGCGTCCCTTTTTCTGCACGCTAGATGGCTCATGTGGAGCGCCTGTGTTCGGACGTGCGCAAGACGAGGCAATTGACCAGCCAATTAGTGCAATGTAAGCGAAAAGTAAGGCATTGCCGCCCTGTGGGTGATTACATTGTTGGTAGTGGCGCCTCCCTTTATCATCGGGATGTAAAGAAAGGAG
The DNA here is from genome assembly GCA_902761955.1 of uncultured Olsenella sp. Lineage (GTDB taxonomy): Bacteria > Actinomycetota > Coriobacteriia > Coriobacteriales > Atopobiaceae > Parafannyhessea. Next base: position 37,433 of record CACWMM010000023.1, on the reverse strand, counting down.
TCACTTTGGTCAGCTTTTCGCAGTTTTTGGCGATGCTCGAGGCGAACCCCTTCCTCGCCGTCGTCATGGTCCTGGTGCTGGGGACCATCTTCGTGAACGGAGCCACCGACGCCGCGAACGCGATCGCGGAGCCCGTTGGCACGCGCTCCATCAGCATCGAGGCCGCCATCGCCATGAGCGTTGTCTGCAACTTCATCGGCCTCGTCGCGATGACGTTCGTCTCGACGGCCGTCGCGGACACCATCAGCGGCATGGTCGACTTTGGCGGCGACACGCACGCGGCGCTCATCGCGCTTGCCGCGGCGACCGTGGGCATCGTGGCGTGGGGCGTGGGCGCCTGGATCTTCGGCATCCCCACGAGCGAGAGCCACGCGCTCATTGCGGGCCTCACGGGTGCGGCGCTCGCCGTGCACGGCGGCCTTTCCGGCGTGAACTTCGGGGAGTGGATGAAGGTCGTGTACGGCCTGGTCTTCTCCACCGCAGCGGGCTTCGCGGCCGGATGGATCGTCGCGTGGGTCATACAGCGGGCGCTTCGGCACGCTAACCGCGCGAAGATGGACACCCTCTTCGGCAAGCTGCAGGTTGCGGGTGCGGCCGGCGTCGCCCTCATGCACGGTGCACAGGACGGTCAGAAGTTCATGTCCACCGCCATGCTCGCCATCGCGCTTTCCGCTGGGCTCAAGGCCTCCGACATGGGCGGCTTTCCCCTCTGGGTCGAGGTGCTCTGCGCGGGCATGATGGCCGTCGGCACCGCCGTGGGCGGCAAGCGCATCATCAAGAAGGTCGGCATGCAGATGGTGCAGATGGAGAAGTACCAGGGCTTTGCCGCATCCGTCTCGGCAACTGCGTCGCTTCTGGTCGCGACGCTCACGGGCCTTCCCGTATCGACCACGCACGCGAAGACCGCCGCCATCATGGGCGCGGGCGCCGCGAAGAACATGCGCTCCGTCAACTGGGGCGTCGCGAAGGAGATGGTCTACACCTGGATCTTCACCTTCCCGGGCTGCGGAGTCATCGGCTTCGTGCTCGCCAAGGTTTTCCTGATCATCTTCTAGCTGGAGGTAGACCACATGGCACGTGCCAAGAAGGAAGACATCTTCTACACCCTGTTCAAGGACCTTTCGGCCAAGCTCGTCGAGGCGTGCGACCACTACGTCGAGGTGATGGAGGGCTATCCGCAGACGTTTTCCGGCATCCCGGAGCTCAAGGTGTACGAGAGCGAGTGCGACAACAAGGTCCAGCGCATCATGCGCGAGCTGTACGACTCGTTCATCACGCCGTTCGACCGCCAGGACATAAGCGACCTCGCGCTTTCGATGGACGATATCATGGACTACATGAACGGCGCCGCGCTCTGCCTCGACCTGTTCAACGTGCAGGAGATGCGCGGCGAGGCGGTGCAGATGGCACGCCTGACGCGCCGCTGCGTGGGCGAGGTGAACCAGATGATCAACCACCTGCCCAACTACAAGAGCGAACCGGAGGTCATGGAGCACGCAACCATGATTTCCGACATCGAGGACGAGGGCGACGTCGTGTACAACGGCGGCGTGCGCAGGCTGTTCCACGACGAGGAGAACGGCCGCACCACCGTGACGTGGCTGCGCCTGTTCGACCGCATGGAGAGCTGCATCGACGCCTGCGACCACACGGCGCAGGTCGTGCGCACCGTCGTGATGAAGAGCGCGTAGCGTGGCCGACTCCCCGCGGGCGGAGGATGCGCCCGACTCAGAGACGGAGCGACTGCGAAGGCTCGAGGTTCTTCTCGCCCGGCGCGGGCTGCCCATGAGGCGCCTTGCGACCGGGCGAGGTCACGTTCCGGAGGAGCTGGCGTCCGCGAGTCGCGACCAGCGCAGCCTGGTGGCGCATGCGAAGGGATTTCCGTGGGCGGGGCCGGACGGCTGTGCCGCGTGGGTGGAGGGCGTGTTCCAGTGGTTTGGCCTGGGGCTGGAGCGCGGCGACGCCCGCGCGCTGTACGAGCGCCACTGCACGCTGGCAGACCCCGGCGACCTGCGCGTGGGCATGATCGTGGCCGTGCCGCGCTGTCCGGCGAGCCCGCAGGCGGCGCGACACGGGCACGTTGGCATCTACGTGGGCGACGGCATGGTGATGGACAGCGCGGACCATGGCGTGCGCACGGTGCCGCTCGCGCTGTGGTACGGTGCGTACGGAGCGTGGGAGCAGCCGCGCTGGGGATGGATGCGGGGCGTCGCCCTCGCGTGACGACGGGAGGTAAGCCCGGTGGAGAAGGTTGTGGTGCACGTGCTCGACTGCGCGCCGCTGTCCGGGCACGAAGACGCGTGTCGCGACGTCGTGGCGCCCATGTACGCCAGGCGCTCCGAGGTGGGACCCGCGCGCGTGAGGCTGGAGGCGCTGGGAGGCGGCCTTCTGGCGCGCGACGTGCTGGGCGTTGTGGCGGACGCGGACGTGAGCTACGGCGAGTACGGCAAGCCGTATGTCGCGGGCGGCCCGGAGTTCAACCTCACGAACGACGTGGGTATGGTGGCGCTGGCCGTGGCGGCGCGTCCCGTGGGGATAGACCTGGAGGAGGTCCCTACGCGCTACCGCGACGTGGAGGACCTCATCACGCGCAAGTACTACGACGAGGCGGAGCGCGCCGCCGTGGGCGACGGATCCACGCGCGAGCGGCGAGCGGCATGGGCACGGGCGTGGACCAGGCGCGAGTCGATCCTGAAGGCGATGGGCACGGGCTTTGCCGTGGACCCGCGCAAGCGACCGGAGGTGCTCCTGGGCTGGGAGCTGCGCTCCGCAGAGCTGGGGGATGCCGTCATGACCTGCGCGCTGGACGCGCCGTTTGAAATGCGCGTCCTGTGCCGCGACGCGCTGCGCCTGCTTGCCAGCTATTGCTAGACTTATAGACGGGAAGTTACGCGGCCGCTGGCCGCTGGGGCTACGGTCGATTGGTCTTCACGCATGGCAGGGCGCACGACACGACGTGCGGGCACGGGTTCCGCACGACAGGCACCGCGGAAGGGACAGAGGCCCCGGAGGGCGGCGGCTCCAAAGGCGGCCGGCTCCTCGCGCCGCTACGTCACGTCGCTCGACGGGCTCCGCGCCGTGTGCGCTCTGGGCGTGGTCTTCTATCACATGGGGCTTGCATGGTGCACGGGCGGCCTTCTGGGCGTGACCGTGCTGTTTGTGCTTTCCGGCTACCTTGCGACGGCGGGGCTTCTGTCCGAGCTTGCAAGGACGGGTACCATCCGCCTGGGCAGCTACTGGATGCGCCGCGTCAAGCGGCTCCTTCCCACGTGCGTCGTCTTCGTCGCCATCACGGCCGCGGTGTGCACCGTCGCGAACCGCCAGCTGCTCACGAAGATGCGCCCGGACGTGGTGCCCGCGCTCCTGATGGCGCTCAACTGGACAAAGATCTTCGGCCACGAGTCGTACTTCGCGGCGGCCGGTGCGCCGTCGCCGCTGACGCACTTCTGGTCGCTCGCGCTGGAGTTCCAGTTCTACCTGGCGTGGCCGCCCATCCTCATGCTGCTGATGCGGGCGATTCCCCAAGGCGGCGGGCCGCGCTGGCACGGCCGCCGCGGCGTGGTCGTCGCGCTCGCGGTGCTGACGCTTGCCTCCGCCGCGCTGATGGCGGCGCTGTACGTGCCCGGCGCCGACCCGTCGCGCGCGTACTACGGCACGGACACCCGTGCCCAGAGCCTGCTTCTGGGCTGCATCCTGGCGTTCGTGTGGCCGTTTGGCGAGAAGAGCCAGGCCACGGCGGTCGCCGCCGCGCCTTGGCGGCGCCTGGCGCTCGAGCTCGCGGGCCTTGGATCTGTGGCGGCGCTCGTCGTGATGATGGCGACGACCGAGGGGTACACGTCCTTCTCGTACTACGGGGGCATCCTGCTGTGCTCGGTCATCGCGGCCGTGGAGGTGGCGGCGCTCGTGCCTGCGGGCACGGTGGTCTCGCGCGTGATGTCGTGGCGCCCGCTGGCGTGGGTGGGCTCCCGCTCGTTTGCGATCTACGTGTGGCACTACCCCGTGGTCGAGCTGATGCAGCCGCGAAACTCCACCACGGCGCTCGCGCCGTGGCAGGTCGCGCTCGAGCTGGGCGTGATAATCGCGGCGGCGGAGCTGAGCTACCGCCTGGTGGAGGAGCCCCTGCGCAAGGGGTCGCTCCGGTCGTACCTCGCGGCGCTCGCGCAGCCCATCCTGCCTGCCGCCTTCGTGCGCGCGGCTTCGGCCAGGGCCGAGTCCGGCGCCGGGAGGCGGGGCCACGTTGCCGCGGCGCTGGGCGCAACGCGTCGCGTGCCAAGGGCAGCAGTGCCCGTGCTCGTGTGCGTGGTGGCCGCGTGGGGCCTCGCGTTCGCACCGCCTGTCGCCGCGGTGGGCGGGGAGCCCGACGCTCACCGCGTGAGCGCGGCCACCCTGAGGAAGCCGCTTGCGGCGGGGAAGTACGACGTGCTGCTGATAGGCGACTCCGTGACGCTGGGCGCGCGCGACGCGCTGAACGAGGCGTTTCCATACGGTATGGTCGATGCGAAGGTGGGCAGGCAGGCCACGGACGCGCTGGACGTATACCGCAAGTACGCCGACCAGGGCGTCGTGGGCGACACCGTGATATTTGCCGTCGGCACGAACGGAGCGCTGACGCAGGACACGCTGCAGAGGATCTACGACGCGGTCGGCAAGAAGCGCCGGCTGTGGTTCGTGAACAACAGGGCGCCGGAGGACTGGGTCTCGGCAAACAACGCACTGCTGAAATCGTTTGGCGACGCGCACGAGAACGTGGGGGTCATCGACTGGTACGGGGCGTCGTCCGGCCACGACGAGTGGTTCTGGGACGATGGGACGCACCTGCGGCCTCAGTACGCGCAGGAGATGGCGAACCTGGTCGTGAAGGCGACCAGCTACGTGAAGCCCACGCGTGAGAACACGACGTACAGTGCCATCGTGCTGGGCGATGCCACGACGCTCGCGGCCGCGGACGAGCTTTCCGCCGCGATGCCGCAGGCGATGATCGACGCGGCGGCCGGGCGCGACGCAAAGGCGACGGCGCGGGCGTGGGCCGGCTACGCGAAGGCGGGAACGGCCGGCGACGTGGTTGCGATCGACCCGGACGACTCCGCGCCGCTTGACGCGAAGGCCGTGGCGCGGATGATTGCGGCCGTCGAGGGCTCGGGCGACGGCTCCAAGGGCGAGAAGGACGCGTCTGGCTCTGGCGCAGACGCGTCCGGACAGGCGGACAGGGTCATCTACCTGGTGACCTGCAGGTCAACCGCACCGTACTGCGAAGCGAACAACCAGGTGCTGCGCAAGGCGGCGAAGGCCGGCAAGAGCGTGCGGCTCATCGACTGGTACGCCGCCTCCGCCGGGCACGACGAGTACTTCAAGTCCGACGGCGTGACGCTGACGAAGTCGGGACGGAAGGCGTACGCGAGGCTCGTGAGCGCTGCGGTGGAGAAGGGCACTGCCGCCGACGGCAGCGCAAAGAGCGCGTAGCCGTCGGCGCGACGCCGCTACGCGATTGTCGCGGCAAACTCCAGCAGGTCGTCCACGTCCCCGCGCGATGTTGCCCAGGACGTTACGAACCTCACGACCTTCCGGCCGGCGTCGAGAACGTAGAACGTCTCCGCGCCCACGGCCTGCTCGAACGCAGCCTGCTGTGCGGGGCTTACCACGAAGAACTGCTGGTTGGAGGGGGAGCTGCCATAGGGCTCGAAGCCAAGGCCCACCAAGCCCGCGCGAAGGTCCGCGGCCATGCGGTTCGCGTGGCGCGCCATGCTCCAGTACGGCGCCTCCGCGTCGCCCTCGCCGCGCTCGAACGCCGCCTCGAACTGCACGCCGAGCAGCCTGCCCTTTGCGACGAGTCCGCCGCGCTCCTTCACCAGGAAGGGGAACGCCTCGCGAAGCCTCTCGTCGCGGATGACCATCGCCTCGCCAAACAGCATGCCGTTCTTCGTTCCGCCTAGGTAGAACGCGTCGACCGTGTGGGCGATGTGCGAAAGCGTCACGTCGTTTCCCTCGGACGTGAGCGCGGACGCCAGCCGCGCGCCGTCCAGGAACACCCTCAGCCCGTGCTCGTGCGCCCAGTCGCAGATCGCGTCCAGGCGCGCGGCGTCCCACACGCCGCCGAGCTCCGTCGCGTTCGTGACGTACACGGCGGCAGGCCGCGTCATGTGTCGGCCGCACGACGTCTGGAACGCGTACACGCGCTCCGCCCCCTCGGGGGACAGGAATCCGTCCGCATCGTCCGTGGGCAGGACCGTCCTGCCGCACGCGGCCACGGCACCGGTCTCGTGCACGTTTATGTGGGCGTCGCGCGTGCAGATGACGCCCTCCCAGTCGCGCAGCATCCCGGTCACGCCTATCACGTTCGCGGACGTCCCGCCAACGCAGAACTGCACGTCGGCCTCGCCCTCGTCCAGGCCGCACGCGTCCAGGATCAGGCGCCGCGCCCGCTCGCAGTGCCGGTCGCCCTCCGTGTAGCCCACGCACTGCTCGTCGTTCGTGGCCACGAGCGCGTCCATGATCCGCGGCGCCGCCCCCTCCGCCTTGCGGGTCCTACCGCCCGCGAATTCGTCGCGTGTTGCCGCAGCCACAACATTTCGTGCGTCGGTACGATACGTTGTAAAGGTTTCAGGCGAGAAGGACATCGCCTTCGGCTGGCACCGCGCCCCGCGCCCGGGCGCAGGGCCGCCCGTGGGATGGCGTGCTGGCGCCGTCGTGACGCGACGCCGGCACTGGCAATGGTCGCGGGCCTGCGGGGGCTCGCGCAGGAGGAAGGAAGACGATGGGATACGTGCTGAAGAGGGAGGGCCTCGATGGCGCGATCGCCGCGCTCTCGAAGGACTACCTGCTGTACGCACCGGTCAGGAAGGTGGGCGAGGGCCGCTTCACCGACGTGGACGTGGTGCGCTACGACTTCGTGACGAGCGCGTCCGAGCTCGAGCTGGACGCGAAGAGCGACTACAGCTTCAAGGAGCTGCTCACGCCGCTGTCCAAGACGCTGTTCTACTTCACGGAGGACGAGGTCCACGAGGCCGGCGACCTGGGCGCGCCCGGCGCCCCGGCCCGGGCGGCGGACGACCGCCCCGTCATCGTGTTCCTGCGCGCGTGCGACCTTCACGCCGTCAGGCGGCTCGACCAGATGTATCTGGGCAACGGCCCCACGGACACGTTCTACGCGCGCATACGCGACCGCGTGCGCTTCGCGCTCATCGGCTGCACGCAGAGCTTCGCGAGCTGCTTCTGCGTGGACATGGGAGCAAACGTTGCGCCGGAGGGCTGGCTCTTCTCGCTCGAGACCTCTGGGGACGGCTACCTGTGCGCCGTGGCGGACGATTCCGTCAAGGCGGCGTTTGCCGGCGCGGCCACGGCCGAGAAGGACGTGGAGCCGGCGCACGTGACCGAAAACGAGGTGCGCGTACGCACCCCCCAGAGCGTGCCGACCTCCATCTACAAGGACCCGCTGTGGGACGAGTACACCAACCGCTGCATCCGCTGCGGCCGGTGCAACATCGTGTGCCCCACGTGCACGTGCTTCACCATGCAGGACGTGTTCTACACGGACAACGGGCGCGTGGGCGAGCGCAGGCGCGTGCAGGCAAGCTGCATGATCGACGGCTACACCAACGTGGCCGGCGGCGGGCAGTACCGCAAGACCGCCGGCGAGCGCATGCGCTTCAAGGTGCTGCACAAGGTGTGGGACTTCCGCCAGCGCTTTGGGTACGACATGTGCGTGGGCTGCGGACGCTGCGACGACGTGTGCCCGGAGTACATAAGCTTCGCGGCGTGCGTGAACAAGCTGACGGACGCGTGCGAGCGCGAGGAGGCGCACCATGAGTAGCCAGACCAATCCCTACGTCCCGTTTCCCTCCAAGGTGCTCGAGGTCGTGCGCCACACGAAGAAGGAGTACACGTTCAGGATGGCGTTTGCGGGCGAGGTCAAGCCCGGCCAGTTCTTCGAGGTGTCCGTTCCCAAGTTTGGCGAGGCGCCCATCAGCGTGAGCGGCATCGTGCCCGGCGAGTCCGTGGACCTCACCATCCGCCGCGTCGGCCGCGTCACGAACGAGATGTTCGACACCTACGCCGGCCAGAGCCTGCTTCTGCGCGGGCCGTACGGCAACGGCTTCGACGTGGGGCGCTACGTGGACGGCGAGTGCGTCGTGGTCGCGGGCGGCACCGGCGTGAGCCCCGTGCGCGGCGTGATAGAGGCGCTGGCCCAGAGCGCGACCCCGCGCGACAAGCACGTGGTCGTGGGCTTCCGCAGCCCGGACGACATGCTGTTTCGCGACGACCTCGCGCGCTGGGACAAGGCGCTCGACCTCACGCTCACGGTGGACGCCGCGCCGGAGGGCTATGCGGGAAACGTCGGCCTCGTCACGAAGTACATCCCGGAGCTAAAGCTGCGCGACCCCGTGACGGCGCAGGCCGTGGTCGTGGGCCCGCCGCCCATGATGCACTTTACGGTGCTGGGACTGCTCCAGCGTGGCTTTGCCGAGAAGAACATCTGGGTGAGCCAGGAGCGCAAGATGTGCTGCGGCCTGGGCAAGTGCGGGCACTGCCGCATAGGCGAGAAGCACGTGTGCCTGGACGGCCCCGTCTTCAACTACACCGAGAGCAAGACCCTGATCGACTAGGAGGGCACCCATGATTCAGGACGTCAACGTAAAGGCGCTGAAGAAGAACGCCTTCCGATACAGCAAGGTGCGCGGCGAGACCGCGAGCCGCGTGCGCGTGCCCGGCGGCCTCGTGAGCGCCAAGAGCATGGCGCGTATTGTCGAGATCGCGGAGGAGTTCGGCAACGGAGAGATCTTTCTCACCAACCGCCAGGGCGTGGAGATTCCGGGCATCAGCCTGGACGACATGCCAAAGGTGAACGCGCTTCTGCAGCAGGTCATCGAGGACACGCAGATCAACCAGGAGGACACGTCCCAGGGCTACCTGGCAAGCGGCACGCGCAACGTCGTGGGGTGCCCCGGCAAGCGCCTGTGCCCGTTTGGCTGCTACGACACCACCGCCTTCGCGCAGCGCATGGACCACGAGATCTTCCCGAACAACCGCCACGTGAAGGTGGCGTTCACCGGCTGCTCGAACGACTGCGCGCACGTTGCCCTGAACGACTTCGGCATCATCGGGATGACGGAGCCGCAGTACGACCCGGCGCGCTGCATAGGCTGCGGGCAGTGCGTGGACTGGTGCCAGCGCCGCTCCGTGAGCGCGCTCAGGCTGGTGAACGACAAGGTGGTGCGCGACGAGGACCGCTGCATCGGCTGCGGCGTGTGTGTGGTGTACTGCCCCACGCGCGCGTGGACGCGCAGCCCCGAGCACTACTTCCGCGTGAAGATCATGGGCCGCACCGGCAAGCAGAACCCGCGCATGGCGCAGGACTGGCTGCGCTGGGTGGACGAGGACTCCATCGTGAAGATCGTGAAGAACACCTACGCGTTCATCGAGGAGTACATCGACCCCGACGCGCCGGAGGGGAAGGAACACATAGGCTACATAGTGGACCGCGTGGGCTTTGACGAGTTCTGCAAGTGGGCGCTCGAAGGCGTCGAGCTTCCGGAGAAATGCCAGCGTGCGACCCGTGTGTACTGGGACGGGAAGCGCTACGACCGGGACAACAGCCTGCGCTAGCAAACCTTCCGAAGCGCGCTCGCAGGGGTTGCGAGCGCGCGAAGTGTTTCAGGCCTGTCTCATCCGTGCGATATAAAACGCCACGTTCTTCTCGCCGTAGTAGACTCTTCTGCACTCCGCGCGCAAGCGGGGATACGGTTCTATCGTGAGGAGTGTGTTGATGGAGAAGAAGGACATAGACTGGGGCGCCCTCGGGTTTGCCTACCAGCCCACGGACTACAGCTACGTTTCCAACTACAAGGACGGCAAGTGGGACGAAGGGGCGCTAACCACCGACCACTCCATTACCCTCTCCGAGTGCGCTGGCATCTTCCACTACTGCCAGGAGGTCTTCGAGGGCCTCAAGGCATACACCACCGAGAAGGGCGACATCGTCTGCTTCAGGCCCGACCAGAACGCGAAGCGCATGGCCAACAGCGCCCGCCGCATCGTGATGCCGCCGTTCCCGGAGGACCGCTTCGTGGACGCCGTCGAGAAGGTCGTCCGCGCGAACGCCGCATGGGTGCCGCCGTTTGGCTCCGGTGCGACGCTGTACATCCGTCCGCTCATGATCGCGACCGGCAACGTCATCGGCGTGAAGCCGGCCGACGAGTACCAGTTCCGCATCCTGGTGACGCCGGTGGGCGCCTACTACAAGGGCGGCGTGAAGCCCGTGAAGGTGCAGGTCTCCAAGTATGACCGCGCGGCACCGCACGGCACCGGCAACATCAAGGCAGGCCTGAACTACGCCATGTCGCTTCTGCCCTCCGTCGAGGCGCACGCGGCCGGCTATGCGGACAACATGTTCCTGGACCCCGAGACCCGCACGTACGTGGAGGAGTCCGGCGGCGCGAACTTCCTGTTTGTGGACAAGGACGGCAACCTCGTGGTTCCGCAGTCGCACACCGACTCGATCCTGCCGTCCATCACGCGCCGCTCGCTGGTGGACGTGGCCGAGAACTACCTGGGCATCAAGGTGACCCAGCGTCCCGTGCGCTTTGACGAGATCGACCAGTTCGTGGAGTGCGGCATGTGCGGCACCGCGGCCGTCATCAGTCCGGTGGGCGAGGTCGACTCCGACGACAAGAAGGTCGTCTATGGCATGGAGCACGTTGGTCCCGTGATGAAGAAGCTGCGCGAGACCCTGACGGGCATCCAGTCCGGCGAGATCGAGGACAAGTTCGGCTGGGTCCACAAGATCGACGTGGAGTAGCAAGAGAGACTCGTGCGTGGGGTGATGCCCCGTGTGTGGACACCCCTTTCCGGACGACGTGCCTGGGAAGGGGGCGTCCTTTCTCGTCTAGAATCGATGTAGTCTGACAGGGCGTCCGAAGGGGGTTCGCGTGAGCACAGCACAAAGGCCACTCGATTCCGCGCAGGCGGCGGTGGCGGCGTTTGCCGAGGTTGAGGGCAGGGAGTTTCCGAGCGACGTCTTCGAGGCGCCGAAGCTGCGCTGGGCGGTGATCGGCTGCGGCGTGATCGCGAACCAGATGGCCCAGTCCTTGGCGCTTGCGGGGCGGCGCCTGCACGGCGTGTGCAACCGCACGCAGGCGAAGGCGGAGGCGTTTGCCGAGCGCTACGGGGTGGAGCGCGTGTACGGCTCCCTGGAGGAGCTGTGCGCTGACGACGAGGTGGACGCGGTGTACGTGACGACGCCGCACAACACGCACATCCGCTACCTGCGCGCGACGCTTGCGGCCGGGAAGCACGTGCTGTGCGAGAAGTCCATCACCCTGAACTCCGAGGAGCTTGCGGAGGCGCGCGCTATCGCGGACGAGCACCACGTCGTCCTGATGGACGCCACGACGATCCTGCACATGCCCCTATACAGGGAGCTGCTGCGCCGCCAGGCGGCAGGGGAGTTTGGCGCGCTGAATCTGGCGCAGGTGAACTTTGGCTCGTACAAGGAGTACGGCGACCTCACGAACCGCTTCTATAACCCGAACCTCGCTGGTGGCGCCATGCTCGACATCGGCGTGTACGCCATCACGTTCGCGCGCCAGTTCATGCAGAGCCAGCCGCAGGAGGTGCTCTCGCTCGCGAACCTCGCGTCGACCGGGGTGGACCAGACCTCGGGCATCGTGATGAGGAACCCGGACGGCCAAATCGCCACCTTCACGCTGAGCCTCCACTCCAAGCAGCCGAAGCGTGGCGTCCTCTCGTTCGACAGGTGCTACGTCGAGGTGACCGACTACCCGCGCGCCGACGAGGCGAGGATAGTGTGGACCGAGGACGGGCGCGTCGAGGAGGTCCGCTGCGGTGTCGAGGGCTATGCGCTCGACTACGAGATCGCGGACCTCGAGCGCGCTGTCGCAGGTGACGAGCGGGCCGCCGGCCTGATCGACTATGCCTCAGACGTGATGGACCTGATGACCGGTCTGCGCCGCGAGTGAGGCGTGACCTATCCGGAGGAAAGGGACGAGGGCCTGGCATAATGCCTGCTTGTGGATGCCGTTTTGACGCCTTGGCACCCTAGGTGCCATCTGTGCGGGGCATCTGTACGGCATGAGGAGATTTCAGCTGACATGTCACATGACTTGTCAGCTGTCTTGTCAGGTGGCATACTGCGGACCCAGTGCGCGCCAGAGGGGCGCGCCCGTGGGAGGGCAGTGCTGTGGAAGACTACGTAAGGACGCCGGTGGAGGAGGAGAGCCTCCGCGAGGCGACGCGTCGCTTCAGGAGCGGTCGCGGGTCGGACCTCTCCGCGGAGGAGCTCGCGCGCATCGCGCGTCGCGTGCAGGAGCTGAAGCGCGAGCGCAGGGCCGTGGTGCTGGCGCACTACTACGTGCCGGCGGAGACCCAGGCGCTCGCGGACTACGTGGGCGACTCGTTCTACCTGGCACGCCTCGCCAAGACGCTCGACTGCGACACCATCGTGCTCGCCGGGGTGTCGTTCATGGCGGAGAGCGTGAAGCTCCTGAACCCGGCGCGCCGCGTGCTGAACCCGGAGCCGCGCGCCCTGTGTCCCATGGCGTACATGGTGCGTCGCGAGGACGTGGAGAAGGTCCGCGCACAGTACGCCGGCGACGTGGCCGTGGCGTGCTACATCAACTCGACCGCAGAGATAAAGACGTGGTCGGACGTGTGCGTGACGTCCTCGAACGCCGTGAAGGTGATCTCGCAGCTGCCGGAGCGCAACGTGCTGTTTATCCCGGACATGAACCTCGGCCGCTACGTGGCGGAGCAGCTGCCCCAGAAGAACGTGATCCTGAACCGCGGCTACTGCCCCACGCACCAGCGCATCATCCCGCAGGAGGTGGAGCGCCTGGAGCTTGAGCATCCCAACGCGGAGGTCTGCGCGCACCCGGAGTGCTCCGAGGAGGTGTTTCGCGAGGCGGACTACATAGGCTCGACCAAGCAGATCATCGAGCACATCGCCCAAAGCGACGCGCGCGAGTTCATCGTGCTGACGGTGGTGGGCGTCGCGGCGGAGATCAGCCGCCTCACGGCCGGCCAGGGCAAGCGCATCTACTTCCCGGCGACGCCGCCCATCTGCCCGAACATGGCGATGGTGGGACCAGAGAAGGTCTTGGCCGCACTCGAGGGCAACCTCGGCGAGGTGTCGCTTCCGGACAACGCGGAGAGGGCCATGGCCCCGCTCGAGCGCATGCTCGAGCTGGCGGCACAATGAGCGCGCGGGAGGGGGCTGTCGTGACGAGCGAGGGAAGGGACGCGGCGCAGGGCGAGCGCGACGCAAGCTTTGACGTGTGCATCGTGGGTTGCGGCGTGGCCGGGCTGTACGCGGCGCTGAACCTGCCGCGCCACCTGCGCATCGCGATGCTCAGCAAAGAGGACGTGGCAAGCTGCGACTCCATGCTCGCGCAGGGCGGCATCTGCGTGATGCGCGACCACGACGACTATGACTACTGGTTCGACGACACCATGCGCGCCGGCCACAACGAGTGCCGTCCCGAGAGCGTGGACACCATGATCTGGTCCAGCCGCGAGATCATAAACGACCTCATCCGCATGGGCGTGGAGTTTGACCGCACGCCCACGGGCGACCTGGACTACACGCGCGAGGGCGCGCACAGCAGAAACCGCATCGTGCACCACGCGGACGTCACCGGCAAGGAGATCACCACGAAGCTGCTGGCGCGCGTGCGCGAGCTGCGCAACGTGCGCATCATGGAGTACACCACCATGGACGACCTCCTGGTGAAGGACGGCGTCTGCGTGGGCGTGCACGCACGGGACGCCAGGGGAGAAGGTCTTGCCATCCGGGCCCGCGACACGGTGCTGGCCACGGGCGGGGTCGGCGGCCTGTACGAGCACTCCACGAACTACCCCTGCCTCACGGGCGACGGCTGCCGCGTGTGCCAGGAGCACGGCGTGGCGCTCGAGCACATGGACTACGTGCAGATACATCCCACCACGCTCTTCTCGACCAAGCCCGGTCGCTCCTTCCTGATATCCGAGGCGTGCCGCGGCGAGGGCGCGGTGCTCCTGGACGCCCGCGGCGAGCGCTTCACGGACGAGCTCCAGCCGCGCGACGTGGTGTCTGCCGCCATCAGGCGCCAGATGCAGAAGGACGGCACCAGGCACGTGTGGCTCTCGTTCGCGAACGTGCCGGAAGTGGTGTGCCGCGAGCACTTCTCGCACATTTACCAGCACTGCCTCGAGGAGGGCTACGATATCACGCGGGAGCCGATCCCCGTGGTGCCCGCGCAGCACTACCTCATGGGCGGCATCCACGTTGACCAGGACTCCCGCACGCAGATGGAGCACCTGTACGCCGCGGGCGAGACGAGCTGCAACGGCGTGCACGGCAAGAACAGGTTGGCCAGCAACTCGCTGCTCGAGAGCCTGGTCTTCTCGCGCCTGGCGGCGCGGGACATCGTGAGGAGGAGGCACGGATGGATCCCGTCAGCCTGAGGCTCCAGGCGGAGCCGCTCATACTGCAGGCCCTGCGCGAGGACGTCACCAGCGAGGACGTGACGACGGCATCGGTCATAGGGCCCGAGGCCGTGGGCCGCGTGCAGCTGATCGCGAAGCAGGACGGCGTCATCTGCGGGCTCGACGTGTTCGCGCGGACGTTCGAGCTGCTGGACGCCACCGCCACGACGGAGCTTTCCGTTGCGGAGGGGGACGACGTGCGCGAGGGGCAGGTCTTGGGAAGCGTGCACGCCCACGTGCGCGCGCTGCTTTCGGGCGAGAGGGTCGCGCTCAACTACCTGCAGCGCATGAGCGGCATCGCGACTGCGACCCGCTCGATGGCCGCGCTGTTTGCCGGTACGCGCACGCGCCTTGTGGACACGCGCAAGACCTGCCCGAACATGCGCGTGTTCGAGAAGGAGGCCGTCCGCGTGGGCGGGGGAGGCAACCACCGCTACAACCTGTCCGACGGCGTGCTGCTGAAGGACAACCACATAGACGCCGCCGGCGGCGTGCGCGAGGCCATCGAGGCCGCCCGCAGGCACGCGCCGTTCGTGCGCAAGATCGAGGTCGAGGTGGAGACCCTGGACATGGTGCGCGAGGCCGTGGACGCGGGTGCGGACATCATCATGCTCGACAACATGGACCACGAGCTCATGCGCGAGGCCATGGGCATCATCGCGGGGCGTGCCGAGGTGGAGGTGTCCGGCAACGTGGACGCCGCGAAGGCCGCGACCCTGGTGGACCTGGGCGTTGACTACGTATCGTCCGGCGCGCTCACGCACTCCGCCCCGATACTGGACCTGTCGCTGAAGCACCTTACGGTGGAGGGCAGGTAGCATGGGCGGCGAGGAGCGCCGCTCGCGCATAGTGGAGCTTTTGGAGAAGGCGCCCGCCCCGGTATCCGGCGGCGCCCTCGCGCGCGAGCTGGGCGTGAGCAGGCAGGTGATCGTGCAGGACGTGGCGCTGCTGCGCGCGGACGGGCATGACGTGGCGTCCACGAACCGAGGCTACGTGCTCGTGCGCGACAGGCGCCCGCGCCGTCTGTTCAAGCTGCACCACGGTCCGGGCGAGGTGGCCGACGAGCTCTACCTGATCGTGGACATGGGCGGCACGGTGGAGGACACGATGGTGAACCACCGCACCTACGGGCAGATGTCCGCCAAGTTGGGGCTGTCGAGCCGCCGCGACGCGGAGCGCTTCCTGGCAGAGCTGAAGGACAGCAGGTCGTCGCTCCTGAGCGGGACGACGAGCGGCTATCACTTCCACCACGTGGTGGCCGACAGCGAGGAGGACCTGGACGCGATAGGGGAGGCGCTGGCCGAGCGCGGCTGGCTTGTGCCGATGAGCGACTACGAGCGCGAGACCCTGCGATAGGGACGGGACCTGCGGGCCGCGCGCGCCCCGCGCCCCGCGCCCCGCGCCAATGTGCAGCGTCGTTGTGCCGCGAGTTAAGGTTGGGCGTCGGACTCCGCCGCAAGAGGCCAGAGGCGTATACTGCCTACCTGTCGGCCGTGGAAGGCGTCGTGCGTCGTACGGCGTTTGTGGCCACGGCCATGGTCGCGCTGAAGGCGCGGAAGGAGGCCAGACATGGCTCAGAAGATCCAGGGTACCGAGGACCTGTACGGCGGGTACCAAGGAGATGTTCCGCGTGTTCTCCGGCGCGCTCATGGAGCGCCTGCTGGACGCCGGTACGGAGAGCGGCCTGAAGGCAAAGCAGCGCATGGCGATGCGCCCCGAGGGAACGGCCGGCGTCGTGCGCGCAGCGGTCGAGAACAACTTCGTCCCGCAGGGCGGCGCCCCCGTCAAGCTGTGGTATGGCGAGGCGATGTTCCGCGGCGAGCGCCCGCAGAAGGGGCGCCTGCGCCAGTTCCACCAGGTGGGGGTCGAGTGGCTCGGCGCCCCGGACCCCGCGGCGGACGCCGAGTGCATCATCATGCTGATGGAGTTCTACAAGCGCATGGGCTTCGACCCCAAGCAGCTCACGCTCCGCATCAACTCGATGGGCGACGCCGCGTGCCGTCCCGCCTACCGCCAGAAGGTCCGCGACTTCATCCTCGACCACAAGGACGAGATGTGCGAGGACTGCCTGGAGCGCGCCGAGATCAACCCTCTGCGCAGCTTTGACTGCAAGAACGACCACTGCCGCGAGGTCATGGCGGACGCCCCCCTCGCAAAGGACAACCTGTGCGACGACTGCGCCGCGCACTACGCCAAGGTCAAGCAGTACCTGGACGAGGCCGGCATCTCCTACGTAGAGGACCCCACGCTCGTGCGCGGGCTCGACTACTACACGCGTACCGTGTTCGAGGTCGAGTGCGAGAGCGCCGGCGTCGGCGCCATTGGTGGCGGCGGCCGCTACGACGGCCTGATGGAGCTCGAGGGCGGCAAGCCCACGCCGGGCATCGGGTTCGCCGTCGGCTTCGAGCGCATGTACCTGGCGCTCCAGACCCTCGGCGTAAACGTGGACGGCGACGAGCCCGCGTGCGTGTACGTCGCGTGCACCGGCGCCGACGAGCGTGACGCCGTGTTCCGTGCCACGCTCGCGCTTCGCCAGGCGGGCGTTCGCACCGAGGCGGACTACCAGGGTCGCTCGCTCAAGAGCCAGTTCAAGCAGGCGGACAAGCACAACGCGCGCCTGTGCGTCGTGCTGGGCTCCGACGAGGTCGCGGCCGGCGTGGCCACGCTTCGCGACATGTCCACGCACGAGCAGGTGCAGGTGCCCATGGCGGACCTTGCCAGCGAGGTGAAGGCGCGTCTGGCATAGCCGCGGCCCCCGCGACACCATCGCCCCACGTCATCACTACCTGACAGATGCGGCATCTGTCAGGTAGTGATGCCTTTTTGGGCGCAAGAGAGGCCTTTCTGCCCTCGTGGCCCATCACTAACTGACAGAATCGCGTTCTGTCAGTTAGTGATGTCACTCGTCCCGTATGATGCTCGTCCGCCGTGCCCTCAGCTCGCAAGGCACGTGCCAGATTGGAACGATTCGCCGTCAGTTGGTTACGGATGCATTAGATGGGCCCGTCCCATGACGTCCGGTCAAGGTGGCGTGGTAGCATTTGCCCACGCGCAACCGCGATTGGGGCCACTGGGAGATTGGACGAAAGATGGCGACTCGCTTCTGCACAAGCTGTGGGGCACCCATTCAGCCCGGCAAGGAGTTCTGCGCAAGGTGCGGCGCCCCGGTCGCAGACTCATCGCCCGCTCCAGACGCCACGACCGCGCAAGGCGCTGCGCCAACTGGCGCCCCGGCACCGCAGGCCGCACAAAGGCTTGGCACGGGAACCATCGTTGCCATCGTGGCGGCGGTCCTTCTCGCCCTTGCGCTCGCGTTCCTGATCGCCTGGAGCGCAAGCGGCAATGCGCTGCCGTGGCAGGCTCGCGGCGGGCAGGCCCAGGGGGTCGCGGGCGAGAAGAGCGAGGCTGCCAAGAGCAAGGCAGGCCGGAAGAAGGCGGCCGAGGCCAAGAGGAAGGCCGAGGAGGCGAAGGCCAAGGCGGAGGAGAAGGCCGAGGAGGAGGCCGAGCGCAAGGCCGAGGCGGCGGCCCAGGCGCAGCGCGATGCCGAGAAGAGTGCGACGGACGCGCAGTTCAAGGCCCAGATTCTGCCGTACTACAACAGGCTGAGCGACTACGACTCCCGCATCGCGAGCTGCGCGACCACGTTCAACACCATCTACCTGAGCACCGACTTCAACAAGCGCTACGCCGCGGCGCAGGAGTGCTACGCCTTGGAGCAGAGCATCCAGAGCGACGCGACCTCGTTCTCGAGCATCCAGGTTCCCGAGGGCAGCTCGTACGCCACGCAGCACGCCGCGGTCATGCGCTGCCTCAACGACCTGCAGTCACGCATCGCGTGCATATCGAACGCGTGGACGACCGACCTCGTCTACGAGGACCCCGCCCCGTACAAGGAAGAGATCCTGAGGCCGATTGCCGACGGCAAGGACCCCAACACGGGCAAGGTGATCGCGCTGCAGGACTACCAGGAGGTCTACCCGACCATCAAGTTCTAGCCATCAAGTCCTAGGCTTTGCCTCAGGTTCGAGGTTTTCCAGGGCCTTCCGCGGGGACGGGCGAGAAGAACGGCCTCCTTCGCCCCCGCGTCAGACTGACCGCACCAACGAAAGGAATCGCACATGTTTGGAAACAACTCGTACGGCTACGGGGGCTACGGCTACAACAGCAACCCCTTCGACCAGCTCCTGGGCTTCGGCTCGGCGTTCGGCGTCCTCATGTTCATCGCGTTCATCGCGGCCATCGTGCTCACGGTCATGGGCTACAAGCGCTTCATCTCTGATAAGAACGAGCTCCACCTGAGCTTCAAGGACAAGGAGAGCTGGGGCCCGTTCCTGCGCTTCGACATCCTGCTCATCGACAAGATCCTGAAGGCGCTCTACATCTTCAGCGCGCTGCTCGTGCTGTTTGGCTGTGCGGCGGGCGCCCTCAGCTCCCTCAGCTTTGGCTTTGGCGCGTTTCTGGCCTCGCTCGTGGGCATGGCACTGCTGTGCATCCTGCTCGAGATCCTGCTCCGCGTGGGCTACGAGTTCGCGATGCTGAACGTCATGATCGCGCGCAACACCTCTGACATCAGGCGCAAGCTCTTTAGCGACGCGTCCGCCGCGCCCGCGGCGCCCACGGCGCCCGCTCCTGCACCCGCACCCGTGGCACCCGCGCCGGTTGTCCCCGTCGCTCCGGCAGCTCCGGCTCCCGCGCCCGAGGCCGCGCCCGAGGCGCCCGTCGCCCCCGAGCCCGAGCCCGCGCCGACGCCCGAACCCGACGCCTTCGAGACCGCGCCCACGACGGTGCTCGACCGCTCCGACCAGGCTCCCGCGGACCCCGCTCCCGTGGCTCCCACGGAGGCCGCGCCCAAGGCGTCGTTCTGCCCCAACTGCGGCGCCCCCGTCGAGCCGGGCGACCACTTCTGCGGCGAGTGCGGTCACAAGCTCGACTGATATGTAGATAGACTTGTCAAGTGGCAAAGGTGGGCCAGCCTCCGACTTCTCGGGGACCGGCCCACCTTTTTCTATGGCCACCTCCCGCGCGACGGCGCCCAGGGCGTGTCTGGTTCGACGCACGACTGCGAGTCTGATATCCGCGTGTTGGCTAACGCATTCCGACGCTTCGGCTGGGGAGCTCCGCTGGTCTAGGGTCGCGCGTGGCGAGGCCGGGCCTCGCTGCGCATAGTCGAATCGCGGGGTGCCCCACGCGCCTCGGCCGCGCCGCGCGTGCGGGAGGGTGGTTTCGCGGCTCGGCGGCCCGCCCGCAGAGGGCGAGCGCCCAGCAGAACCCGACGAGCTCGCGGGCGACGGCGACGTTGGCGACGTTGGCGCCCTTCCCCCTCGCCCTCAGGTCGAGGTACCTGCGGTGCAGCCTGCGGTTGGCCCGCGCCGCAATCCCCGCCGCCTCCGCCGGGAGCCCCGCCGACGAGGCCACGTCGGTCTCGGAGGCCGGCGACAGGGGCCTGGCGTGGTGCCAGGCGGCCTCGACGAGGAGCCGCCTGACGTGCGAGTTGCCGGTCTTGGTGATCCCGCCCCTCGAGGTCGTCTCGCCCGACGACGACTCCGACGGCACGAGGCCGACGTAGGACATGAGCGCCCTGGGGCTGGCGAAGCGGGAGAAGTCGCCGATCTCGACGGCGATCCCGAAGGCGGTGACGGTCGAGACGCCGCGCAGGGCGCGGAGCCTGGAGGTGACGCCGGCGAGGTCGTCGGCGCCGGACCTCTCGGCGATGGCCGAGTCGAGGCGGTCGCGGCGCTCCTCGCACTCCCTGACCTGCGCGACGTACTCCTCGAGCACGAGCCGCTCGCACGGGTCGTCGAGCTCGATGGAGCGCAGCCACTCGCGGTGCGCCCTGGTCCACGTGGACCTGCCCCTCGGCCACACGTGGCCCTTCCCGGGCAGGAACTTCGACAGCTGGTGGCGCGCCCTCATCAGCGCCTCGCGCGCGTCCTCGCGGGCGCGGGACAGGTCGCGCGCCGCCTCCATGGCCGGCGTGGGAGGGGCGCACTCGACGAACTCGCCCACGGCCAGCAGCCTCGAGAGGAAGAGGGCGTCCCTCCTGTCGGTCTTGACGCGGTCGCCCGAGGGCCGCACCATCTTCGAGACGGCGCCCACGTGGCGGGGCAGCCCGAGGGCGACGAGCCTCCTCTGCAGGTCGAAGCCCGTGGGGCCGCTCTCGTAGAGGCAGCCCGCAGGCTGCGGCAGCGTGGCCGCCCAGGCGGCGACCGCGTCGGGGTCGTAGCCGAACGTGCGCTGCACGACCTCGCCCGTCTCGAAGACGAACGCCGCGGCGCTGATGGAACGGGCGTGCACGTCAAGGCCGATGCTGGTAGAGTACAACATGGTCGGGACCTCCTGTGAATGTGGTAAGCCGGACTCCTGCAAGACCGAGCCTAACCCACGCTGCCACTCGATGGCCACTGCTTTACAGAGCGAGGTCCCGATCACTCTACATATCGTCTAGCACCACCCTCCCGCGCGACGCCCATCCCGTGCGACGGCCATCGCACGCGGTGCCCATCGCATAACGCCAGACGCCCCCGACCAGCACTCGTTGGTCGGGGGCGTCCTCGTATGTGCCGCACGTCCGGGGGGATGCGGACGCGGGTGCGCGGTTCTTCTCGCCTACGCGGCGGCGGCCAGGCGGCGCGCGTCGTCGCGGCGGTCAAGGCCCAACAGGCGCGCCGTGTGCGTGTCGCTGAAGCCGGCGTGGGAGTGCTGGTACATGGATATCGCGAGCGTCCACAGGGGGATGAGGACGCTGAGGCAGTTCCAGAGGATGCTTGTCATGGGCATGCCCACGAACGCGACGATGCCGACGCACGAGGTGGACCAGGGGATGACGGACGGGATGACGGCGGCGCTGTTCTCGAGGTCGAGCGCGAGGGCGGACCCGTCGCGCTCCGTGCCCTCGCACAGCTGGCACGTGAGCATGAGTGCCACGACCTGGTCGCACGCGATCACGCACGTGGCGATGCTCGTGAGCAGCACGCTCACGAACGGGGTGGAGTGGCGCGCGACCTTGTCGACGTAGTCGCGCAGGCCCAGGAGCAGGCCGGTCTCGCGGAAGATGCCGGAGTACGTGGACGCCACGCCCACGATGAGCGCGATGTCGAGCATGGAGATTACGCCGCCGCCGTTGACCATGCGCGCGATGGCCATGTTCTTGCACTTGTAGCCAAACACGAGGATGGCCGGCAGCTCCGCGACGCTTATGTGCTGCACGAAGACGCAGACGAGAAGTGCGGCCGCCAGGCTCGCGACCATGGTCCTCTTGACGCTCACCTTCAGGAGCGACAGCACGAGGATGAGGGCGGTGGGCACGATCACGACCCAGCCGAGGTCGAACGAGGATGCGAACGAGCCGGCGAACGACGGCCTCATGGCGCTGCCTGAGCTGGTCATGCCCGCGATGCCATAGACGACGCAGCACAGCGCAAACGGCACGGCGCCCGTGCGGACCATGCGGCGCACGTTGTCGAACACCTGCGTCTTGGTGATGCTGGCGACGAGCGCGGCGGAGGAGGACATGGGGGAGCAGCGGTCGCCCACGAACGCGCCGGCGAGGATGGCGCCGCCCACAAGAGCGACGTCCGCCTTCATGGCGGTGGCGATCGTCATGCAGATGACGCCGACCGTGGCGGCCGCGGCGTACGAGCTGCCCACGAGCATGGACATGCCGGACGTGAGCAGGAAGCTGAGAAGTACGAGGTTCCGGGGGCTCACGAGCGTGGCGGACCAGCAGGTGATCGCCGGGATGGTGCCCGCGGCGCGCCAGCTTGCGGTGAGGGCGCCGATGAGCACGAAGAGCGTGAGCACGCTCCCGACGGACTTGAGGCCGCTGGCCGCCATGCGCGCCACCTCGCGCGCGGAGAAGCCGCGCCACAGGCCGTAGCTCGCAAACAGCAGCATGCCAAACACCAGCAGGGGCAGCAGCGGCGCCCCCAGCACGATGCCCGCCAGAAGCACCAGCGCAAACGTAAGAAGAATGCCCGCCTCGACCATGTTGCCGCTCCCCGCAGCCCAAGGCGCGCCGGTCCGCCGGCGCGCGCCACCTTTTATGCGGCACTTAGGTTAGGGGGGTCACACGCGTAAGTCCAACTGTTATTATCGGTATGCAATACAAAAGAAACTTGTGATGCGGCCCGCGCATGCGCGAGGCCACGGGGCGGGGGAGGGCGAGGCCCATGAACTTCTCGACCATGGACTACTTCGTGGCGCTTGCGGAGGAGAAGAGCTTCACCAAGGCGGCCGAGCGGCTGTCCGTGACGCAGCAGACGCTGTCCGCGCACATCGCGGGCGTGGAGGCGGAGCTGGGCGTCAGGCTGGTGAACCGCAAGGTGCCGCTGACGCTTACGTATGCCGGCGACGTGTTTCTGGGCTACGCGCGGCGCTTCCAGGCGCTGCGGCGCACGATGGGTCAGGAGTTTCTGGACATCTCGCGCGACGAGCGCGGCCTTCTGGGCGTGGGCGTGGCCAGCACGCGCGGCCACATGCTGATGCCCGCCACGATCGCGCGCTTCCAGCGCGAGCACCCCGGCATCAACGTGCTGCTGCACGAGTCGGAAAACCAGGAGCTGGTGAGCCTTCTGAAGGAGGGGCGCGTGGACCTTGCCGTCGCGACGGTGCCGGACGACGAGCCCGGCCTGGTGGTGCGCAGGCTGTGTTGCGAGAAGATCGTGATGCTCGTGGCGGAGGGCCTCTTGCGGGACGTGTGCGACGACGTGGACGAGGCCGTGCGCGAGGCGGCGCGCGGCAACCTGGCGCCGCTTGCGCGCTGCCCGTTCATGATGCTGGGCAAGGCGGACGAGCCGGGGGCGCTCTCGCGCCGGCTGCTTGAGCGATCCGGCGTGCGTCCGTGGGTGCGCGTGTACTCCAAGAACTCCGAGACGCTGATAGACCTGGCGGCGCGCGGCATGGGCGCCTGCTTTGTGCCGCGCGCGCTTGCGATGCGCGCCATGGGCGACCACCCGGACGCGCGCCTGCGCGCCGTGGGCCTGGGCGAAGAGGCGGCCATCACCATCAGCGCGGCGTGGAGGGACTCCGACCACGTGTGGAGCGTGATCCTGGCGTTCTACGAGCTGCTGGCGACGGAGCTCGCCGGTGGCGAGAGCGCGATGCTCGGGCTGGAGGAGGCGTGATGGTGGCCGGCGCGCGCGGCACGGGCGACGCGCGCGGAACGGTCGGCGGACTTGTGGCCGGTGGGCTCGCGACGTACGTGGACGCGGAGGACGGCGCGGGCGGACGGCCGCGGCAGGCGCGCTACCGCGTGGAGGCGGCGTGCACGGCGCAGGGGCTGCTCGCGGCACTCGTGCGCTCGAAGCCGGCGGTGGCGCGCGCGTTTGAGGCGGGCGCGCTTGCGCGCGGGGGCGCGACGCTCCGGCGGCAGGACGCGCTTGTGCCGGGCGACGTGGTGACGCTGGCGCTCGCGCCGGCAGACGCGCCGCATGCGGGTGCGGGTGGTGCCGGCGGCGCCGCGGGCAGGCGCGGGCGAGAAGAGCTTCGCGTCCTGTACCGCGACCCGTTCCTGATGGCGGTGGACAAGCCGGCCGGCATCCTGGTGCACGGGGACGGCACCGGCGCGCGGACGCTGACGGACGGCGTGGCCGCGTTGCTCGGGCGCGAGGGGGTTCCCGCCGCACCGCAGGCCGTTCAGAGGCTGGACGTGGACACCACCGGCGTCGTGCTCTTCTCGCTTGCGCCGGAGTTTCAGCCGGCGCTCGACGCGCTGGTGGCATCGCACGACATGCGCAAGCGCTACCTGGCTGTGGTGGAGGGGTCGTTCCCCGCGGGAGTGCGCCGGCTGGACGCGCCGATCGGGCGCGACCGGCACGACGCGCGGCGCATGCGCGTGAGCGCGGGCGGCAAACCGGCGCTCACGCTCGTGACGGTGCTCGCGCGCCGCGGCGGGAAGTCGCTTCTGCTGCTTGAGCTGGGCACGGGGCGACGTCACCAGATTCGCGTGCACCTTGCGCACGCGGGACATCCCATCGTGGGAGACGCGCTGTACGGCCGCGCGGCGGGCGGGCGCGCGGCGGGCGCGGGCGGCCTCATGCTCCACGCGGTGTGCGAGGAGCTTACCCACCCCGCGACCGGCAGGGCGCTGCGCCTCGAGGCGGGGTGGCCGGCCCGCTTTGGGAAGTTCTTCTCGCCTTTGGACTATGACGCGGGGGCGCGTTGCTAGATAATGGGTGCGTGGGCCGCGGTGGCCCTCGCGCGGGGCGCGGCGTGCGGCCCGCGGCGGCTTTGGACACGGACGAGAGGTGACGTCATGGCAGATACCATGCGAGGCGTATACACGAACCTGACCGAGATCAGGCGGAGCGTGTTTCGCGAGGTCGCTAAGATCTGCTACAAGCTGGACGCGCAGGGCGAGTCCACGGAGGAGCTCGACAAGGAGTTCGACGAGCTTCCGTACCAGATTCTGCCGGGCGACGTCGCGACGTACAGGGAGAGCGTCTTTCTGGAGCGCGCTATCATCAGCGAGCGCATCAGGCTCGCGATGGGGCTTCCGCTTTCCAGCATGGACAGGCCGGAGCGCGTGAGCGAGGGCTTCGAGAAGGCCGCCAACAGCGACGAGGTGTTCTACGAGCCGCCGCTCATCAACGTGATCAAGTTCGCGTGCAACGCGTGCAAGGACAACGTGTACGAGGTGACGAACGCGTGTCAGGGCTGCCTGGCGCACCCGTGCCGCGAGATCTGCCCGAAGAAGGCCATCAGCTTCAGGGACAAGAAGGCCTACATCGACCAGGACGCGTGCGTAAAGTGCGGCATGTGCTTCAAGACGTGCCCGTACCACGCGATTCACCACCACGTGCGTCCGTGCGCGGACGCGTGCGGCATGCACGCGATCGGCTCTGACGAGCACGGCCGCGCGGACATCAACTACGACAAGTGCGTGAGCTGCGGCCAGTGCCTCATCAACTGCCCGTTTGGCGCCATCGCGGACAAGAGCCAGATCGCGCAGGTCATCTGGTCCATCGCGCGCGGCGAGGAGGTCATCGCGGCCGTGGCGCCCGCGTTCGTGGGCCAGTTTGGCGGCAAGGGCAACGTGGGCAAGCTGCGCGAGGCCTTCAAGCTGCTGGGATTCTCTGGCGTGGAGGAGGTCGCCCTGGGCGCGGACCTCTGCACCTGCCAGGAGGCGGACGACTTCCTGGACGAGGTGCCGGACAAGCTGCCGTTCATGGGAACCTCGTGCTGCCCGGCGTGGTCGGTCATGGCGAAGCGCGAGTTCCCGGAGCACGCGGACTGCATCAGCATGGCGCTCACGCCCATGACGCTGACGGCGCGCATGATCCGCATGCAGCACCCCGACGCCAAGATCGTGTTCGTGGGGCCGTGCTCCGCGAAGAAGCTCGAGGCCATGCGCAAGAGCGTGAGGAGCGAGGTCGACTTCGTGCTCACGTTCGAGGAGATGGCGGGCATGATGGACGCCAAGGGCATCGACTACCTCTCGCTCGAGGACGACAACAAGAGCGACTTTGACGTGGCCTCGACCGACGGCCGCAACTTTGCCGTGGCGGGCGGCGTGGCGACGGCCGTGGTGAACGCAATCCACCGCCGCTACCCGGACCGCGAGGTGAACGTGGTGAACGCGGAGGGCCTGGACGACTGCCGCAAGATGATGAAGGATGCCGTGAAGGGCAAGTACCCCGGCTACCTGATCGAGGGCATGGCCTGCCCGGGCGGCTGCGTGGCCGGCGCCGGCACGCTGGTGGCCATCAACAGGTCCGCGGCGGCGGTCAAACGCTACGCGAAGCGCTCGCCGCACGTGAACGCGACGGAGAACTCGTACCGCATGCTCATCCCCGTGCTGGAGAAGGGCTTCACGAAGCAGGACGAGGACCTCGAGGTGAGCGAGTCCATGGAGGCCACAAAGGGCACGGCGGAGTAGGTCCGCAGCACGGCGCCGCATTCGCTTGGCACAAGGACGGGGCGAGAAGAGCATGCTCTTCTCGCCCCGCGGCACGTGCTATGTCCGAGTCTGTGCCTGGTGCGCCGTTTTGGCGCGCGCCGTCGCTACGGCTGCTTCACGCCCGGCGTGGACGCGTAGAACGTTGCGGAGGGGAAGACATCCTTGATGGTGTGCCCGTTCACGAACGGGAGCGCCAGGAACTCGTCCACCGTGGGGACAAGGTCGCTGCAGTCGACAAAGTGGTTCTTGGAGTTGCGGATGCTGGTGTCCTGGGCGCGCCAGGCCTCGTAGTTGACGTCCGTGAGGTAGTAGACGTCGTTGCCGACCTTCATGTACACAGAGTGGTTCTTGTGCAGGTAGTCGGCAAGCTCTTCGTAATTTATCTCGAGTGCCTCGGCTGCTTTCTTACCCATATCGCGTCCTTTCTCTAAAAGGAACTGACCTTTGGATGCAAGCATCTTACCGCGACGCCCGCGCCGTTTGGCCGCGCGTCCCAAACCGTTAGGCAAGCGTTGCCCATCCCTACGCAGACGTAAGGATGGGCAACGTGGTGAAAGCTTGGGATGGGGAGGGGGTATAAAGGGACAAACCGTGGCGGGGCGGTGGGCCCGGCTGCGCGCGCTAGTTAAGCAGCGTGTCGGCAAGCTGCTCCGTGGTGTCCACGATGGCCTTGGCGCCGGCGGCCTTGAGCGCGGCGGCGCTGCGATAGCCCCAGGACACGCAGACGCACGCGGTCTTCGCGTTTGCCGCGGTCTCGACGTCCACCTCGGAGTCACCCACGTACACGCACTCGTCCGGCGTCACGCCTAGCGCGGACATGACCTCGTTCACCGTGTCCGGCGCGGGCTTGCGCCTGACGCCGTCGCGCTCTACAGGCCGGGGAAGAACTCCGCCACGAGCCTCTGCACGGCGGCGTCCGGCTTGTTGGACACGACGGCGCGGTACATGCCCGCCGCGGAGATGGCGTGCAACATCTGCGTCACGCCCTCGTACGGCGCGGTCTTCTGGCAGAAGTTGCGGGAGTAGTGCGCTTTGAACGTGTCGAGCACCTGCTCCTCCACGTCCTCGGGGGTGCCCATCGGAAGCGAGCGGTGCACGAGCTGCCTCACGCCGTTGCCCACGTTCGCGGTGGTCTCCTCTATGGTGACCTCCGGGAAGCCGTTGGTGCGGAGCGCGTAGTTTACGGAGGCGTTAAGGTCCTCGATGGTGTTGAGGAGGGTTCCGTCCAGGTCAAAGATGGCTGCCTTGTACGTCATGATTGCCTCGATTCTGAGCGGCCGGGGCGCCGGGACGGCGCAGTTGGGTGGCTGTTGCGTGGGCGCTCTGGGGAGCGCGCGGGTTCCGACCGTCATGGAAACGTTACCAGAGGAATCTGTCGAATATATGTCAGAATGCCCGTAGGACAAAACACTTACAGCATCAAGAAAACTTCTGCATACGGTGGAAATCGCCAGGAAACAGGTACCTAGCCAGGCGCCCAGTACTTCTCGCCCGGCGGCTTTTTCGCCGTGGGCGAGAAGAGCGCGCCATCCCGGCTTGGGGTCTGGCGCGTGTCGGATTCGTTTCGATGCGGCGGAGCTTTGCACAAACGCCGCCGTGGCGCCCCGAACGCTGCTATCATGTGACCTCGCGCACGTCGGTGCCGTCTACGCCGGCCTGCCGTCATCTGCAAGTCCGTCCGTCACGGCACGGGGCGGAAGAGACGAGAGGAACAAGATGCCATTTAGCATGCACACCCACACCTGCGGAGAGCTACGCAAGGCCGACATCGGCACCGAGGTCACCCTGACCGGCTGGGTCTGGCACCGTCGCGACCACGGCGGCCTCATCTTCGTGGACCTGCGCGACCGCGAGGGATCGACCCAGCTGGAGTTCGACCCCGAGGTCTGCGACGAGAAGGCGTTCCATACCGCCGAGACCATCCGCTCCGAGTGGCCGATCAAGGTGACCGGCACCGTGCGCCCGCGCCCCGAGGGCGAGGCGAACGAGAAGCTCGCGACCGGCGAGATCGAGGTCTACGTCACGGACATCGAGGTGCTGAACACCTCGAAGACGCCCGCGTTCCAGATCGAGGACCACGTGGACACCGCGGAGGACGTCCGCCTGCGCTACCGCTACCTTGACCTGCGCCGCCCGAAGATGGCATCCAACCTGAGGCTGCGCTCCGACTTCACGTTTGCGCTGCGCGAGGCGTTCCACAACCGCGAGTTCCTTGAGGTCGAGACCCCGTCGCTCTTCAAGAGCACGCCGGAGGGCGCCCGCGACTTCCTGGTTCCCAGCCGCATGCAGCCCGGCCACTTCTATGCGCTGCCGCAGTCCCCGCAGCTTCTGAAGGAGCTCCTGATGGTGGGCGGCGTCGAGCGCTACTACCAGGTGGCGAAGTGCTTCCGCGACGAGGACCTGCGCAAGGATCGCCAGCCCGAGTTCACGCAGGTGGACGTCGAGATGAGCTTCGTGACCCAGGACGACGTCATGGGCGCGCTGGAGCAGACCCTCGCGGACGCGTTTGGCCGCATGGGCGTGAAGATGGAGCTGCCGCTGCGCCGCATCGAGTACTGGGACGCCATGGACACCTATGGCATCGACAAGCCCGACACCCGCTTTGGCATGACCCTGCACGACGTCACGTCGATCTTTGGCGAGTCCAAGTTCAAGCTCTTCTCGGGCGCCGCGAACACGGAGGGGCAGTACGTCAAGGCCATCAACGCGAAGGGCGCCGGCAAGTGGCCCCGCGCGCAGATCGACAAGCTGGCGAAGGTCGCGGCGGAGTTCGGCGCGAAGGGCCTCGCCTACATCGCCTTCCGCGAGGACGGGTCGGTCACGAGTCCGATTGTCAAGTTCTTCTCGGACGACGAGATGGCCAACCTGCGCGCCGAGATGGACGTCGAGCCCGGCGACCTCGTGATGTTTGCCGTGGGCGCCCGTCTTGAGACCGACACCATCCTGGGCGGCATGCGCAACCACATGGCGGACGCGCTCGACGTGCCGCGCGAAGGCCACGACTTCCTGTGGGTCGT
Source organism: uncultured Olsenella sp. (assembly GCA_902761955.1). Classification (GTDB taxonomy): domain Bacteria; phylum Actinomycetota; class Coriobacteriia; order Coriobacteriales; family Atopobiaceae; genus Parafannyhessea. Next base: position 8,045 of record CACWMM010000023.1, on the reverse strand, counting down.
CAACTTCCCGCTGTTCCACTGGGACGAGGACCGAAAGTGCCTTGACTCCGAGCACCAGCCGTTCACCCAGCCCAACGAGGACGAGCTCGACCTGCTCGACAGTGACCCGCTGGCCATGGGTTCTCACACCTACGACTTCGTGATGGACGGCTACGAGGCCGGCGGTGGCGGCATGCGTATCCACAACGCCGAGCTGCAGGAGAAGATCCTGGAGAAGCTGGGCTTCACGCCGGAGCGCGCCGAGGCGCAGTTTGGCTTCCTGATGGAGGCGCTCAAGTTTGGCGCGCCCCCCATGGGCGGCTTCGCGCTCGGCCTCGACCGCGTGTGCATGCTGCTGGCCGGCGCGGACAACATCCGCGAGGTCATGGCGTTCCCCAAGACGGCAAGCGGCTCCGACCTCATGAGCGCCGCACCGTCCGAGGTCTCCGGCAAGCAGCTTAAGGAGGTCTCGCTCAGGCTCCTGTAGCCCACGGGCCACGTTTGGTCGCCACGGCAGATTCCGCGACGACGGCCTAAAACCATGCGAGAAGAGCCCGGCAGACGGCGTTGGCACCGTCTGCCGGGCTCAGTTTTCCCTTCGCGCTGTCTTAATCGCGCAGAAGCCAGTCTCGCATCGACCAAATTGTGCGACCACCCACCACGGTCGTCTCCTCTGCGTTCATAACGACTGACTGCGATTCGTTGCCGATGTGCAGGAGCTCGCCGACGTGCGAGAGGTGCCGTGTGAACGAGGGACGGAACGTTGCCGAGGACTTTATCTCCGCTAGCTCCGGCCTGCTTGAGTCCGTGATGTCCACGAGGTCGACCTCGATCTTGCTGTCATCGCGATAGAAGAAGAGTCGCGGCTGCCTTCCGGCGTTCTGATGGCGCTTGATTGTCTCCGAGATTGCAAGAGCCTCATATATCGCGCCTCTTTGCGTAGAGGAGAGGAGCTGCTCCCTTGTTTGGATTCTCAGCAGATGACAGAGGAGACCAGTGTCGTAAAAGTAGAGCTTGGGCGTCTTGGTGAGTCGCTTGCGCAGATTGGCATGATATGGCTGCAATAGAAAGACCACATAGCTCGACTCGAGGAGCGAAAGCCACGAGCGCGCGGTCTGGACGCTGATTCCAACGTCGTTGGCAAGGCCCGTAAGGTTGAGGAGGTTGGAGCAGTTTGCAGCGCACGCCGTGATGAAGTTCCTGAACATGCTGAGGTTGCGAGGGTCAACGTAACCCGAGGCGTCTCGCTCAATGTAGGTGGCGAGATAGTTCTCGTAATAAACCTCAGCAGGTATGTCTATGTCGTAAAGCCGCGGATATCCGCCGCGCAGTACAAAGTTGCTCACCTCAAGCCCTGGATCTGCGAGAAGTGCTTCCCTGAACGAGAGCGGGAGCAGCTTCAGGATGCCGACCCTGCCTGCGAGTGACTGCGTGATTTGCTTGAGTAGCAGGAAGTTCTGCGAGCCCGAGAGTATGTACTGACCTGGAGTGCCAACCTCGTCTGAGACCACCTGTATCATGTTGAAGAGCTCCGGAGCAAGCTGTGCCTCATCAATAATGAGGTGGGGCGGCCTGTTACGTATGAATCCAACTGGATCATCGAGTGCCATGGAACGGATACCGGAATCCTCCAGATTGACGTAACGATAGTCGGGAAAGATTGCGCGGACTAGAGTCGACTTCCCGCTCTGCCTTGGCCCAGTGATGGATACCACGGGAAACCAACCAGCATTCTTCTGTGCCCATGAGGTAATGTCGCGGTTAATCATAAGGGGCCTCTCAAGACAAATTCCATGGTCGTTACCTCTATATTCCCATAATCAGTAAGTATCTATTACCACAATCGATAAGTGGATAAAACCATAATCAGTAAGTGGATGAGGCCATAATCGATAAGTGAGACTGACCGCAATCGGTAAGTGATGGGGCGGCGCTGGGGAATAGGAAATCTTGCCGATGCTTCCAGCGTCAACAACGAGCGGCTTCCACGGGTTGATTGGAGGGAGGTTGATTAAGTCATCCGTGCAGGTTTGTCAAAGAGCGAGGGATCTCTAGAACGTATGCAGCGACCTGCAGACAGAAGTCCGCACTTTAGCACGTCCGTCCAATTTAGGCCTGCGCAGCCTGCCGCATGGTCGTGTCTCTTCTCGCAGCGATTGCAAAGGCCAGCGTCAGCACAACGTTAAGAAGCAATATGACAACGCTTCCCTCGATCTTGCAGGAGCCGCCGGAAAGAAGTGCATTTGCGGACGGCGTCATGTTGAAGAGGCTGGGGTAGTCGTCTGCCAGGCTCACTCCGCCAAGAATCACGCCGCCGACCATATTCCATACCGCGTGTGCCATGATCGGCGCCAGCAGCGTTTCCTCCGCCTCGTACAGAGCGGTGGTGAAGAGGCACATGGAGACGACGTTCGCCACCGGCAGCAATCCCGCCTCGAACGCCCCGCCGTGCATGAGCGTGAACAATGCGGTCGAGACAACGATTGCAACAGGCAAGTTGCAATTGGTCTTCAGCAGCTGATAGATGTACCCGCGCACAAGGAGCTCCTGCATCACGACGTTGACGAAGGCAGAAAGCATCCAGAGCCACGGCAACTGGACCATGTTTCCTCCGGCAATCGTCAGCTGATGGGTTGCGAGAAGAACTCCCGCCGCCAGGCCAATCCAGGCAATTCCGACGATGAGCCCAACCAGGGCTCCCTTACCGGCATGCTCCCTTATCGGAACGGCGACCTTTCGCTTCTCGATGAGGATGAACACCACCGTGAGCAGAACCATTGACAGCATGGGAGTCAGCTCGGCAAAAAACCGCCAGACTGCTGGGCTCTTGGCTGGAATGGTTATCGCCGTGGTTAAAGCCCACCCCACGAAGAACGCTGCAACTTTAAGAAAAAGTGACTGCGTACCTCTTCAACGTGACAGAACGGTGGGAGGGGAGTGTCTTGCTGTCCAAACATTCGGACGTTGCCATGACTCAGACGAAACCTTTCGCGAATACAAATAGTCGGAACAAGAGACGCCAAGGGACGAATCTTGCTCCGACATTATATGGCTCCGTCTGACACTGGGCATTGCCGACGTGGCGGCCTACGCCTTCTCCAGCAGGCGTGCGACCGTGAGCATGGCCTGGTCAAGCTCCGCGCGCTCCGCAGCGCTTAGGTGCGAGAAGAGCTCGCGTGCCCGCTTTGACCCCTCTGCAATGTGCAGGTCCACGTAGGTGCGGCCCGTGTCGCTGAGGGCAACGACGTGACTGCGCGCATCGGCGTCGTCTGCGCCCTGGCAGACGTAGCCCATCTGCTCCAGCCGGGCGACCATCTTTGACACGTGCTGCTTCGAGGTGCGCAGCTCTTCCGCTGCCTCGCGCTGACGCAGCGGTCCGTGCTGGTATAGCAGCTCGAGCAGCTCCACCTGCGCCTGCCCAAGCTCCCCGCGGTACGTGTCGCGGTACGGCGCCACCACCTTGCGCTCGAACACGGATCGCATGCGGTAGGCGGGGGCAAGGGTCGCGTTGCCCGCGCTCTTCTCGCCCGCGCGCTCTGTTCCTGTGCCGGCCGTGGCATCGGCGTCCACGGCCGGCTGCGAATGGTCTGACATGCTACCAGGTCCTAGATCCGGCAGAGCGGAACTGCGCCACGGTGGGGGCGTGCGAGTTGAGGCCGCCGTCCACGTTGATGACCTGGCCCGTGACGTAGGCACTCTCGTCGGAGGCGAAGTACGTGCAGGCATGTGCAATGTCAGCGGGGTTGCCGTAGCGGTTGACCTCGATGTTGCTCAGGAAGACGTCCTTCAGCTGCTGGGGAACGTGGGCCTCATTCTGCGGGGTCACGATGAGGCCCGGGCGCACGCAGTTGCAGCGTATGTTCTGCTTGCCGTACTGCAGCGCGACGGACGACGTGAGCATGTCCACGCCGGCCTTGCTGCACGCGTAGGCGGTAGAGCCCAGGTCGCCAGAGATCGAAGCCATGGAGCCGATGTTCACGATCGAGCCGCCACCTGCCTCGATCATGTATGGAAGCACTGCCTTTATCGCATAGAACGTTCCGCGCACGCCAGAGGCGAACATCGCGTCCCAATCCTCGAGCGAGATCTCGTCCACGCGCCCGTCCTTCAGTCCCACGCCCGCGGCATTGTTGATCAGGACGTCGATGTGGCCGTGGTCGCGCGCCGTGTCCGCAAAGAGCGCGTCCACCGTGGAGAGGTCCGTCAGGTCCATGCGGTGGAAGCTCGCGCTGCCGCCCTCGGCCGCGATTTGCTCCACCACCTCCTGGCCGCGCGCCTCGCGCCTTCCGCACACCACGACGTGCGCGCCCTCCGCCGCGAACTCCCGCGCGATGCCGATCCCGATGCCGCTGGTAGAGCCCGTTACCACCGCGACCTTGCCCTTGAGTCTGTCCATGTTGCCTCCCCTTGCGGAAATGTCCCGGCAGCGTGTGGTGCCGCGCGCCGCCCGTTGCTGATGGCAAGATACCCACGGCAGAAAGTAATATACATATGACTAAAGACGGGCGAGAAAAGCTTCACAACGCGGGCCCAGCTCGGCCACGGGCCAGCGGTTCCCGCCGCCCGCGTGCTATGCTCCTGATGACATAAGAGTACGAACGACCAAGAATCCGGGAGGAACACATGGACAAGATGAGCAGCATCACCCCCGAGGACCTTGCCGACTCGCGCGAGCGCTTTGGCGCGGAGCGCGTGAACGCCGTCGCGAAGAACGCCGTCACCTCGAGCGGCATCCGCGCTGCCGCGCGCCGCCCCGAGGGCGTCGCCGCCAACGCGCTGGGCTTCGACCTCGAGGTCACGCAGGGCGACCGGTGCAACCAGGAGCGCTCCGGCCGCTGCTGGATGTTCGCGAGCCTGAACACCATGCGCTACCGCGTGATCAAGAAGTACAACCTCAAGACCTTCGAGCTCTCTCAGGCCTACCCGCTGTTCTGGGACAAGCTCGAGAAGGGCAACTGGTTCCTGCAGAACATCCTCGACACCCTGGACGAGCCGCTCGACGGCCGCCTTGTGTCCTTCCTGCTCGCGGACCCCATCGGCGACGGTGGCCAGTGGGACATGTTCCGCAGCCTCGTGAAGAAGTACGGCGTGGTGCCGAAGGAGGCCATGCCCGAGACCGCCTGCTCCAGGAACACCCGTGAGCTCGACCGCTACCTCACGCGCTACCTGCGCGGCGCCGCGAAGCGCCTGCGCCAGAGCCACGAGGCCGGCGTGGGCACGGACGACCTGCTTGCCATGAAGAAGCAGATGATGGACGAGGTCTATCACCTTCTGGCAGTGTGCCTGGGCGAGCCGCCCGCGTCCTTCTCCGTGCGCCTTCGCGACAAGGACCAGAAGCTCGCGCTTTCCGGCACCTTCACGCCGCAGGAGTTCTTCAAGACCGCCGTTGACATGGACGTCGACGCGTACGTCTCGCTCATCAGCGCGCCCACGGCGGACAAGCCCTTTGGACACACGTACACGGTCAGCCGCCTGGGCAACGTGTGGGAGGACCACGGCGTGCGTTACCTCAACCTGCCGCCCGCGGAGCTCAAGCGCGTCGCCATCGCGCAGCTCAAGGACGACCTGCCCGTGTGGTTTGGCTGCGACGTCGCGCAAAGCTATCTGCAAGATGAGGGCATCATGGACACGGCGGCACTCGACGTGGACGCGCTCTTCGGATTTCCCGTGGAGGGTTGCATGGACAAGGCCGAGCGCCTGGACTACGGCGAGAGCCTCATGACCCACGCCATGGTGCTGGAGGGCGTCCGTCTGGACGAGAAGGGCGGGCCCACGCTCTGGAAGGTGGAGAACTCCTGGGGCAAGGACCATGGTCGCGACGGTTTCGACACGCTGTCCGACGCGTGGTTTGACGAGTACGTCTACCAGGTGGTCGTCGACAAGAAGTACCTGACGGAGGAGGAGCGTCATACCTACGAGACGGAGGAGCCCACGGTGCTCGCCCCGTGGGACCCGATGGGCTCGCTCGCGTAGGCGTATCGGTCACGCCGCAGCCAGCGCGTGCAATCCATGCGCTAAAAGGTGATCGCCAGTCCCGGGCAACCCCGAGGCTGGCGATCTTGTTCGCTAGTTTCTGTCTCTATCTTTTGCCACTACGACCTCCAGTTGATGGTGACCTTGACGTCGGAGCCCATCGCGCCCCTCAGCATCGTCTGAAGGTTCTGCTTGGCGAACGTCTTCGCCTGGTCGATGAGCCCGCCATTAAGCGCGTCTTTGTTGCTTTGCTCGATGCAGTGCTTCTGCAGGTCGACAACGCTGTCTGGATCGATGGGGTTGAGGATGTTGTTCTCCTGGTCCACGATTTCGGTCTTGTCCATGTCGGGCGTGTTCGAGATAATCTTGGGTGCGTCCAGCTCCACGACGACGCTCTTTGGCAAGCCGCTCTTCTTGTCCTTGTTCTGAGAAGTGAACTTGGCGGTCTTCAGATTGACGCCTGCCTGTATGGTGCCCACGTAGCGCATCCAGTACTTGTTCTTGGTGAAGGGAACTCGACCTTTGAGTAGAGATCATAGCTCTGGCTGGCGCACACAAGCGTGCCTTGGGCCTGGACCTGCTCGAAGACCGCATCGACAGTGGTGACTCGCTCGTTTCTGGCTTCGACACCGCTCACCTTGGGGCTCATGGCCGACCCGATGCGGTAGCCTGCGTATCCTCCCACCACTATCAGCACGAGGATTATCACGATAAGGGGAACCCTGTTCTTCCGTGCCGTCTCGATGGTAGAGCGAATCTTGGTGTCCTGTTCCATTTCATTTCCTTCCAAGCGGTGTGGGCGACCCGTCGCCATGTTTTCTCACCCTAGTTGAGAGGTCGGGGGGGGGTCAAGGACTTTTCAGTTAGTGCGTGCGGAGCCGGTCTATGGTGCAAGCCGGCTCCGCACGCGGATAGCGGGGTTGCGTCAGTCGCTACTTAGAGATCTTCTCGACGGAAAGCGTGATGGAGCTGATCGACTGGTTGATCGCCAGGTTCGAGTACTCCGTGCCGTCTTCGTCCTTCTCGTGCTCGAACGTGAGCTCGGTGTTTGGCTCCACGCTCTGGGCGGTCACCCTGTACTGGCTGAGGGATTTGCTGTCGGACACGTCCACGTAAGAGCCATCGCTCGCGTTGACGTCTAGCTGAACGTAGCTTCCGCCCACGTAGCCGTCGACAAACTTTCCGGTCAGCGACACGTATCCGCAATCGGCGAGGTTTCGACCTACGTAGTCGCGGATGTATGCCGTGGTGTTGTTGGGCGACGCCTTGATCTTGGTCATGTCGGTCGAATTACCGCTCTTGCCAACCTCGTCCACGGCAAGCACGATCTCGTCGAAGCTGTTCCATGTGGTCAGGTTGTCATACTCCGTGCCGTCTTCGTCTTTGTCGAAGGTGGACTTGATCTTGGTGTTTGGCGCGACGTTTTGGTTCGACACCCTATACTTTCTCAGCAGCTTGGACTCAGAGTCGCTGGAGTCTATGTGGGTTCCGTCCGGGGTCACGAAGACGATTACGGGATGGACGCCGTTTCCGTACTCATCGTGCCTCCTGCCGTCCATCGCCATGTAGCCAACGTTGGCGGCGTTCATGCCCACGTAGTTCTTAACGTAGTGGGTGTACTTGTCCGGCGACTTCTTTATCTGCACGGTCTTCGTCTGCTGTGCCGGCGCGCTCGCCGTGGCCTTGCCCTGGCTTCCGGCCGGCGCATTGCCGCAGGCGCACAGCGCCACGAGGACGGCCCCGGTCGCAACTGCCGCCGTCAGTTTCGTCCCATGCATTCGTTTTCCTTTCGCTCGTCTTCCTGCGTTGAAACGGACCTGTTACAGAAGTCCGCGTATGCCCTCGTAGCTGCCGGGTCCGTACATCAGCTCCACCAGCAGCTCCATCTCGGGGAGGTCTAGCGCGGAGTCCGGCCCGTCGTCCCCCGCAAACGTCAGCTCGAATGCGGCGATGTGTCTGAACAGTCGCTCCAGCGCGTCCCGGTCCTTCGCGCGGCCAAGCGCGAGCGCCTTGTGGTACCTGCTCACGCTCTTCTCGATCTCCTCGCGCAGGAGGTCTATCTGCTCGTCCAGAATCGCGTCGACGTCCGAGTG
>CACWMM010000022.1:0-23200 GCA_902761955.1 uncultured Olsenella sp. | reverse complement strand
GTGACGATGCTTGAACTCATCACATACTGTTGGCACAGCATAAAAGTCAAACGCAGGCTCATGGGCTACTCTCTGCTATGCCTGATTGCTATGACCTGCTCGGTTCTTCTGCCATATCTCACTGGAGTGGTGATTAACCTTCTTGTCGGGAGGTCCTGCGACTCCACCGTCTTTATAGGACTTTGCATTTTGTTGGCAGTGGTCTATTGCGTGCAGGCAGTCTGCTATTATCTCTCGTCTCTGCTTTATACCTATATCGAGGCGGACTCCTCCTATCAGATCGAGAGGGGCGCCACCAGTCATATTCAACACTTACCGGTAACGTTTTATATGGACTTTGACCCAGGCTATTGGAGGCGTCGCTTGGACGACGATTCCAATGGACTTGCAATGTGGTTCATGAGTGCCATGACTGGAATCCTCGAACACGGGTGCCTTCTGCTGATAATGCTTGCCGTGCTCTTCTCGATAAGCCAGACGCTGTTTTTTGCCTCGCTTGTTTTAGCTGTCGCACCACCATCGTTGTCGCGGCGTTCAAGATGTCCCTCCACGATGCCAGCAGCAAATTTGTTCAAAAAATGTCGAACTATTCGTCTGTTGCGCTGAGACAGCTGCTACTTGCGGAGTTCATTCGTAGGAACTCGCTGTTTAGGAACAGCCTATCACGGCTCGATGACGCATTTCTCGACGTCAGGGAGACCATGTACGAGTCGAATAGGGTAGGCGCGAGGGCTTCCCTGGCATATGAGCTCGTCGTAGGACTGTCCACGAGCGCGGTAGTTCTTGTCGCTGCTCTTGAGGTCGCGAACGGACGGATGGAACCTGGGTACGTGGCAACCGCAGTCGGGTACTTCGGTTCCATCGCCGCGTCCGTGCAGGCGCTGTTTGGCGCCTTCGGCAAAGACCTGCAGGGCGCCAAGGTCCACTATGAGCGTATGAATGAGCTCGAGAAGCTCGACGAGGAGCCTGTGGGGACAGGAACGGCACGGTCCGTGCCGACCATCGAGCTGAGTGAGGTGAGCCAACGCTGGCCTGGAGAGGACGCCTACACGCTGCAAGGCGTTAACGCGCACTTCGCAAGGGGCCTCGTCTATGGCATCACGGGCACAAACGGATCAGGTAAGACAACGCTGCTGCGCACGATGGCAGGGGAGCTTCGCGGTACGGTGGATGGAGAGGTCGTTATCGGAGGCGAGCAACTGGGGGACCTTGATCAGTACGAGCTGCGTAAGAGCACCATTGGCTTTGTAGACCAGCATCCCACGATTGTCTCCGGCACCCTGTGGGAGAATCTCACCCTGCTGTGCGGCGCTGACGTAGAGGAGGCGCGCGTGATTTCGCTTGCGGAAGACGTGGGCCTTCAGAAGGTCCTTCGAAACCCCGACGGAACGCAGCTTGTCCTGGACGACACGCATCCCGCTCTTTCGGGTGGGGAGCAGCAGAAGGTTTCCATCGTGCGAGCCATGCTCAAGAGTCCGGAGGTGCTTCTTCTGGACGAGCCGAGTTCTGCCCTCGACGCCGAAAGCAGGGCTGCGCTTGCGAGCGTGCTCAAACGGGACAAGGCCAACAGGATTACCATCGTCGTCACCCATGACGACGAGCTGCTGGATGTCTGTGACAAGGTGATAAGGCTATAGGCGCCATTTCGCGTGAAGCGGTATGAAACAGGTCCCCACCGACGGATCGGTCGCGTCGTCGGTGGGGACCGTTCGTAGCCTTGGTTGGAAAGGGGCTGTCCAGCACAATCAATGACGTTGCCGCCGTAGCCTACAGGGGCATGAGCGAAAACGACCACGAGTGCTTCTCGCCCGGCGAAAGCGTCGTCATGCCGCGCTTGTGCTCGAACTCGTCGTCCTCGTCGGTCGCGGTGGCGCAGCCGGTCCAGGGCTCGAGCGCCACGAACGGCGCATCGTTTGCGGCGGACCAGACGCCCAGGTAGTCGAAGCCGTCGAAGTCGACCTGCATCCCGTGGCCGGCGGGTCCCACCAGCCGCACGGAGCGGCCGGGCACGTCCTCGAACACGAGCGTGTCCACGTCGAACAGGCGGTGCGTCAGCGCCAGGGTGTCCGCGTTTTCCAGGAGCTGGAAGCGGTCCTGGAAGTCTAGCAGGCCGGACGACGTGTCGATGCGCGGGCTTGCGTACGTCCACGGCTGCGAAAATTCGAGGCGGTAGTCCGAGAAGGACTCGCCCTCGCCGGCCGCGACGGGGACGTTGAACGCGGGGTGGCCGCCGAGCACGAACGGCAGGTCAGCGTTCCCGACGTTCGTGACCGCAAACGTCTGGGTGAGTCGCCCGTCCGCGGCGGCATAGGTCATGTCGAGCTCAAAGTCGTACGGGAAGGACTCGCGCGTCGTGGCGGAGGAGCGAAGGCGCAGCGACAGCGCGGCATCCGCGCAGTCCAGCACGTCGAACTCGCAGTTGCGCGCGAGGCCGTGGCGCCCCAGGCGCACCTCGCCCCTTTGGGAGTGGGCGCGGTCGTCGCGGATGTTGCCGACGATGGGGAAGAGCACGGGCGCCCTGCGCGGCCACCACGCGGGGTCGCCCTGCCACAGGTACTCGCGCCCGTCCTTGCGCAGGCTCATGAGCTGCGCTCCCTTGGAATCGACCGTGAACGCGAGGCCGCCGGCCTCGCACGAGTGCAACGACATGACTCCTCCTTCTGGCATGCGGCCAAAGGCGCGGATGGCAGATCTTCTCGGCCGCAAAAACTTGCGGATGACTTGATTGTAAACTCTCTCCTAACTTGGAGGTAATAGGTTCAAAATGTCATATGTGAAGAGTCCATGTTCGTCTTTTGGAGGTCCAATGGTAATTGAGGAGCTTGCAAAGTACGGCATCAACCACACCGATGACAGGACGGTCATCGACGGCTCCACGGCGGCGCTCGTCGAGAAGGCGCTCGAGCGCGGAGAGGGAACCCTCACGGAGACGGGAAGCCTGCGCGTCATAACCGGCGCGTACACGGGCCGCTCCCCGCACGACCGCTTCATCGTCGACACGCCCGACGTCCACGACAAGATCGCGTGGGGCAGCGTGAACGTGCCTTTCACGGTCGAGGGATACGAGAAGATCAGGGCGGAGGTCATCGGCTACCTATCTGAACGCAGGATCTTCATGGTCCACGCGCTCGCGGGCGCCGACCGCCGCTACGCCCGCAAGGTGCTGGGCCTGTGCGAGCTCGCGAGCCAGGCGCTCTTCATGAGGCAGATGCTCGTGCGCCCGACGGAGGAGGAGCTTAAGAACTTTGGCGACGCGGACTTCGTCGTGATGGCCGCACCCATGCTGAAGCTCGACCCGAAGGAGTACGACACGAACTCCGAGGCCGCGGTGCTCCTCAACTTCGAGCGCCACGAGATCCTTGTCGTGGGCACGCAGTACTCCGGCGAGATCAAGAAGTCGATCTTCTCGATGATGAACTACCTGCTCCCGGTCGAGAACAACGTCCTGAGCATGCACTGCTCGTGCAACATGAACCCCCGCAGCCATGGCACCACGGTGTTCTTTGGCCTCTCCGGCACGGGCAAGACCACGCTTTCCGCCGCGGAGGACAGGCTCCTCATTGGCGACGACGAGCACGGCTGGGCGGACGACTCCGTCTTCAACATCGAGGGCGGCTGCTACGCGAAGACCATCAACATCACGCCCGAGACCGAGCCTCAGATCTTTAACGCGATCAAGTTCGGCTCCATCTGCGAGAACGTCGTGATCGACGCGAAGACGCGCAAGCCCGACTACTTCGACACCTCGCTCACGGAGAACGGCCGCGTTGCGTACCCCGTGGAGTTCATCGACAACGCCGTGGTCAAGGGCGTCGCGAAGCGCACCCCAGACGTCGTGATCTTCCTCACGTGCGACGCGTTCGGCGTGCTGCCCCCAATCTCGAAGCTGGACGAGAACTCGGCCATGTACCACTTCATGACCGGCTTCACCTCGAAGGTCGCCGGCACGGAGCGCGGCATCAAGGAGCCGACGCCCACGTTCTCCTCGCTGTTTGGCGAGCCGTTCATGCCACTTGACCCCATGGTGTACGCAAAGATGCTCGGCAAGCGCATCAGCACGGGCGGCACCCGCGTCTACCTGGTGAACACCGGCTGGAGCGGCGGTCCCTACGGCGTGGGCAGCCGCGTGAAGCTGAAGTACACGCGCCGCATGGTCGAGGCCGCGCAGTCCGGCATCATCGACGAGTGCGAGTTCGTACACGACGACCGCTTTAACGTGGACGTGCCGACGGAGTGCCCCGGCGTCCCCGCTGAGCTCCTGAACCCGCAGGCCACGTGGGCGGATGCCGATGCGTACGATAAGACCGCGGAGAAGCTCGCGCGCATGTTCGAGGAGAACGCCCAGAAGCGCCTGACCTCCATGACGGAGGAGGTGCGTGCGGCAGGTCCGCATCCGCTGTCGAAGTAGTGGTTTTGCCGAGGATATGTAGCCGGCTGGTTATTCACCGTCGATTCACGACATCTTGCCGATGGTAAATATGACCATCAATCGCAAGTGATATAGGTTATTGAGGGGGGCGCTGTCCGGCGTCCCCCTGTTTTTTGGGGAGCTGACGAGGCTCCCGACGACTTGCCACGATTGGGGGAACTATGGCAAGAATGCACGTAATGGAACGTAGCGAGGCGCAGCAGATCATGGACGAGCTGCACGACGCGGTTGGTCGTCGCCTCGCGGTGAGCTCGCTGGCGCCATGCCCGGTGGAGTTCACGATGGCCTTTGTCGACATGTGCTCGACGCAGAGCTGCGGCAAGTGCACGCCGTGCCGCGTGGGTCTAAGGATGCTTAGGCACATGCTGTCGGACGTGCTCACCGGCAAGGCCACCATGCAGACGCTCGACGACATCGAGCGGCTTGCGAGGAGCATCTACCTTTCCGCCGACTGCGCCATCGGCTACGAGGCGGGCGCAATGGCGTTGAAGGCCATCCGCGGTTTCCACGACGACTTCGTTCACCACGTCACACAGCGTGCCTGCGGATTTACTCAGTCCCAGCTCGTGCCGTGCGTGTCTGGCTGCCCGGCAGGCGTCGACATCCCGGGCTACATAGCGCTCGTGCGCGCCGGCAGGAACACCGACGCCGTGAGGCTCATTCGCAAGGACAACCCGCTGCCGCTGGTCTGCGGCCTCGTGTGCGAGCACCCGTGCGAGATGAACTGTCGTCGCGGCATGGTGGACGACCCGATGAACATCCGTGCCATCAAGCGCTACGCCTGCGAGCATATGGAGGGGGACTACGCTCCCAGCATGGCGGAGCCCACCGGAAAGAGCATCGCGGTCGTGGGAGGTGGCCCGGCCGGCCTGAGCTGCGCCTACTACCTCACGCTCATGGGGCATCACGTCACGATCCTGGAGCAGCGACACCACCTTGGCGGCATGCTGCGCTACGGCATCCCGGCGTACAGGCTCCCGCGCGAGCGCCTGGAGGGCGAGATCCAGTGGATCTTGGACCGCGGCATCGACGTAGAGCTCGACTCGCCCGTGACGGACGTCGCGGCACTGCGCGAGAAGTACGACGCCGTGTACCTGGCGATTGGCGCCCACGCCGACAAGAAGCTGGGGCTGGAGGGCGAGGACGCCGAGGGCGTCGAGTCCGCCGTGCAGATGCTGAGGGCCGTGGGCGACGGCGAGATGCCGGACTACACCGGCCAGCGCGTCTGCGTCGTGGGCGGCGGCAACGTGGCGATGGACGTCGCGCGCACGAGCGTGCGCTGCGGCGCCGAGAAGGTCTCCATCATCTATCGCCGTCGCGTGGCGGACATGACCGCGCAGGACGAGGAGATCGCCGGCGCCCAGGCGGAGGGCTGCGAGCTGCTGGAGCTGAACGCCCCGCTGCGCATCTCCGTCGGCGAGGACGGCAAGGTGAACGGTCTCGTGGTGCAGCCCCAGATCATCGGTGAGGTGAAGAGGGGCCGTCCTTCTCCGCGTCCCGCGGACAAGCCGGAGGTGACCATCCCCTGCGAGCGCGTGATGGTGGCCATTGGCCAGGCGATCGACTCGAAGCCGTTCGAGGAGCGCGGCGTCCAGACGAAGTGGGGACGAATCGTGACCGACGCCGCGGCCGAGGTTCCTGGGCTCGACGGCGTGTTCTCGGGTGGCGACTGCCAGACCGGCCCCGCCACCGTGATCCGCGCAATCAACGCCGGCAAGGTCGCCGCGGGCAACATTGACAGCTACCTGGGCTTCGAGCACAAGATCGAGCTCGACGTGGACATCCCGCAGGTGCAGTTCCAGGGCAAGATGGAGTGCGGTCGCTGCGAGACCACCTTCCGCGAGGCGGAGGAACGCAAGGGCGACTTTGACGAGATCGAGAACGGCCTCACGACCGAGGAGGTTATGCAGGAGTGCTCCAGGTGCCTGCGTTGCGACCACTTTGGGTACGGCGCGTTCCGTGGCGGGAGGATCGTGGAATGGTAGAGCAGCTTAAGACCAAGGTCTCCGCGAAGGACGCGGAGAGGATCGTGACCGTCACGGTCGACGGCAAGCAGGTGCAGGTTCCCGGCAACACGACCATTCTGGACGCGTGCCGCAAGGCGGGGCAGAACGTCCCGACGCTCTGCTACCTCAAGGGTATCAACGAGATCGGCTCGTGCCGCGTGTGCGTGGTCGAGGTCGAGGGCGTGGACCAGCTCGTGGCCTCGTGCAACAACTACGTGCTGGACGGCATGAGCATCAAGACGAACAGCCCGAAGGTGCGCCTTGCGCGTCGCGAGAACGTGATGCTTCTGCTGGCGCAGCACGACACCACGTGCACCACGTGCGCGAGGGGCGGCAACTGCAAGCTGGCGGAGGTCTCGAACGACCTGGGAATCATCGACTCCCCGTACAAGAGCATCCTTGCGAACACGCCGTGGCCGCACGACTTCCCGCTCATCCGCAACAACGACAAGTGCATACGGTGCATGCGCTGCATCCAGATCTGCGACAAGGTGCAGGCGTCCCACATCTGGGGCATCACGAACCGCGCGACCCACACCCTGGTGGACGTTGCCGGCGGCGCGAACATCCACGACGTGGACTGCACGCTGTGCGGCCAGTGCATCACGCACTGCCCGACGGGCGCCCTGCGCGAGCGCGACGACGTCATGCGCGTGTACGACGCCCTCGCCGACCCGGACGTCACCACGATCGTGCAGATAGCGCCCTCGGTCAGGACGAGCTGGGCCGAGCACTGGGGGCTTTCGGACGAGAAGGCCACCATCCAGCACATGGTGGCGGCGCTGCGCCCGATGGGGTTTGACTACATCGTGAACACGGACTTCTCGGCGGACCTCACCATCATGGAGGAGGGGACCGAGCTCCTGGAGCACATGCGCAGAAACGCGAACGGCGGCTCTGGCTTCCCGATGTTCACGTCGTGCTGTCCGGGCTGGGTGCGCTTCGTGAAGGCGCACTACCCGGAGCTGGTGGACGACGTCTCGACGAGCAAGAGCCCGCAGCAGATGTTTGGCGCTGTGGTGAAGAGCTACTACGCCGAGATGCTGGGAATCGACCCGCACAAGATCTTCTCGCTCTCCATCATGCCATGCGTCGCGAAGAAGGCGGAGTGCGCGTATCCCAACATGAACGACGCCTGCGGCGACCCGGACGTGGACTGCGTGCTGACGGTGCGCGAGGTTTCGCGCATGCTGCGCGCCGACCACGTGGACGTGGCGAACCTCGAGCCCGAGCCGTTTGACGAGCCGCTTGGCTACGGCACGGGCGCCGGCATCATCTTTGGCGCGACCGGCGGCGTCATGGAGGCGGCCCTGAGGACCGCGTACCACATCGTGACGGGCAAGGTGCCGAAGGACGACATGTTCGACGAGGTCAGGGGCCTGAGGGGCTGGAAGGAGGCCACGTTCGACATGGACGGCACCAAGGTCCGCGTCGCGGTGGCGTCCGGCCTGCAGAACGCGAAGGACCTGTGCGACGCCATCGTCAGCGGCGAGGTGAGTTACGACTTCGTCGAGGTCATGGCATGCCCCGGTGGATGCGTGGGCGGCGGCGGGCAGCCGATTCACGACGGCGAGGAGCTTGCGGGGCCCCGTGGCAAGGTGCTGTACGGCCTGGACCGCGTGGCGAAGTACCGCAACTCCTACGAGAACCCGGACATCGTGAGGTGCTACAAGGAGTACTTTGGCGAGCCTTTGAGCGAGCGTGCCGAGAAGCTCCTGCACACGGACCAGCACGGCTGGATGATGCCCGCGGAGTGGATCCGCCAGGCGGAGGAGGCTCCCGCGGCGGGGGAGTAGCGCACGGGAGCAGGCAACGGCTCGCCGCGCGGACGTGGCGTAGGCCCGCGCCGCCCGCGTCGCCGCGCGCGGTCGGGACCATCGACAAGAAGGGGGCGCCGTCGCAGCACGTGGTCTGCGGCGGCGCCCCCGTTGCGCACGCATGGCGTGCGCGGGTCGCTCTTGCGGCTGGCTACTCTGCCATCTGGGCCTGGACCGCGGTGATGGCCACGACGCCCACGATGTCGTCTGCGGAGCAGCCGCGGGAAAGGTCGTTCACCGGCTTCGCGATGCCCTGCAGGATCGGGCCGTACGCCTGGGCGCCGGCGAAGCGCTGGACGAGCTTGTAGCCGATGTTGCCGGCCTCGAGGTCCGGGAAGACCAGGACGTTCGCCTTGCCGGCGACGTCAGATCCCGGGGCCTTCAGCGCGGCGACGGACGGCACGAGCGCCGCGTCGAGCTGCAGGTCGCCGTCGACGGCGAGCTCGGGGGCCTTCTCGTGGGCGAGCTCGGTCGCCTCCTGGACCTTCGTCGGCACCTCGCCCTTGGCGGAGCCCATGGTGGAGAAGGACAGCATGGCCACCTTCGGCTGGGTGCCCATGTACTTCTCCCACGATCCCGCGGACGCGATGGCAATCTCGGACAGCTCGTCCGCCGTGGGGTCGATGTTCAGGCCGCAGTCGGCAAACAGAAGGGTGCCGTCGTCGCCGTACTCGGCCTTGTCGGTGCACATGATGAAGAAGGCGGACACGAGCTTCGTGCCGGGGGCGGTCTTCAGGATCTGCAGCGCCGGGCGCAGCGTGTTGGCGGTGGAGTGGCAGGCGCCGGAGACCAGGCCGTCGGCGTCGCCCATCTTCACCATCATGGTGCCGAAGTAGGTGGCGTCGTTCATCTGCTCCATGGCCTCGGGCAGCGTGACGCCCTTCTTCTTGCGGAGCTCTGCGAACGCGGCGGCGTACTCGTCATGCTTCTCGGCACTACGCGGGTCGATGACCGTGACGCCCTCCACGTCGATCTTGTCGGGGTCGCCTAGGATGACGAGGTTCGCCAGCCCCTCCGCGACGATCTTCTTGGCGGCCTCGATGGTCCTGGGGTCCTCGCCCTCGGGAAGGACGATCGTCTTCTTGCTGGACTTGGCAGCCTTCTTCATTCTTTCCAGAAAATCGCTCATTAAAGCTCCTTTGCCTTGCCGTACGTGGCCAAAGCCACGCTCTTGAACGACGATTGTGCACGTCGGCTGGGTATTTTCCCCGGCAGTCCTGTATTATATGCCCTCGTGATAGAATCGGCTCCGTGAACGCCCGCCGCGTGCGGGCCAGAGCAATGGTCGCCGCCGTGGATGGCGGCACCGGTACATGAAGGGAATCAATCGACATGGGTATCACCAAAGGTCTTCCCGAGGGCTTCAACCCCCAGAGCTACGACGTCATCGTCGTGGGCGCGGGATTCGCCGGCGCTGTATGCGCACGTCGCCTTGCGGAGGCCTGCGGCGACAAGGTTGCCATCATCGAGCGCAGGGACCACATCGCCGGCAACGCCTACGACTGCCTGGACGACGCCGGGGTGCTGATTCACAAGTACGGTCCGCACATCTACCACACCCAGAGCGAGCGCGTGCACGAGTACCTCTCGCGCTTCACGGAGTGGACGGACTACAACCACAAGGTCCTCGCCAACATCCACGGCACGCTGATGCCGGTGCCCTTCAACCACCAGTCCCTGAAGCTCGCGTTTGGCGACGAGAAGGGCGAGCGCCTGTACCAGAAGCTCGTTGCGGCCTTCGGCGAGGACAAGAAGGTCCCCATCATGGACCTCAGGGAGAAGAACGACCCCGAGCTCGCGGAAGTCGCGGACTACGTGTACGAGAACGTCTTCCTGCACTACACCATGAAGCAGTGGGGCAAGACGCCCGACCAGATCGACCCGTCCGTCATGGGCCGCGTCCCCGTCTTCGTGGGCGACGACGACCGCTACTTCCCGAAGGCCCCGCACCAGGGCATGCCTGCCGTCTCGTACACGGACCTCTTCGAGCACATGCTCGACCACGACCTCATCTCCGTCTTCCTGGACGTGGACGCCCGCGACCTGCTCTCCCTGGGCGACGGCCACGTCAACGTGTGCGGCCAGCCGTACGGCGGCGAGGTCATCTACACGGGCGCCCTTGACGAGCTGTTTGGCTTCGACCTCGGCGCGCTTCCGTACCGCACGGTCGACATGGTGTTCGAGACCTTGGACGAGGACCAGTTCCAGCCGGTCGGCACCGTCAACTACACCGTGTCCGAGAACTTCACCCGCATCACGGAGTTCAAGAACATGACCGGCCAGGTCGTTCCCGGCAAGACCACGATTCTGCGCGAGTACTCCAGGACGTACCTGCCCGGCGTGGGTGAGACCCCGTACTACGTGATCAACGAGCCGCAGAACATCGAGCTGTACAAGCGTTACAAGGCGCGCGTGGAGGACATCCTGAACTTCCACGTCGTCGGAAGGCTCGCGGAGTACCGCTACTACGACATGGACGGCGTCACGGCGTCCGCGCTCGAGCTGTCCGACGATCTCATCGCGAACCACTAGGGACAAACGATAGGGTGCCGGCCGTCGCTTGTGCGTCGGCCGGCTTTTGGCATGTAGGAACCATATGAACAAGATTCTGAGCTTCGGCATACCGTGCTACAACTCGTCCGCGTACATGGACCACTGCATCTCGTCCATACTCGAGGGCAGCGACTATGCGGAGGACGTCCAGATCATCGTCGTGGACGACGGCTCCACCAAGGACGACACCCTTGCGAAGGCGCAGGACTGGGAGCGAAGGTACCCCGGCATTGTGAAGGCCGTCCACCAGGAGAACGGCGGTCACGGCATCGCCGTCATGAAGGGGCTCGAGAACGCGGACGGCACCTACTACAAGGTGGTCGACTCGGACGACTGGGTGGACGCGGACGCGCTGAAGGCCCTCCTAAAGCAGCTCAGGCGCTTCGAGGAGCTTGGCACGAGGGTGGACCTCGTCATATCCAACTACGTGTACGAGCACGTGGAGGACGGCAAGCAGAACTTCGTCAGCTACGAGGCACTCCCGAAGAACAAGATCTTCACCTGGGATGAGATCGGCCACTTCACCATGAGCAAGTACCTGCTCATGCACTCGCTGTGCTATCGCGCGGACGTCCTGCGCGACGGCGGCCTGCCCATGCCGCCCCACACGTTCTACGTGGACAACATCTACGCGTACGTGCCGTTCCCGCGCTGCAAGACCCTCTACTACCTGCCGGTCGACCTGTATCGCTACTTCATCGGCCGCGAGGACCAGTCCGTGAACGAGAAGGTCCTCACCTCGCGCATCGACCACTACTGGCGCGTCGCGCGCATCATGATGAAGTCGTACCACCTCTACGACGACATCAGCAGCGCGAAGCTCCGCAGCTACATGCTGAGCTACTTCACCATCATCATGGCGATCTGCTCCGTGTTCTCGCGCCTTTCCGACCGTCCTGACGCCATGGACGAGCTCGACAAGCTCTGGGCGGAGCTCAAGGCGTACGACCCGCGCATGTACCGCCATGCGAAGCACGGTGTCGTCGGCACGTTCACGAACCTTCCCACAAAGGTGGGCGAGAAGACCACCATCGGTCTGTACAAGGCCGCCCAGAAGCTCGTGAAGTTCAACTAGGGAGACTTCGGGGGGCGAGACTCGCCCACACGAGACGTCCATTGCGTGGACCCGTCGCACTTCGCGAAGTGCGACGGGTCCCTTTTTGACGTTTTTGCAGGTAGAAGGCTTGTGGAATAATGTCGCACTTCCGGAAGTGCGACCTCCGCACCACTAACGCGCGGCTGGCGCACGCCACGTGGCGCCCGGCGCCCGCTACCCCAGGTCGCCGCCGATCGCGACGTAGCCCTTGATGAGCCTCGTGCGGCGCTTCGAGCCGGGAGGGAACGTCTTGTCAACCAGTGGCATGATTCCCTTGAAGATCACGCTCACCTTCGCGCGGTCCAGCTTGCCCGCGACGGTGGTCTGGGACTGCCGCAGGCGCTCCTCCAGAACGTCGGCGAACGCACTCCTCTTGGCGTAGTCCCAGAAGTAGGCGCCCATGTCGCAGTCGGGGTAGTCCCACGGGCGGTCGTCCGGGCCGGCGTAGTGCACGATGGCGGGGTCCTGCCGCGCCGCCTCGTACTGCTCGCGGAGCTCCTCCGGGGCCTGGGCGATGATCTTCTCGCGCCTTATGCCCTTCCAATCCATCAGGGTGTTCCAGCGCATGTCCACGCGGACGTAGTTGCCGTCGGCCAGCATGTTCAGGATGTCCTGGTCCAGCCAGCGCCACACGCGCACGGTGGAGAGGCTCAGCATGTCCGCGACCGTGAACGCGTAGCGGAACGCCTCGAGGTTCATCACGAGCACACCCGCCTGGAAGTACTGCATGGGGTCCGTGAGCTTGATTTCGTTCTCGAGGTACGGCCCCACGGTGCCGTCGTAGCCCAGCATCATGCCCACGGTGTCCGCGTCGCGCGTGGCACCCAACAGGCACCCCTCGACGTCCGTGTCAAACAGCTCCGCCACGTCCGTGAGCGCCACGAGGTCGCTGTCCAGGTACACGGCCTTCTTCACGTTGGGCAGAAGCCACGGCGCCAGCAGGCGAAAGAACGTCTCGGGTCTGAAGTGGCCGTGGTGGGGAAGCTTCGTGCCCTTGAGCGCGACCTCCGGGTTCAGGAAGCCAAGCGACATGTTGGGGTACGGAAGGTGCCCCACAAGGGAGTCGATGGTGCGCTGCGTCAGGTCGCGCGTAAGCACCACGATGTCGTAGTGACGATCCGGCGACATGTGCTCGACGATGGACTGGATGGCCACCGCGGTGTACGGAACGAAGTACTCGTTGCACGCCAGGAGGATGACCACGTCGTCGAGGGCGAGGCCCATCTCCTCGACGGTGCACGAGAGCCTGGTGAGCATGCCGGGTTCAGACGATGAGCTGGTAGGCATAAAACCCCATAGGTGCCTGCGCTGGCTTTGACGCCGGCGCAGGCGTGACAGGTAACCAATGTGACAACGTGAGTGTATCAGAGCGCAAAACGCGGCCCCCGCTCGCGCCAAAGATTGCCGATAGGTAACACGTTACGCGCCGTGGGCGAGAAGAACGCGGCCCCTTTGTTGCGTCAGAGGTCGCAGGCCGCGGTGAAGCCATACGCGGAGCGTGCCTCGCGCGCGCCGCGCACGATGGCGCCCTCGAGGGCCCTCACGGCAAGCATGCCCACCGCGTCCACCGGCGCCTCGACCTCGCCCGTCGCCATCACGAACACGGTGTCGCCGTCGTTTGTGGTGTGCGTGGGCCTGATGGCGTGTGCGTACGCGTCGGCGGACATCTGAGCCACCTTCGTGGCCTGCGCCTTCGTCAGACGGGCGTTCGTCACCACGCAGCTGATGGTCGTGTTGGACCTCAGCCACGGCGCCGCGGCCGCAACGGCGGCGATCGCGTCCGCGTCGCTTGCGACTGTGTGGCCATCCTCGGCAAGCGCACCTGCCACGGGCGCGCCGCTTTCGGGGTCCACGACGTTTCCCAGCGCGTTCACGGCCGCGACGGCGCCGCACACAAGCTCGCCCGCACGCTCCACGTGCTCGCCCAGGCCGGCCTTCATGGCGCGCTCGGGCCCCAGGAACTTGCCGACGGTGCATCCCGTGCCGGCGCCGTGGTTTCCGCACGAAAGTGCCTCGCGCGGCCCGTCAAGCGCCAGCGCCGCGACACGCGCGCCGTCCGCGACCGTGGGCCGCACGTCCGAGGCACCGCACGCAAGGTCGAACAGGCACGCGGAGGACACGATGGGCACCCGGCCCACTCCCACGTCCACGCCGATGCCGCGGCGCTCCAGCTCCTCCGCTACGCCGCACGAGGCGGAAAGCCCAAACGCGCTGCCACCAGAAAGCACGACGGCGTGCAGCACGTCCACGGTCTCCTCGGGCCTCAGCAGGTCCGTCTCGCGCGAGGCGGGAGCCCCTCCGCGCACGTCCACGGCGCCCGTGGCGCCCTTCGGGCACACGATCACGGTGCAGCCCGTTCCTGCCTCCTCGTTCGTGACGCTCGCGGCGTACACGCCGTCGATCTGCGCGACGCCCGCCATGGGCTTGCAATTCGCGCGACCCGGCCTCATACCGTTCGAACCTACCTGTCCTGACATGGCTCTCCTCTCAGCGCACCGCAAACGACTGACGCGCCGCTTCCCGGGCCCACTCCCAAAAGCGCGTCCAGCTCTCGAGCGAGCCGCGCCACGGGAAGCCCGACGATGTTGAAGTAGTCCCCCTCGATCCCGCTCACGAGCAGCCGTCCGCGTCCCTGGATGCCGTACGCGCCCGCCTTGTCGCGCGGCTCGCCGCTTTGCACGTACGCGTCGATCTGCTCTGGCGAAAGCTCGAAGAACGTGACGGAGCTCGTCTCCACGAACGACACCGCGCCCTCGGCCGCCAGCACGCACACTCCCGTCGAGACGTGGTGCGTCCTTCCGGAAAGGCGCGACAGCATGGCACGCGCGTCCTCGTCGTCCTTGGGCTTTCCCAGCTCCAAGCCGTCTATCCACACCGTGGTGTCCGCCGCGACCACGACCTGGCCCCGGAGCCCCTTGGGCAGGTCCTTCTCGCATGCGCGCGCCTTCTGACGCGCAAGGCGCAGCACGAGGTCGGTGGGGGACTCGCCGGCAAGCGGGGTCTCGTCGATGTTTGCGGGGCGCACGACGGGCGAGAAGCCCATCTGCCGTAGCAGCTCGAGCCTGCGGGGCGAGCCAGATGCCAGGATCATGGCGTTCCTTTCCGACGACGCGTGCGCACGCGGGCGCGCGGCATGGGTCGCACAAAAAACGGGGCCGCCCGAGGGCGACCCCAACATTCTAGGCGAATCGCGGTGCGACGTGCCCGAGGCTACTCGACGGTAATGGCGCCGACGGGGCAGCCCTCCTCGGCCTCCTTGGCGGCATCCTCGTACTCCTCGGGGATGTCCTCCTCGATGGCGACGGCAACGCCCTCGTCGCCGATGCTGAAGACGGCGTCACACGTGCTCTCGCAGAGGCCGCAGCCGATGCACTCTTCGCTCACAGTAGCCTTCATGGTGAATTCCTCTCCTAGTCCCTTGGGTCCCATACCCAAGTGGGTTACATGACTTTTTTACTCTAAAGGGCGCCTGAGTTCTAGCCCCAATCTCATTTTATTTTTCGGCCAGCGGCGGCGCGGTCCACGGCGCGGGGCGCGCGTCAGCGTCTGCGCAGGATGGTGACGTTCTCCACGTGGAACGTCTGCGGGAACAGGTCCACGGGCGTGACGGATTCCACCGCGAACGTGCCCTCCTGCTCGAAGCGCGCAAGGTCGCGCGCAAGCGTCGCGGGGTCGCACGAGACGTACGCGATGGCGCGGGCAGGCTGGTCGGAGAGCTTGCGAACCACGTCCTGGGCAAGGCCTGCGCGCGGCGGATCAACCACGATCACGTCCGCGTCGGAATCCGGGAACTCGCGGTCGGCGTCGCCGCCCACGGGGTCCGCGTTGTCGAGGCCGGCGCGCTCGAGGTTGCGCCTAAGGTCGCGCACGGCAGGGCCGTAGGATTCGACGGCGTCCACCCACGAGGTCCTGCGCGCGAGCGGCAGCGTGAACGTCCCGGCGCCGGAGTAGAGGTCCATCGCGACGTCTGACTCGCCTGGCTGAAGGCCTTCGAGCACGAGTTCCACGAGCTTCTCGGCGCCCTTTGTGTTTACCTGGAAGAACGAGGGGGCGGACACGGTCATGCGCTCGCCCGCGATGAGCTCCGTCCAACTGCCCGCGCCCGACAGGCGCTCCACGCCCACGACGCGGCGCGCCTTCTTCGGGCCCTTGGTGAGCACGCGCACGACGGACGTGGCCGAGGTTGCGTCGCCCAGGACCTTTGCGGCCTGAGCGCGCGGAAACGGACCCGGCTCGGTCCAGAGCGCCACCTCGACGTCGCGGGTGCGCCGGGAGGCGCGGATGCCCACGCGGTCGATGGCGAGCCCGTGGGAGTTTGCCAGGTACGAGAGCGCGCCGGAAACGGCCTTCGCGAGCTTCTGGTAGCGGGACTCGAGCAGCAGGCAGCGGTCCACCTTGACCACGCCCGTGCCGCCGGCGTCGTGCATGCCCACGACGGCGCGCTGGCCCCGGCGCTCGAACGCGAGCTCGATCTTGTTGCGGTAGCCCCACGGCTCGCCGGGCTGGACGCATGGCGCCACGAGCTGGCGCGCGCGCTCCGGATCGAAGTGGCCGATGCGTGTGAGGGCGTCCACCACGTTGTCGCGCTTGGCCGAGAGCTGCGCCTGGTACGAGACGGACGCCCACGGGCAGCCGCCGCAGGCGCTCGCGAACGGGCACGGCGACTGCACGCGGTCCGTGGACGGCTCAAGCACGCGCGTCACGCGCGCCTTGGAGAAGGACGGGCCGTCCTGCACGAGGGCCGCCTCTACGGTGTCGCCCGGGACGCCGCCCTGGACGAAGACCGTCTTGCCCTCGTCCGTGTGGGCGATGGCGTCCGCCCCGTAGGCGAGGCGCTCTACCTTGAGCGTGAGCAGGGGCCCCAGCTGGGGGAGGGGCGCCTGCGGAGTGGTAACGGGCCTTTGGCGGGCGCTGCCGCCGCGGCGGTTGTGGTGCGTGGGCACTAACGACTCCTTCTTGTGAGGTTTCCGGTGAAGAGCTCCGCAAAGCCGAGCCCGATGAGCTTGAGGGCCACTGCGAAGCGGTTGGGCCTGCGGATCTCGATGGACGTGGTCTGGGCATCATTGCGGGTCTCATGCTCCGCAGGCGGCTCGTCCTCGATCACGCGGGCGTCTACAGGTGCGGGATGCTGTGCGGGCGCAGGCTGTGGCGCGGGCGCAGGCTTGGGCGCGGGCTCGGGCTCGCTTGCCGCGGGGGCCTCTGGGGTCGCAACCGGCGTGGGGCCGTCCTTGGAGGCGTCTTCCTCGGGGGAGGGCGTCTCGTCCTTCTCGGCCGGGCTCATGTGCTTTGGCGCCGCGGGCGCGGCAGGCACAGGCGCAGGCGGTTCCGAAGCGGCGGGCTGATCGGGCTGCGCCGCCGGCGTCGCGCCGTCCTGCGCGTCGCCTATGCCCAGTATCTGGCGCTCCTCGCGCACGAACTCCTCTGGCGTCACGATACGGGTCCTGACCTGCGGCTCGCCGTCCACGTCCACCTCGTAGCGGCCAATCTGGGGCAGCGCCTGAAGCGTCTGGCTCGCGTCCGCCTCGAGCATCGGGTTCGCCTTTGCCACGAGGGAGGCGTCAACTGCGGCGTCCGCGTACTCCTCGGTCTGGAGGTATGCCTTGGCCAGCAGCAGCTCCTGCGCGTCGATCCTGGGGTCGTCCGGCGCGGGGGCCAGCTTCTCCCACGTTCCCTCGCGCGTGAGCCTGCGGGCCTTCACGTTGTCCGCAAGCTGTAGGTTCACGAACTCGATCACGCGCTCCTTGCACTCGGGGTCGAGCACGGGGTACGCGATCTCGACGCGGCGCTCGGTGTTGCGGGTCATCATGTCCGCGCTGGAAAGGTACAGGATGTCCGTGTCCACGCCAAACGCGTACACGCGCGCGTGCTCCAGGAAGCGTCCCACGATCTGGTGGGCGATGAGCCCCTCCGTCTTGTCGGGGATGTCTGCCTTGATGCAGCAGATGCCGCGTATTACCAGCATCACGCGCACGCCGGCGCGGCACGCCTCGGAAATCTTGTCGATCACGTCGCGGTCGGTAAGGGAGTTCATCTTCATGAACACCTGCGCGGGCTCGCCGGCGCGCGCACGGCCGATCTCGCGGTTCAGGCCGCGCATGACGAGCGGCTTCAGGCCTGTCGGCGCTACGCCCAGGTAGCTGTAGCTGCCCTTCAGGTTGCCAAGGGACAGGTTCCTGAAGAACGTGTTGCCATCCTCCGCGATGCCCTTGTGCGCCGTGAGCAGCATGAAGTCCGAGTAGAGCTTCGCGGTCTTCTCGTTGAAGTTTCCGGTGCCCAGGCAGGTGATCCTGCTGATGCCCGACGCGTCGTGGTAGGTGATCTGACAGATCTTGGAGTGTACCTTGAAGCCCTCCTGCCCGTAGATCACCGTGCAGCCGGCCTGCTCCAGCCTGTCCGCCCACTCGATGTTGTTCGCCTCGTCAAAGCGGGCGCGCAGCTCCATCAGGACGGTGACCTCCTTGCCGTTTTCTGACGCGGCGATGAGGCTCTCGCAGAGCTTCGAGCGCTTCGCGACGCGGTACAGCGTGATCTTGATGGATATGCACGCGTCGTCGCCGGAGGCCTCGCGTAAAAGCTGCAGCAGGGGAGACATGCTCTCGTAGGGATAGGTGAGAAGAACATCGTGGTCCTCCACTTGCGGGCGCATCGGACGCGAGGCGTCCACCATGGGCGAGACCTGCGGCACGAACGGGTCGAAGACGAGGGCGCCCCGGAAGGCCTCCGGGATCTTCCCCTCGAGCCCGTACACGTAGCCGTCCAGGTCGAGCGGCATGTCAGTCTGGAACACGCGCTCGCTCGTGAGGCCAAGGCGCTCCTGAACCTCGGCCAGCTGCTCCTCGGGGAGGTAGCCCTCCACCTCCAGACGCACGGGCTGCAGGCGCTGCCTGCGCTTCAGCACCTTCTTCATGTGCTGGCGGTAGTCCTCTTCCTCCTCGACGCCCTCGCCGTCCGGGTCGATGTCAGCGTTTCTCGTCACGCGGATCACGGCAGAGGCGGTGGGGGCGTAGTCGCCAAAGCAGCCGCTCAGCATCTCGAGCATCGCGTCCTCCATAAGGATGTAGCGATACTCGCGCTCCGTCGAGGGCAGCTTGATGACGCGCCCGAGCGAGGTGGGAACCTCAACGATGCCCAGAAGGCCCTTCTCGTCCGCACCGTCGAGCGTGCACGTCACGTACAGGTTGCCGTTGCGGAGGTTGGGGAAGGGGTGCCTCGGGTCGATGATCATCGGCGATATGATCGGTGCGATGGAAAGGTCGTACGTGCGCTTGATCTGCGCCCTGTCCGCATCCGTCAGGTCCTCGCTCGAGACGCGCGTGAGGCCGTGCTCGGCAAGGCTCCTCTCGATGGAGGCGAACGCGCGCCCCTGACGCGCGATGAGGTCCGGCAGCATCCCGAGCACGGTGTCGATCTGCTCGGAAGGCGTCTGGTTCGACTTGTTCTCGCGTGGCTGGTGCTTCAGCAGCGTCAGGTCGCTCAGGCCGCCGATCCTGATCATGAACCACTCGTCGAGGTTGCTCCCGAAGATGGAGACGAACTTCAGCCGCTCGAACAGGGGAACGGTCTCGTCAAAGGCCTCGTCCAGCACGCGGTTGTCAAAGCGCAGCCAGCTGACCTCCCTGTTCTGCGTATACGAGAAGTCCCGCGCCTTCGCATGGGCGCCCTTCTGGTCCTTCGTGCTCACGTACTTCGCGGCCCGCTTCTCGAGGGCCGCCTCGGTGTGCTCGAAGTCAGTCGCGGCCTCCGCGCCCGTCGTCTTGTCCTTCTTCTTCTTTCCCATCGCTTTCCGTCCGTCCCGAGTCGCCTTCGTGTCCGCGCGCCGATAGCTTGGCGCGCGGCTGGTGTAGACACTAGATTCTATCGCTTGAACGGTCGTGGAGCCGTTTGCCGGCCAATCATTACGCAGACGTAACCACGACCCGACGCGTCGACGTCGTGGGAAGCCCGTGGAGGTCTAAGGTGTCTGGCAATGCGTTCTCCCCGCATATACGGTGTTGTCGTAATAGTGAATATATAAGTATTCTGATAGTATATTTATGCTGTCAAAATCCTGTTTGAGTCATTGGGCTGATTACGCCTATCTGCACAGGTAGTTTCTAATAGTGTACAATTCAAATTTGGAAATGCGCAGGTAAAAGCCACGTAAACTAGACTCAACCCAACACAATGGACCGTTTAGGGACGCTTTGCTACCGTTCCCCCAACAAGAAAAACTTTGCCTGTTTCGAAAAAAGTTATTGGATATAGTTGGTTTTGGCGTTATTGTTGGAGCTGCAAGTTCGACGCCAGTTTCCGAGTCAGCTCGCTGGTTTGGTAGCACGTAGCGATTGCAGCGTCTTATTCATCTCGTTAGTCGGGTTTACCCGACGCGAAAGGAGTGGGAGGACATGGCTAACGGACTCTACGTCCACAGCGAGATCGGTCCCCTGAAGAAGGTTTGCCTTCACCGCCCCGGCGAGGAGCTCCTGAACCTTACCCCGGACGATCTTGAGCGCCTTCTGTTCGACGACATCCCCTTCCTGGAGGTCGCACAGGCCGAGCACGACAAGTTCGCCGAGCTGCTTCGTGAGCAGGGCGTCGAGGTTCTTTACCTTGAGAAGCTCGTTGCCGAGGCACTCGATGCCGCTGGCTCCCGTGAGGAGTTCACGCAGCAGTGGCTCGCCGAGTCTGGCCTCAAGGGCAAGGAGGCTCGTGCCGCCGTCAAGGAGTACATGGATTCCATCGAGGACACCAAGGCCTTCGTCGACAAGTGCATCGCCGGTCTCCGCAAGAACGAGATCGACCTGCCCGTCAGGTCCAGCAGCACCCTGTCCGAGCTCGTGGGCGCCGACCAGGACGGCGAGACCGACCTTCTCGTCGACCCGATGCCGAACACCTACTTCACCCGTGACCCGTTTGCGGTCGTCGGCCGTGGCGTGAACCTGAACCACATGTTCTCCGTCACGCGCAACCGCGAGACGCTGCTCGGCAAGTACATCTTCCGCGATCACCCCGAGTACAAGGACGCTCCGCTCTGGTACCGTCGTGACAGCGCGTTCCACACCGAGGGTGGCGACGTCCTGAACATCAACGCCCACACCCTGGCCATCGGCATCTCCCAGCGCACCCAGGCTGCTGCCATCGACGCCCTCGCCCAGAACATGTTCTGGGGCGACAACGCCGAGAAGTGCGAGATTACCGACATCTACGCCTTCAACATCCCCGTCTCCCGTGCCTTCATGCACCTCGACACCGTGTTCACCCAGATCGATGTTGACAAGTTCACCATCCACCCGGGCATCATGGGCACCCTGCAGGTCTTCAGGCTCACCAAGGGTGCTACCGAGGGCGAGGTCAAGATCGAGGAGCTCAACGACACCCTCGAGCACATCCTCGAGAAGGCCACCGGCGTCGATGCCATCAAGCTCATCAAGTGCGGTGGCGGCGACCCCGTCGCGGCTGCGCGCGAGCAGTGGAACGACGGCTCCAACACCCTGGCCGTCGCGCCTGGCAAGATCTGCGTCTACCAGCGCAACTCCGTCACCAACGACGTTCTGTACAAGGAGGGCCTCGACCTCATCGTCGTGCCGTCCGCAGAGCTCTCCCGTGGCCGTGGCGGCCCCCGCTGCATGAGCATGCCGTTCGAGCGCGAGGACATCTAAGTCCTAGCTAGCATTTGCTAGACCGGGGACGCCTCGGCGTCCCCGGCATTCGTACGTTCTGTCAGCCTGCACACCCATCAATACGCGAACAGGGGTGCAGATATAGAAAGGAACAACATGGGCGTCAATCTTCGTGGCCGTCACTTCCTGAAGCTCCTGGACTTCACCCCCGAGGAGATCAACTACCTCCTGGACCTCTCCACCGACTTCAAGAACATGAAGCGCGCCGGCGTTCCCCACCGCTACCTCGAGGGCAAGAACGTCGCCCTTCTCTTCGAGAAGACCTCCACTCGTACCCGCTGCTCCTTCGAGGTTGGCGCGTATGACCTCGGCATGGGCTGCACCTACCTTGACCCCAGCGGCTCCCAGATGGGCCACAAGGAGTCCATCGCCGACACCGCCCGCGTCCTCGGCCGCATGTTCGACGGCATCGAGTACCGTGGCTTCGAGCAGACCAAGGTCGAGGAGCTCGCAAAGTACGCCGGCGTCCCCGTCTGGAACGGCCTGACCAACGAGTTCCACCCCACCCAGATGCTCGCTGACATCCTCACCATGAAGGAGAACTTCAACAACGACATCAAGGGCCGTCAGCTCACCTTCATGGGCGATGCTGGCAACAACGTCGGCAACTCCCTCATGGTCGTCTGCGCCAAGCTCGGCGTCAACTTCGTCGCCTGCGGCCCCAAGGAGAACATGCCTGCGGCCGACCTGGTCAAGGAGTGCGAGGCCATCGCGGCACAGAACGGCTCCACCGTCAAGCTGACCGAGGACGTCCACGAGGGCGTCAAGGATGCCGACGCGATCTACACCGACATCTGGGTCTCCATGGGTGAGCCGGACGAGCTCTACAAGAAGCGCATCCCGCTGATGGAGCCGTACCGTGTCACCTCCGACGTCATGAGCCAGGCTCACGACGACTGCATCTTCCTGCACTGCCTGCCCTCCTTCCACGACACCAACACCAAGAAGGGTGCCGAGGTCGCCGAGAAGTTCGGCATCACCGAGATGGAGGTCACGAACGAGGTCTTCGAGTCCCGTGCCTCCAAGGTCTTCGACGAGGCCGAGAACCGTATGCACACCATCAAGGCCGTCATGTACGCGACCCTGAAGTAGTCAGGTCGTAGCATACTGTTGAGCCTCCGCGGCTTGACCGCGGAGGCTTTTTTGCTGTTAACGCTATAAATTGCATAATTGATGTATGTAATATGATGTTAACGAATTTACAGCTTTTTCATATGCATCCCTAAGATCTAGGGAAGGGTTCCAATATGGCAAACGACAACACTAAGGTCGACAATCCCAACGGCGTAAGCTTCTTTGGCCTCGTTGGCATGGTCGTCTCCTCCTGCATCGGCTCCGGCGTCTTCGCCTTGACAGGTCAGCTCGCCAATGTCGCTTCCCCCGGCGCCGCGCTCATTGCGTGGCTCGTGTGCGGCCTTGGCTTCCTGTTCCTCGCACTCGCGCTTGCATACGTCGGCTCCAAGCGTCCTGAGCTCGACGGCGTCTGCGCATACGCAGAGGAGGGCTTCGGCCCGTTCCACGGCTTCATCAGCGGCTGGGGATACTGGCTGTCCGCATGGCTCGGCAACGTCGGCTTCGCTACGATGATCGCCCAGGTCCTCGGCTCCAAGTACTGCCTCGGTGGCATGCTGCCCGGCGTC
>CACWMM010000021.1:0-25518 GCA_902761955.1 uncultured Olsenella sp. | reverse complement strand
ATCATTCCGGCACCGCCCCGTCAACGTGGCTCAGTTCTCGTGACGGTACCGGCTCAAATATCGGTGACGGGGTGGTCCACTTCTAAGTGAAGCAATACATTCGCTATGACGTCGTTCTTCATCTACCTGCTGTGGGCGCAGCCGCACACCCGTCCCACGGCCGCGGCGGCAGCGGCGGCCGCGCTCACGGTCGCCGCGTGCAAGTGGGCGGGAGCCGCCGGAGTCGCCGTGCCTGTCGCTGCGCTCGCAGGCGTTGCGGCCGGCCTCGCCGCGGGAGCGCTTCCCCGCACGCGCCATGGGCGCCATAACCGCCACGAGCTCAACCACGAACACTCCGCAGCCGCGGCGAATGCGCCCACGGGCGAGAAGGACGGCCCCCGATGACCCAATCCCAGTTCCTGATCCTGTGGCTGTCCTCGTTCGCGTTCATCCTGGCGTGCCGTGTGCTTCCGGCGCTCGCGCTCAGGGGGCGTCCGCTCTCACCGCGCGTCACGGAGGCCCTCGGCTACATCCCACCGGCGGCGTTTGCCGCGCTCGTCGCAAACGACCTGCTCTCCCCCACCATGTTCGACGCGGGCGTCTGGCCCGGCCTCATGCCCACAGTCGCCGCCGGCGTCGTAGTGCTCGTGGCGTGGCGCACGCGCTCCATGCTGTGGTGCTGCGTCTCCGGCGTCGCGGCGTACGTGCTGCTCTCGCTCGTCTAGCGTCACTGGCCCACGTCCATACCAACCCCCCAACGCCGGCGCCAGCGCCGAACCCCAAACTGTGTCTGGATTGCTGGCAGCAGACACCTAATGGTAGGTGCATCGCGCCTCTCCACTCTAGATTGCAGTTGGCAGAATCATTCCCGCGTTAATGCTTGCGTCCACATCGTAGTAGGAATTATCCCCGCACATGCGGGGAGCACTAGCCTAGTTTTAAGTTGTCGAGCATTGTGTAGGGATCATCCCCGCGTATGCGGGGAGCACTCACGTCCAGGCGCCTGAGGCCCCCGGACTCCGGGATCATCCCCGCGTATGCGGGGAGCACAGGCCTCCCGCGTCCCTCGTCCCGACGACTAGGGGATCATCCCCGCGTATGCGGGGAGCACTTTTGGCGAACAGGGTAGAATTAGGGCTGTATGGGATCATCCCCGCGTATGCGGGGAGCACCTTGAGAGCAACGCTTAACACCAACGCCAGGGTGACGGAAGTATGAATGAGCAACGACGCATAGATATTGAGCATCTCATCACCGATGGGGAGAACCCCAGATTCGAAGCGGTATCCACAGAGGAAGATGCGCTCTTCTCAATTCTTGAAGATCAAACGACGACCACGGGAAATAAGGTACTCAACCTTGCCCGTGATATTGCCGCTAATGGCCTCAATGCATCCGAGCTGCTGATTGTCAGCCCGATAGAGGGAACGGATGACTACCGTGTACGCGAAGGTAACCGGCGTGTCACTGCTATTAAGCTCTCGTTGGACAGCAGCAAAGTCCCCGCAAAGTTCAATAAATTAGCTCCACAGTTCGAAAAGCTTGCAGATGCAATGCAAAAACATCGCGTCATTGAGTGCTACGTATGTAACGATGAAAATGAAATACACAGACTGCTAGAACTGCGCCACGGTGGAGAGCAGGACGGCGTCGGAACAGTCAAGTGGAACGCAACTCAGAAAGCGCGCTTTTCTAGTGGAGGAAACCACCAGTCCGCACGCGCTCTTTCGCTGGTTAAGCATCTAGAAGAAGATTATGGAAAAAATGAGCTATGGTCCTTGGCGGCAAAAATGCCTCCAACAAATCTCGGTAGGTTTATTACCACTCCCAAGGTTAGGCAGCAGCTTGGAATTAACATTGCTGG
Organism: uncultured Olsenella sp.; assembly: GCA_902761955.1. Taxonomy (GTDB): domain Bacteria; phylum Actinomycetota; class Coriobacteriia; order Coriobacteriales; family Atopobiaceae; genus Parafannyhessea. The sequence goes on along the minus strand of CACWMM010000021.1, from coordinate 23,675 downwards.
AGACGATGCCCACTACTTAGGTGGGCATAATGAGTTGCTGCTCGATGTTCTTAAGACGATTAGCGGTGGCGTGCAGTCTATCTACACGAGGCAAAATCGCGTGAATCTTATTGAAGAGGCTGTTCAGCGCATCGAGCCGAATCGACAGAGTCAACAGTCTCTGCCTTTTGATAAGAATGCTGGAACAAATCTTGCAGTAAGCGCTTCTGATGTAGTGGAACCTTCCGGAAACAGGGAAGCCGCAATCCTCGGCCCCGTCCCCGATAACATGACGAACGAGCGTGAGCGCAGAAGACGGGATACCTCACGGGATGACGCCGTCAATATACGTAAAAAACCAGTAAGCAACAACTCAGGCAAAAGGATGTTTGGACAAACACTTCGGCCAAAGGGAGCGAAGTCAAATGATATATATCGAGGAATCGACTGGATAGACCAGCAGTATCTAAAGCATCCTGATGAGCTGAAGCATCTATTACCCATCCTAGGTATTTCTCTCAGGCTACTTGTAGAAACCGTTGCTAGAGAATACTACGCTTCAGTTAACGAGGATTATGGAGATAACTCTCTAAAACATTTCTTGAAGAGTGTTGCAAAGCCAAGAATCAAGAACAAGGTGGACAGCGCTAGAGTAAACGATTTTGTTTTTGCCGCTGATTGGACTAATGGTGACCATAATCTTGATGCCATCTTGTGCAAGTGGGCCCATGGCACCTTGTCGGTAGACCGAGACTCATTGGTTCGTGAATCTGAACTTGTCGCGCTCATAATTAAAGAAATTTGGTCTTAGGAGGCATATCGGATGAAGGCTTTGCGACTTCACATCGACGACTTTCGGCAATTCAAAGACTGCGAGGTCGTCATCGGAAACAAGGTTACTGCCATTGCCGGCAATAACGGTACTGGCAAATCGACCATATTGGGCTTATTAGCCAACTCGTCTGCTTTGAGCGGATACAAAACGTATATGGATAAGCCTTTCAAAGGTGAGTGGTCTGAGCTCTTTTCCGGCAGTCCAATATACGATCCGCCTCGTAAGAAATTGCGACTTGATTATGTGGAGCATGGGAATCAGTACACAGCGGGGTTTAGGACCTCTTGGCAGAATGATAATACGAGGTTCCGAATTATTCCTCAGCGAAAGCTTCCTGATGGCAAAGTATCTTCGGCAAAGATTGAGTCCCCTGTAATTTACCTCGGCCTTTCGAGGCTCTATCCGCTTGGAGAAGCACCTGAAGGAACTTTGTCATTCCATCGGCAAAGGTGGACTGAGGACAAGGATCGTGATTGGTTTATTGATAACTATAAAACGATACTCAGCATCCGCACGACTAAAATTAAGGACGTAAGCAGCTTTGATGTTGCTCATTCGAGAAAACACGGCACTGGAGTTAAGACTGATAAATATGATCCATCAGAAAACTCTGCCGGCCAGGATAATCTCGGGCAGATACTCATGGCGGTTCTTTCGTTTAAGAGGTTAAAACGCCAGATGGGCGATGCGTGGGATGGTGGCCTACTGCTAATTGATGAGATTGATGCGACTTTGCATCCTGCGGCGCAACGCAGGTTGGTTAATTTATTATTAAAAGAGACTGGGAAATGCGGCTTCCAAGTTGTGTTCACAACGCATAGCACAGTGGTGCTTGAGGAACTTGTGGACAAAGCAGGCCATCGGACCAACAATGGTACCAGTGATATTGAAATCGCCTATCTCACCGATGCGAATAGAAAACTGGAAGTAAAGCAAAATCCATCGTGGCACACAATGGCAAACGATCTATTTGTTAGAGGACCGGGTGGACAGTCACCTAGAGTAGGAGTCTTCTCCGAGGACGACGAGGCAAGATGGATCATGAATGAAATCATCGAGACATCTTGTCCAGAACTGATTTCACGTGTCAACTTCATTGATGCTGCATTTGGATGCGAAACTCTCATACATTTATACACACATGATTACCCATATATGAAGGACAGGATTGTTGTATTTGATGGAGACGTTTCACAAGAGAGTATAGAAAAGATACCGAAGCATTATCGAAATGAAGCTAAGAACATTGTGAAGCTTCCCGGAAGCGTGCGGCCAGAGCAGATCATCTGGGAATATCTGGAGAACGCTGAAGAAAGCGACCCTGTATGGGACGGTCTTAATCAGTATGGATACACATGGAGATCAATAGATGAGAATGGACCATCCACATACACTGGCGACGATGAAAGAAATCAATACAAAAATTGGTTTAGGGCATGTGAGAACGACTTCCACCTAGCGGGCGTAATTAAGTGCTGGGTGAACGCCAACCCCAATGAAGCTCAAACGTTTACTGAGCAATTCACCGATGCATACAATATGGTGGCACGGAGGACATCAGCTGACCCCATGCCTATGACCAAGCGGTAAGAAAAACTCTAATATATTACAAGGCATTATCGCGCTTGAGGGGAGGTGCAGCCATGCCCGCGACTCGTACGCCATTGAGATTCCCTGGTGGCAAGTCAAAAATCTATCCATTTCTTGTTTCGCTACTGGAAGCAAACGAACTTCGTGAGTGCACGTATGCGGAGGCGTTCTGCGGTGGAGCGGGCTTGGCCATGAAACTCCTCTTACAAGGAGACGTTTCAAAAGTTGTTTTGAACGATTTCGACCCCGCTGTTTACAGTATCTGGGATGCTGTCGTGTATCACCCCGAAGAACTTTGCTCTTTTATCGAGACTGTGCCGCTTGATATGGATCACTGGTATGCAGCGCGTGAAATATACAGAGCTTCTGGCAATCCCTCGCTTGAGCTCGGAAAAGCGGCATTCTTCCTCAATCGAACGAACCGTTCCGGAATACTTACCGGTGGCGTTATTGGTGGGAAGGCGCAATCTGGTATCTACAAGATTGACGCAAGATTCAATCGGAGTGCCCTGTGCAAGAAAGTGTTGGAGATTTCTGCGCGTCGCAACGATATCGAACTGTATAACTTTGACGTGCTTGACTTTATGAAAGACATCGCACCCAAGCTAGGCAAGAACTCTTTACTATATCTTGATCCTCCGTATGTGCAAAAGGGGCCGGGACTCTACGAAAACAGCTTCAATGATAACGATCACAGAATGCTATCGCACCGTATACGATCATATGACGGAAACTGGATGGTCACTTACGATACCGATGATTTAGTAGATGAACTCTACGCTCCGTCTGATGATTGGGCAATAACGATAGGCGAGATAAAGATTGGCTACAGCGCGGCACGGTCTCGAAACGTAGCTACAGAGCGGCTGGTTTTGGGACCTGGCTTAAGGTTGCCGGATTAGCGATATCGCCTTGTTCAAATTGACTAGCAAAAGACGAACGCAGCCCTGTCTCGAGCCCTAAGGCCGGGCAGCCGCTTTAGGATCATCTCCCGGCGTGAAGACATTCTTGTAATGGCGAAGTAGCGCCTTATCGAACCCCGTTACGAAAAGGCCTACGATGTCGCAGCGGATGCTGATAAGGACCTACACCTCGGCTGCGTCGAGGGAGGCCACCGCAATGCGCTCGAGGCGCTCTTGGTCGGGCTCTACCTTGAGCATGTCATAGCCCCCCGCACTTGATTGTTCACGAAGACGAGCTCCTCGGCGTCCATGGCGATGAAATCGAAGCTGTGCGAGCCATGCTATTTATGTGCAATAAGGGCTGCGCAGTTGTCGCGCAATGATATTTAATTACTGCGCCTGCGCCGCGCCGTCGATGTCACTCTCCACGGATGTACTGCCCTTCTCTCGGACGACTAAGCACTCTTAAGCGCGCGATTTCCGCAGCCGTATCGGTACGGGATTCTTCGCAATGCGTCACATGCGACATCTCAGAGAAGGACAGACGCGTCCTCACCAATGAAGAAATCTCAACCACACACGGGGACATAGTAAGCGCGAATCAGCTAGCGATATCGCAAGCAGTAAACTACCCAAGCAATGGACATATAGCTCGTTCTTAAAATCAGTCTTATACTTGTTCTAACTCTTTAATGGAAGAACGTTTCCCAAGAGGCAGACGAATGAACCTGTTGTTCTGGAACCTTGCACATCACGACAATACAGAATTGGCAATACGCGCAATCAAGGAGAAGGACACAGATATCGCAATGCTCGCAGAGCACGGTGGAATTGATGCCAAAGCCATAGTCGACACATTGGGTCCAGAGTACCGCGAGGGCCCATCACAGGGAGGCTGCGACAAAATCAAGTCGATCATGAAATCGAATCTGAAGTGCCAATATACACACGAGCAATCGAGACACAGCATCAACGTTATAAAAGATGGGAGCAGAAAGAGCTTCGTCATCGCAATGACTCACCTACCAGACAAGAGATCCGACCCTGACTCTTCTGCAAGAATGTATGAGATTCGCCAGCTGATGGCAATGGTCCGCGCTATCGAAAAATCTAAAGGCTGCGAAGACATCGTCATCATCGGTGATTTAAACGCAAATCCCTATGATTCGGAGCTATTACAGCCAGACGCTTTCAACGCCGTTCTTTTCAAGGATGTCATTAGGAAAACTCGTAAGAGAACTTGGCGAGGCCACGAATTCGAATACCTATATAACCCAATCCTTAACTGGTTATCCGAGGACCCCAAGATGTATGGCTCGTTTTATTTGAGCTCACCGACCACCGGACCGCATTGGAACTGCCTAGACCAGGTGCTCGTCAGTCCAAGCCTGATGGATAAGGTTGCAGACGTGGAATACATGAGGTCGATTGGGGACACGAACCTGTTAGCGCAAATCGGGCCGAAGAAATGCATCAGCGATCATCTTCCCCTCTTCGTCACAATTCGATGAAAGGATGTGTCATCTATGACCGAAAGTAAGAATATCTGGTCCGATCTCCTAAAAGACCAAACCGATGAAACTACGGACCAAGTGATGCCTTTTCTAACAACAGCCGCAGGACAACTGGGTCAGGCAACGAACGGAAAGGTGCTCGCAAAGTTCCATAAGCAGAGCGACTACACAACATACGCCGGGATAGTTGGAATGGCGAGCGAAATAGTCAAGGCGACTGCATATAAACCGAGTAATGACCAGCATAAAGATGCTAACAGCCTGTATAAAGAGGAAGAATACGTGTTTGATATATTGAACGACTCATACCGGTTTGCCCTGTTCGAACTTACAATCACGCCCTACTTCCCAATCACCATGACCGTGGACGAAGGCGTATACCACGATGTGCGGGAATCGCTGTCAGGATACGAAATGCCGGATGACAAGAGGCACAGCATCGAAATCGGTTCTCAAAACAATCTCAAAGAGATATTCGAAACGCTGTTACAGAGCAAGAAGTTAAAATACTTGGTCACTTCGTTAATGAACGGCTGACAATTGGCCTTTCAATGGGTGGGCAAGCAAGCAACTCAAGCAGATTTCCGAAATCTATCGCCATAGTCGCATGTTGACAACTACGCGACGTCGATAATACGCAACGCATCCTCAAAACGCCAAATTGAGGAGGCCCGATAGCAATGTGGGCAAGGTCCGTCACGGTATGATTCAAGCTGCCGAAACAAGCAGCATGCAGGAGTGCATGCCCGAGTCAGTCGTAGCATTAAGTGAGAAGAGCTCAAAGAGGGGCCTGAAGGATCCAGTCCGTCAGACCATCGAGGATATGCTGAGGAGCCGCTCGAGAAGAAAGCCGATGGCGTGGTCGGCACAGAGCAATGTGAGCGCACCGCCGGCCCAAGGCCCACCAGGCGGGCCAAGGGAACTGTCGGAAAGTATGCAAGATTCTTGACTACCCTACCCCAGCAGCCTGTGCTTCAACCCAGATAGCTTCCCTCTAACCTTCTGCTTTAGCGATGGCCCGAAGGTCCATTTCCGCATGAGATCATCAATTGCCATGCCGCTGGCAACGTCTGTCAAAAACTCTTCTCGCCCAACATATGGCTTCACGCTGCGGACCAGGGACGGATTGCCCGGAACTACTTCCTCAATCGAGGAAGGGCCCATCTCGAGGGAGCCATACACGGCATCGAGCGCGGCGATACCCTTCTCGGTATTGCAGATAACAGCCGACACACCAAGCCTGTCAAAAATCTCGGGATGAATTTCCTGCACACCCCAAAAGTCACCCAAAGTCAGGTCGCTACCGCAGCAACGTTTCGCAGGGCAATTCAGGCAGCTTTCTCTGAGAGAGGCATTCTGCAAAAACGCTCTCATATACCAGTCACGAGAGTTTTCGTCACTCCGAACTTTCTCCGTCGCGACGAAGTACGCGACGGAGTAGGTCAACCATCCGGTTGACTTACTTCTGAAGTTGACTTCGTCAACTTCAGAACTCACTCCGCTCGAAACATAATCAAGCCACTCTGACCAAAGCTTTGGCGAGGGGACGCCATGACATATCACTTCTACAAGAAGCAGGTTCGCCATGGGGACCTTCTTCAACGAGAGGTAGTTCCGTATGCCAGCGTTCTGACAAGCGGTGCCAGCAAAAAGAACCTGTTTGCCACTATCCAGGTCGCCCTCAACGCCTTCGTAGACATCAACGCCAACATAACTCTGCACATACTTAGACCGCATTACAGCATCAAGCTCGTCTTTGCTGTCCACACGCACATGCTTCACCGCCCTGCAGTCTCCCGAAAAGGCAGCACCATAAACCGCTCCACCCCCATCGAGAACATGCTTGGCAAGCAGTCCAAAAACCGCACCAGAGGAAGAGCGATCTCGCAGTCCGTCATCCTTAGCCTTTGCCCAAGTTATAGAGAGGGCTCGATCCTCACGACCAACAGCGAGCACCGGACAAGCCTTCGCGCACTTTCCGCAGCCTATACAACCACTTTCATAACGGGGGTGGACGAATCCACAGGAATCAGGTTTCATTCTTAGACACGAGACGGGGCACACTGCCGCACAGGATCCACAACCACAGCAACGATCCCCCACGCCTGAGATAGACGGGCTTTTGGTTCTCTCGTCCACCGCTATGCCTTCTTCCTCGAAAACTTGTGAAATGTGCCACGAATAATCCCGCGCTCGTAGTCCGTAAAGAACCACTTCCAGCAAAGTGCAAAGTAAACAACAACGAAGAAGAGACACTTTATCAAAATGCTTCCATAGGAAGGTCCAAGCCTAGTGAGTGCCGAGAATCCAAGCGTTGCACTTGCCGTCAGCACCGCCGGAATTAGAACCGGAATCACTTCATGCCAAAACTTTGGAATGTCGATACCAATCTTTGTATGGTAGTACCAGTTCATGATGGGGCCAGTTCCAATAAAAAGGAAGACAGCGGCAGTAACTGCACAGCCGATGACGCCGAACTCTGCTGAAACTGGGATAGACACGAGCAAATCGAGTACGGCAATAACGATGTAAATGATGGCCCTAAAGCCCTGCTTGTCCTTGGCTTGCAGTACGGAGATGCCGAGGTTCTGCACGAGCGAGACGTTGAGGCCCAGCATCAGAATCAGCGTTGCCCAGAAGGCCTCGCCGTACTCCGGCCCGGCCCAGACGTAGATGAACTCCTGGCCTATGCAGGCAAAGCCTGCGCATATGCCCCAGACGAGCAGTGCCTGGATGTGGCCGATGCGGTCGAAGAGGCCGTTGATCTCGGTCATGTCGTCGGTCCTGGCGCTCATGGCCGTGAGCTTGGGCAGGAACACCGAGGTGACGCCAGTCGAGACCTCCATGTAGCCCGAGGTGATGAGCTGGGTAGCGATGCCGTAGACGCCCACCGCCGCGGCACTCACCACGGCGCCGAGCACGACCTGCCCCGTTTTCCAGAAAATCTGGTCGAAGACCATATTGAGCAGAATGTATCCGGAGAACGAGAAGATGTGGAGCAGGAGCCTCTTGTCCCAGTGGTGGAGCCTCGCCTTCACATGGAACCTGCCGCGGTAGTAGGCGACGTAGGCAACGTCGGCCAGGAAGTTGAGCGCCACCTGCACGGCGAGCACGCCGATGGCACCCTGCCCGAGGCAGAGGACGGCGATGACGCCGGCGAACTGCAGGAGGTAGCGCGCGATGCGCAGCGTGCGTGCGAAGATGAAGCGCTCGTTTGCGTTGATGACGGCAAGGAAGTAGTTGCCAGGCAGCACGACCACGCAGTTGAGCAGCACGAGGAGCATCATCTGGTGGGCGAGCTCGAGCTCCCCCGGTGTGAAGGATTGTCCGAACAGCATGGGAAGCAGGAGGTCGAAGGCGATACCGACCACGACCGAGAGCGCCGTGAGCACGCTGTAGATCACGGCCGCCATCGCGAGCAGGTTCTCGACGTGGGCCTTGCCCTCCTTGACCCTCGCCTCCACGTAGAAGCGCGAGAGCGTGGTGGAGAGGCCCATGTCCATCACGCCGAGATAGGCGATGATGGAGCCGATGAGCTGGTAGACGCCGTACTCGCTCGTCGTGAGGAACGAGAGGATGAGCGGAGTGTAGATGAAGGTGGTGACGGCGTTCACGACGAGCGCCACGTAGGAGAGCACGGCGCCAGCTCTTCGTTGGTTAACGCCGGAACCTTTTCTCATTTTACCTCTCATCCCTACCGGCGGATATCAAGCGAAGTATCCAAAAAGTTCATGAATATGGTCCGCTGAATGTCGATTCGGTCTGCAACGCCTTCGAAATCCTTCGACGCAGACTCGTCATACTTGTCTCTTCCAGGCCTGAAGATTTTGTCCTGTATCCCCAGCATCTCTGAGAGCGTGCTCAGCCGTGAAAAGAGGTTCTCTCCGCCGTCGCGAACGACGATCGTGAGAGGGGTTTCAAACAGAGACGAAAAGAGGCTGGCGTGGAAAGAGTCGGTTATAACATGGCTCGCGTTCTTTATAAGCGACAGGAACTCGGCTGGGCCCATGTCCACCCTGAAGTCTCCCTTTGGGCCTTCCTGCGCAATGACCGGAATCTTCCTCCCATGGGTCACGAGATCCAAAGGCTGTCTATATGAGTCCAGGTTGTTACCAAGCAGGTATGAGAAAACGTAGGGGTAATCCGGCACAAGCCGGTCATCAGCGACAGAGAGCCACTCCTCCGGAAGGAGGACGAGAGTAGGATCGCACGTGACAGTCGCCTCTCGACCGGTACACTCGCGTATGATCTCAGCGCCTCTGGCCTCGCGAACTGACAGCCTTTCAAAACCTAGAAGCCCCTTCGCGAGCCATTGGGACTGCATCCGGTCCAAGCCGTTAAGACCAATGCTTGGCGAGATGGTCACCCGCTGGTCCCTCTCGGCAAAGCGGAGAAAGTACCAATCCATCTCCTCGCGGAATGCCTTCGGACCAGCGAGGTAATGATATATGCGAGCCGGGAGGGGGCCTCCTCCGCACTCGAATATGTAGTTTGGGTTCCAGACTTGGTCGCTGCCGACGGCGAAAAACGAGTAGTCACTGCGCTCTATTTCATCGATTGAGCATACCTCGCGCGTGGGGATTAGCTTGCCAAACCGGCGGAAAGCACCGATTCGCAGCTCGTTCTCCCAAGGCATAGACGTCGGTCGGCCAGCAACCCTTTTGAGAAGCGTCTTTGGATGCTGGAGCACGCTGTCTTGCTTCTTCAGTAGTAGGCCCTCGCCAGAAAACCCCAGCTTTGCAAGTATACGCACGGATGCATAGAGTTGTAACCTGTTCCCATAATTGGTTTCTCCGGGGAGGGTTATGATCCCAACTCTGTTTGCTCTCGATCGCTCATCACTATTGTGACTCATGTCTTGTCCATTCATCGCATTTCTCCCTTGGCTCTTCCCAGCGCGCGCTTGGCTATTGAGGGAATGCGAAGGAGCGGGTAGATCCCGTAATCCAGGGCGAGGAGGGCGGCCCGGCGGCGGGGGGCGAGGTACGCCGACGTGGCCCCGGGGTCCCTGCACCTCCTGTAGTCGGCGGACGCCCTGAGCCTCCCGAGGCCCTCCGCGTCGCGCCGCTCGGCCAGGTACTCCGCGAGCTGCGCCGCGGAGTCGAGCCTGCAGGCGGCGAGCCCTTCGAGCAGGCCGTCGCAGCCGTACTGCCCCTCCCACCTCTCGGCATAGCCCTCGGCGAAGTCCAGGGCGCGGCAGACGTCTGCGTACATGTGCGGGGCGTAGGAGCGGGTGATTCCCGACCCGGGACGGTAGTAGTAGATCTCGGCGTCAAGCTCCGCCAGCGTGGACGCGCGGTCGTAGACGATCACCGTCTGCAGGAAGTCCTCCGCGAACGTGAGCCCGGAGAAGGAGGAGAGGTCGATATCAGCTCCGATGCAGGACCTCTTCATTGCCTTGCTCCACATGGCATTCTGAGAGCCATCTGTTGACTGGCATAGCTTCTTGAGAAAGCTCGTCTTCTCCTCGGCGGGCGTCAGCTCGCATCTCGCCTCTTGGTTGGCAACGGACCTGTCCGACCCGCGCCAGTCGAGCGAGCGCGTCGCCCGGAACCTGACCACGTCCGCGCCCGTCTGGGCTATGGTCCGCGCAACCAGCGACACCGCGCCAGGCAGGAGCATGTCGTCGGAGTCCACGCACATCACGTAGTCGCTGTCGGCGAGCGCGAACCCCCTCCTCCTCGCGAGGAGGGGGCCCTTGTTCCGCTGGTGGTCGACGCTTATCTCTTCCGGATGCGCGACGGCGTACTCGTCGCAGATCGCGCCGCTCGAGTCGGTCGAGCCGTCGTCCACGAGAATGATCTTGAAGTCCGGGTAGTCCTGAGCCAGCAGGGAGTCGAGGCAGTCCCCAAGGTATCCCTCGACGTTGTAGACGGGGACACAGATGGAAATGCTTGGCCCTTCCGCGAGATTTTCATTTTTTATCGTCAGGCTAGTTGGCATGATAGGCCCTCCTGGACACTCTCGCCGAATGGATCGCCGGGCCCTTTGACCCAGGGCGTTGGAACTCGGGCAGCTGATTGACGGCCCCGATGGTCATGTACGCGATGGTGAACGCGAAGTTCGAGGTGAGCGAGTCGGACGTGATCATGTTCAGCATGTAGTAGCCGACAATCAGCACGCCCCAGAGGCTCGTGCCGGCCACGTCCCAGAAGAGCCACACGAAAAGGATTGTGGCTAGGGGGGTCAGCTCGAAGGCGATCTTCGCGAGGTCCATCTCGAAGGGCACCCCGAACAGGGCGTTGACGGTCTCGTTGGCGGATCCGTATCCATAGCTTTGGAAGCCAGACGACCACAGGTAGCGGAGGCTTTCGCTGCGTCCCATCGTGAAGTCGAAGGGCGTCCGCCCGAAGATCGAGACGAAGAGCTGCTGCTGCTCGGGCAGGAGAAGCCAGACCCATAGGGCGGCCAGCGCGAGCGTGGCGACCTTGAGAAACGTAATTAGGCCTCTCGAAACCTTTCTGCGCCCGAGCCCGGGCCAAAAGAGGCCCACGACAAGAACAACAGCAGCAACAAGCATCGCAAGTCGTTTGAAAGCTAGAAAGGTAAAACCCGCAGCAACGATGAGAGGGATTTTTTTCCTATTGAAAGAAGCGAAATAAAAGGTTAAGACAAGAGCAATTCCCGCAAAGCTAGAAGACTCTGTGGCCGAATCCCCTTTCGCATAATCGCTAGACAATACAGCCGATAAAGTGACTCCTTGCGAAAAAAGCTCTACAAGATAGCCCATGAGACAGACAACGAGAACGACAAGCATGCATCTATATAGCTCATCCTCTCCTAGGACGTTGAGCATGGAGTATGCGAGCACGATCGGCATGGCGAGCTTTATGAGCTCGACGGCCACGGTCGTGGAGAACCTGCCGGAAACGAGCTGCATGAAAATCGAGGCAAGGGTGAACACGGCGAATATGACCATGAGGTCTCTGAACTCCCGGCTGAAGACGCGCCGCCTCTTGCCGATGGTCCCCATCAGGGCGAAGACGCACGCGATGGCCGCCGTGACGTATTTCGAGTAGGCGACGGCCTGGCTCACCTCGCCGCGGACGTAGGGGCCGTCCGTGAAGGCCTTGATGACGAACGTGAGCACGAAGAAGGCGGCGGCCAGCAGGGTCATGGCCGGCCTGTCCGACAACCTGACCGCAGTCTTCGGCCCGTATGGACGCGCGACCCTATCCACGGTCCCTCCAATCGATGACCTTGTCCATGAGACCGCTCTCGAGCAACACGTAGCGGACAAAGAGCTTATGGCCGAGGCGCGACAGACCGACTTTGCGGATCCTCTCCTCGATCTCGTCCCTGGCCTGGCGCCGCAGGGAGTCGCCCTCGGGACCCCTTTCGGCAATGCGATAGGCAGTGAACAGCAGGCCCATTTCCATCCGGGTCTTGTCCGCTGCCAGGCCCGGCGCGACGTCGTACCCCCGCAGCTCCCGCACGGCACGTATGCCGCTGTCAGACGCCTTGTTGTTCCTCCTGTGGCTCATCGAGCCGGCAGCCTGCCGGTATCCGTAGAGCCTCCAGGGACAGCTCTCGACCGAGCCGCTGCGGCGCATGATCTCCTCGGTGGAAACCACGTCCTCGTAGAGGGATAAGTCCTCACGGAAGGGGAATCTGTGTTCATTCCTGCCGCACGCGGGCATGTGTTCATTCCTGCTGAGGAGCGCGTCCGCGCGCAGCAGGAATGACCACATGTAGTGCTGGTAGCGGCCGCGGTAGAGGCTCGCTATGAAGTCCGACGCAGAGACGCAAGTGGGGTTTTCGGACGGCATCGGAGCCGGCCAGGCCGGCTCCTCGTCGTCCGAAAACTCGACGAACCCGATCTGGATCGCCTCCGAGCTGGTCGAGGTTGCAAGCGGCCTCAGCGCGTCGAGCGCATAGGGGCTGACCAGGTCGTCGGAGTCGACGAACCAGATCCAATTACCTGCCGCGTGCATGTAGCCCGTGTTGCGAGCGGCAGATGCCCCCCCGTTCTCACGATGAATCGCCTGCACATTCGCATGCTCCGAAGCGAAAGCGTCGCAGAGCGCAGAAGTCCCGTCCGTCGAACCGTCATCGACTACGATGACCTCAATATCAGGATGAGACGATGGATTGATACTCTCCACGCACGTAGGAAGGTACTCCTCCACATTGAAGGCAGGGATAATGATGCTGAGCCAGGGGCGAACAGACATATCAGGTTGCTCTTTCTCGCTATTCTCACTTGCCATCGATAAGCTCCCGGTAGAGATTTATGAGGTCCTCCGCATACCGCCCCTGGTCGCAGTGGGAGAGTACGTAGTCGCGACAAGAACGCTGCAGGCGGGCATATTCGTCGTGATTTCGCGCGGTTCCCATAGCAAGTGTAAGCACGGACGCAAGCGACCGAGCGTCACCCGGTTCGGCAAGCCAGCCCGTCATGTCCTCAATCACAGCCTCGGGAATGCCACCGATACGGCTCCCAATAACAGGCGTGCCCTCGGCAAGCGACTCCACGACCGAGTAGGGCATGTTCTCATACCAGGTCGATGGACAACAGGCCACGACAGCGCCTGCAACGAGGTCGCGAAGCTCACGCCCAGTTTTGTAGCCGGCGAACTCGACCCGCCCATTACCAACGGCGCGCTCCTCTAGCGCTTCCCGTTCGGGTCCGTCTCCGGCTATTACGAGTCGGGCACGCTCGGGAAGGTCGGGTAGGACCCTATCGAATGCATCGAGGAGGACATCGACGCCCTTCTCCTTGGAGAGCCTCCCGAAAAAGAGGACATATGGACTATCCCAGTCCGTAGCATCCGCACTGCCCTCTCCCGCGCGAGCAAACACGTCGTCCGAAACAAAATTCTGCATGTGCCGCACCTTGACGGTAGGCCAACCACCCTCGACAAGTTTACCAGCCATGAATTTCGATGGAGCTATCGCAACGTCGATTCTGTCGTTGGAACGGTGAGCCCGATTGAACGAGGCTTCCAACGCTGCGAGAGCACTCTTTGCACGCGACCCCTTCACACAACGTCTCGTAATGCAGTGGCGGTACCTCCCATCCTGAAGACACTCGTCGCAGACTCTACCATCGCCGTCGAGCATAAGGTAACTCGGACACACGGTCACGTAGTCATGGGCCGTATAGACGACGGGTACCTGGTGCTCCGACAAGTAGGGAGCATCCAAGATGGAGAGCGTGATTTGCCGATGCACGTTATTAAGATGTACAACATCAGGCCGGAAGTCTTCGCAGAGAGTCTCGAAGCTTCGCTTAGCCTCAATTGAGTAGACGAGCGCAAAGCCGTCACGGGCGGCCCTCAGGGGATTTTGCACATCGTTATACTCGCGCCGTGTCACGAAGTAGCGCTCTTGTGCACAGGGAAGGTTGTCGGGATGGCGCATGGAGAAGTACGCTACTTCATGCCCCATGGCTTTCAAGCGTTCACCCAACGTAAGGTAGTAAGTCTCGGCTCCGCCTTTGAGATAATGGAATTTGTTAACCAATATGATTCTCATGCAATATCACCACAATAGACAGCAAGAGTCCGGTTGACTATAGAGTCCCATCCGAAGTTATCAGTAACTCGCTCCTTGGCCTTACCACCCATCTTCTTCACTCGTTCAAGATTCGCAAGAAGACCGATGAGCGATTCTCGCATTGCAGTAATATCACCCTTATGGAAAGTTACACCAGTGTCCCCGAGTACATCAGAACACTCGGGGATATCGGAAGTCACACAGGCGCAGCCATAAGCCATAGCCTCGAGAAGACTCATGGGCATGCCTTCTACATCAGAGGGAAGAACGTAGCAGTAGGCATTGGAGTAGAGCTCCGCCAGAGACTCCCCAGTAACGAAACCAGTGAAGAGTATCCGTGAGTCTCCCTTCGCCTGCTCGTGGAGCTGCTGCTCGTACTCCGAGGTATCCGAACCGCCTCCCGCAATTACGAGGCGCTTATCTGTCTCAATGTTTTTGAACGCATCAATAAGCAACTCGGGGCGCTTTTCTGGCACAAGCCTACCAACAAAGAGGATGTATGAGTCCCTCTCCAGGCCCCAACGTTTATTAATCTCGTCAGCTGGTCGAGATTCTTTAGGATTCATACCGTTGGGGATAAAAACAGTCTTTCGATTATAAGTCTCTTCAAAGTATTCCTGCGCCGAGCGCGAGAGCACGATAATCTCATTAGCACTCTTAACAGCGGCCCTCTCACCATGCTTAATGTACGCGGAACCCAGTTTGCCCCATTTGGCGCGCTGCCAATCTAGCCCATGGATGGTTGCAACCGTACGAATTCCAGCCCTTTGCGCCATAGGAAGACACGCACACGGCCCCTCGGCGTGAAAGTGAATGACATCGGGCTTTTCTGCAATTGCTGCCTTCGTTGCATAGTAAGAAGCGCTTGCTGCTGCAAGCCCCTTTTTATCTATGGTTTTAACCGGCACAACACGAACGCCATCTATAATGCGTTCGCGAGTCTCGACAGTATCACCAGTCATGACATCAGAACCCGACCGGTCATAGCAGGTAACCTCATGTCCAAGAGCTGCCATTCTCTTGGCCAGTTCGGTGACAACAACCTCGACCCCACCTTCTCGGGAGCCGAAGCGCTTATGTCCAATCATCGCAATACGCAAGCCAATTCCTAACAGCTATCAAAGTCGGACGCTCGAAGCCGGTGCGTTATTCTAGCTCCCCTGCGCCGTAAGAACGCACCCGACAGTCTGAACCACAAGCTTGAAGTCCGCCCAGGCGCTGCACTGATTGATGTACAGCAAATCAAGATCGACCCACTCGTCGAAGCCAATGGCGTCGCGGTTCTTCCTCGTCTGCCAGTAGCACGTAATGCCCGGCTTCACCAGAAGGCGCTCGCGCTGGTGCGGAGTGTAGAGGTCGGTCTCCCTCCTAAGCGCGGGACGCGGACCCACAATGCTCATGTTTCCAAGAAGCACATTGAAGAACTGGGGCAGCTCGTCGATGCTGGTCTTCCTGATGAAACGACCGACCCTTGTGATTCTTGGGTCGTCCCTAATCTTGAAGACCGGGCCGTCCTTCTCGTTAAGCTCCTTTAGCTCGGCCAGGCGTTCCTCGGCGTCCGCGTACATGGAGCGGAACTTGAACATGTTGAAGGGCTTCTCGTCCTTGCCCATGCGCTCTTGAACGAAGAAGACGGGACCGGCCGGGTCATCGACCTTGATCGCTATGGCCACTATGACGTAGAGCCACCAGAAAAGGACGAGCACCAGCAGGCTAAAGGCAATGTCGAAGGTGCGCTTGGCAAAGCGATAGCCATAGCGACGTTGGAGCCTTGATACCGAAGCGAGTGTCCCCTCATCGCTTTGATATCCAACACTCGTAACGCGATCTTCGGAATCAGTCGCAATGTCATCCGCTGTGGTTGCACTGGACTCTGGACCATCTATGCATGCGCTCTTTGAGATCAGTCGATCTACACCGTTACGATTTGCACGAACAAGCCCATTTTTTTGCAATGTAACAGAGGAGCCAGCCTCGCAACGGTCCATATCAATATCCCCAAATGCAGATATCCTGTACGAGCCTTGCATCGATAAGTGCCCCCCCCCGTTAAAATTAGGGCGACACACCCAACATATTTCCCTGATGCTAGAATGCCAATTCAAATAATTGCATCGTTAGAACTGGATGTGCCATTTTAACGGGAACAATTCAACCGAACTACCAGCTTCAAGTATGTTACACCATTATTCAGTATCTACTCAGAAATCCAATTAGTCTAGATTCCTGAGCAGAGGTGAGGGAACGAAAGTTCCTTGTTAAAGCATGTGTGCCGGGCGGACGCAATATTCCTCACAAGCCCGACATAAAAGGGAGTAGTGCTCCACGGTATGTGCATCGCTTGCTATGTAGCGATACAGTCCCAGCTGGAATAGGCGCTTCGCCGTTTTGCCGCTGTTTCCGAGCCGTCCGCCACGGATAAAGTCTGCCGAAGCCTGCAAGTCGCAGTCCAGCTGCAGAAAACGTCGTGCAAGCTCTGGGTTCTTGCGAATGGCGTCGTAGCGCTCCGGATGTGCTATAACGACACGCCAACCCATTCCCTGAAGCTCGTATATGGTTCTCTCGTACTCCCCCATGGAATCGGCCGTGCAGTGCGTGTCGAGCTCGAGCAGGAACTGGCCCGTACGGCGACACCCCAAACGCGGGGCCCATTCCTCCACGCCAAGCTGCATGAGCTTGGCGTGGTTGACCTCGAAGCCCATGTAGAGCGGGAAGTCTGGTGCGGCAGCATGCAGCGCGTCAAACGCAGCAAACATGCGATCGTAGTCGAAATAGGGGTCGCGACAATGCGGAGTGCAGACGATGCTGGTGACGCCCGCCTCACGGGCAGCCGAAAGCATCGCAAGGCTGTACTCCAGGTCCGGGGAACCATCGTCCACCCCCGGAAGGATGTGGCAGTGGATGTCCCTCATACTTATGCCCCCGCGAACAGGTATTGCTTAAGAGGAAAGCGTGTGCCTCGCATTACTCCTCCTCATTCGGAATGCGCGGGGCATAGCCAGCTTTCTTGAGGAAGGCGGACGTCTGGTCAAGACCGTTCTGTCCCGCAGCTCGCTGTGAGCGTACCGAAGAGTTCACGGGCTTTACGCGCGTAGCCACGCCACCTGCCGGGATTGGGCGCGGGGACCGTGCACCGGAAACGGACGACGAGACGCGATTGGACGCCGGCCGCGCAGGCTCGACCGGAGCGGAAGCAGGGGCCGCACCCAAAGGTTGGGCCGTATCCGCCGATGGGGCGACGACATCGTAGGAATCGTTTCTCCGCTCCTTGTAGTAGCCATAGTAGTGGCCTGACGTAGCAGCGTCGCAGCAGTTGAGCACCGTGCCGATGACGTTGGCACCAGCCTGGACCAGTTGCTCATAGGCTGCGACAACGTCGTCGCGGTGCGTGTAGTCCTGACGCACCACCAGTATCGTGGCATCCACGACCGAAGCAGCAACGGCTGCATCTACGAATGCCGTGACGGGCGGCGTGTCGACGATTGTGTAGTCGAACTGACTGGAGAGTTGGGCAAGCAGCGTGTGGAAGCGCTTTGACTGCAGAACGTCCGCGGGATTGGGGATGCCCGGCTCCGCATCCAGGAAGAAAAGGCGCTTTGACGTGCCGACGGGGACGGCCGCCTCTTGCACGGAGTGCTCTCCTGCAAGCACTGAGTACAGACCGTACCTGCCGTGGTGACCGATTGCCGTGGCAAGCGAACGACGACGCATGTCACACTCCAGCAGTATCACTCGAGACCCGCCCTCCGCGAACGCGTTCGAGAGTGCAACGGACGTGGTGGTCTTTCCCTCCGAGGGAATGGATGAGGTTACGCAGATGGTCCTCACAGGATTGTCAACTGACGCAAATCGGATGTTTGCAGCAAGCGTCTTGACGGCGTTCTGAAGAACCTGAACGTCGGCTGTCCTCTTTCTGGGCATGGCTTACCTTCCCCCCTTGGTCACGGGAATACGGCCGATGACGGGCACGGGCACAACCTGCTCAAGATCATGCTGGCCACGAATTTTAGTGTTGAGCATGTCCGACACGACGACGATCACAACCGCTGCAAAGAAGCCCGCCAAAGCCGCGACGAGGACGTAAAGCGCGCGCTTGGGGCCGCTAGGAGTCGACGGGGCAGTCGCACGGTCGATGGAATTTACGGCCTTAACGTTCATGACCCTCTTCGCAACATCGGATACGTTTTTCACCATTTTGTTAGCGACAGTCGCTGCAATCTGCGCATCGGGACCCGTAACGGACAGCGTGATAACGCGGGACGTGGTCTCGCTCGCAACGTTCACCTTATAGCCCCTGAGCTGTGGTACGCCCACCTGCTTGCCCGTCTTGGCAACGATGCGGTCACTCTGAAGCAGCTTCGCAACGTCGTTCGTGAGCATCTGGGAGGCATTGAGGTCCTGCGAGAGGTTGGCCGCGTTAGATGACTCGTCGCTCTGTGCGAGCACGTACATGCTGGTGCTTGCGGTATACGTGTTGCGCATGAACAGCACGGAGTAGGCACCCACGGCGGCTGCGCACAGGATGGGAAGAAGCACCACCAACCTGAGGTGCTTCTTGAGGAGCTGTAGGAGTTCGAGCAGGGTCATGCGTGTTCCCTTCTGGCCGTGCGTTACTGGCGGCGCCTCGCATAGCGCCTTGATGGACAAGTATGCATGCCGCCTAGTGGGCGACGTCGTTCGTTGTAAGGCCCGCATTTGCCGCGAGCTGCTGGTAGTCCCTGGGAGACGCGGCGTTTTCCGCAGCCCCGAGGGCGGTGTTGCTTGCCTGTGCCCTTGGCACCTGGGCGTTGGCATCGTTTGGATCCATGCCGGCATCCACGCGCTGCATCATGGCGCGCCACTCATTGTACATGGTGCCGACGTAGGAGACGCCATTCTGGCTGAGCGAGTAGCTGGGCACGACGGCGGAGTACACCTTGAGGCGAATGCCGGAGCCCTTGACCGTGGTGGCCCACGACACGAGGTCCGTGACGGAGAGGTCCGTGCTGACGGAGCCTGCGAGGGCCTCGACCACGCCGGGGAGCTCCGTCACCGGGCTCGCGAGGGCCTTGCGAGCGATGGCCTCTACCACCTGGCGCTGGGCCTGCGCGCGGCCGAAGTCGCCGCCGGACTCGTTGTAGCGGTCTCGCACGTAGCTGAAGGCCTCCACGCCGCTGATGTTCTGGTCGCCCTTGGTGAAGCGATAGCCATCGCGCGAGGTGAACGCCTCCGGAACGTTGACCGTTATGCCACCGAGGCGGTCGATCACGCCAGACAGATCGTCGAACGACATCGCCATGTAGTGCGTGATGGGCACACCGGCGAACTTGGAGACCGCCTCGACGGTCGCGGCAGGACCGTTGTTGTACTCTGCATTGATCTTTTCCGTCGATCCGTTGGCGGCGTGCACCATGGTATCGCGCGGGATGGAGACGAGGGTGACCGTGCTGTGCGCGAGATCCACGCGCGCGAGCATCGTGACATCCGAGCGCGAGCCCGCGACGCCAGCGCGGTTGTCCGACCCGATGATGACCATGTAGAACGGGGCGTCCTTCTTGCCGGAAGCCGGCTTCTTGAGCGCGCGGGAGAGCTTTTGCCCCTCGCTTCCGTTCACGGACATGGACGAGTTGAGGTGACCCACCCATGCCGCCGCCGCGATGCCCGCGACTGCGACGATTGCCACGACGACCAGAAGGATGCGAGCCACGATGGGCAGGCGACGCTTGCGGTGCTCGCGGTGCGTGAGATTGCGGACCTCCTCCTGGCTGGGGTGGTGTGCAGTGGGCGAATCCGCCGGGAGCGGAGAGGCCGCCGCGCGGGGCAGACTTTCGCTCCGTGTGGATACGTCCTGCGCAAAATCGTTTGCCGGTGTTGCCGCCGGAGTGCCTTGCGGCTGCCTTGCGTGGCGTGCATGCTTTGGATGGCTGGTCGTGCCTTCCGGACCGTTACTGTAATCGGTCACTGTTGCGCTTCCCTTCGGGCGGACTCACGATGAGCTTGGGTTTGCAGGCGAGGCGCAGCCTTGGCGACTGCCGCCACGGACGATAGATAGCAACCCACGTATGCATACGGCGCTGAACGTAGGCTTAACATCCACGATGCTTCAGTCTATTGTTTTGGCACCACCACACGCCGACGCATGCTGGCATTACACGAATTATTCGCACGGGAAGGAGGCGTGCGTCTCACTTGCTAAGATGCCCGTCGACTTGTGCCAGGGCCTTTGGGTGGCTAGTTGCCGACGGTGATGTCATCCATCTCCGACGTGGCTTTGAGGGTCTGGCTGCCGGAGTTGCCGCTGCCGTGGGTGGCATAGCTTGACCCCATGCTCTTGCCGTTGAGCGTCACGTCGCCCATCTCGCACTCCGCCGTCACGCGTCTGAGGGACGCTCCGCGCGGCACGGTCACGACGACCTTGCCGCCCGTGCCGCGAACGTGCTCGCGCCTTGCCTCCTGGGTCACGGTCAGGACGTCGCCCTTCACGTCGCAGGCGTACGAGAACTCCTTCGCACCCGTGCAGCTCACGTGCGCGGAATCCCCCGCACGCACCACGACGTCGGCCATGTCTACGTCCACGTCCACGGAGCCGAAGCTTGCGTCCACGTCCTTCTCTACCTTGCCCGACGCGCCCGACGACGCACTCTGGCCGATGGGTGTGCCATCCCCAAACGCGCCGCGGATGCCGGCGGAGACTCCGTTCCACGCGACGGCCGCGACGACTGCCGCGACAACGATGCACGTAACGAGAAGAACGTGGCGTCTGTGGTTGTGACGCTTTTCTGGGCTGGCGGAGCCTAGCTGCGGCGGCTGCTCCACGTGGGGCGGAACCGGGCCCGACGTGCCCTGCGGACGGGGCGGAGCTGTCTGCGCCGCCGAGGCGCTCGCCGCGGCAGGACGCTGGCACGCGGGCTGTGCAGCCGCGGGCTGCGCTGCGGCGGGTTGCGCTGCGGCGGGCTGCGCGCCTAAGCCCAGCGACTCGCGGACCTCCTCCAGGCCCCCGAACTCTGCTATCGCCGTAAAGGCCGCGTCCTTCTCGCCCATGCCCTTTGCGCGGAGCTCGGCGTAGCGGTCCTCCATCATCTGGCCCAGCTCCTCACGCACATGGCGGACGTTAGTACAGCGCGGCGCGCAGCACGGCGAGCAGGTCGCTGCAGGTGGGTTGGCCCAGCACGAGGCCGGCCAGCACGTTGCGCGTGACGAAGCTCGCGAGCCTGTGGGGCGTGAGGTCGCCGGCGAGCGCCTCCGGCCGCACGCGCGGGTCGCGGCGGAGCGCCACTTGCAGCTGGCTGCCCACGCCGTCCAGAAACGCCTGCATGCGCGCGCGGCCCTCGTCCTCCTGGCCGGTCATGGCCACGAGCTCCAGGCCGTGACCCTGCGCGAAGCCCGGATAGGCGGCAAGGCGCTCGCGCGCGCCGGTATAGATGGCGTCCACGTACTGGCAGAAGTCTGCGCAGTCGCGCGGGGCGCCGTCCAGGCTGAACACGTCGCGCCAGACATCCGCAACAACGGCCATAAGGAGCGCGCGCTTGTCCGGAAAGTAGTGGTACAGCGTGCCCGTGGCCACGCCCGCGGCCGCGGCCACGCCGCGCGCGCTGATGCCCGAGAGGCCCTGCCGCCGCACGATGGCGCGGCACTGCGTAAGGATGGCCTCCCTTGAGGTTGCCTGCGGCTTCATGGCGCGACCCTACAGGCGGTGCAGCAGCTGCAGGCCCATGCAGATCATCCACATGTACGTGACGGTCTTGGGCAGCATGAGCGCGCCCACCGCGGGAATGCGCTTTGCCAGGAAGGTAACCGGAAGATAGAAGCCAAAGCTGAGCGCGATGGCAATGCACATGCGCCACATGCCAAGGCCGCCAGCGTTGCCCGACGTTGCAAACAGCACGATGACCAGCACGCCCGTGACGGCGAACGGCACGTTGCGGTACAGGGACCAGCGCAGGTTCTCGCGCCCGGAGTGCCAGTCGTTCTGCGGCATGAGGCAGAGCGCGATGCGCAGCGCGGCCGTGGCGAATATGAGGGCGGGGACGGCCGCGGGGACGCCGACGCCCGGGAAGAGCCGGCGCCAGATGAAGTAAAGGAGCACGTAGAAGACGGTCATGGTGACCGATGCCACCTGCGTGCCCAGGCCGAGTCTGGCGGTGGTGTTGGGCCGCACGCCGCGCAGGTGCATCTGCACGCGCGGCACCAGGTGGAACGCGTCTCCCCCGCCGAGCACGAGGGCGAGCGCACCGTACAGCAGGAAGACGGCGCGGCCGTGCACGAGCGAGAAGAACGTCACTGCGGCCGCAAGATCGAACAGCAGGTAGCAGATGTCGAACACGCTCTCTGCGACGCGCATGGGCCTGGGCATGGCATCGCGCACCGGCACCGCGGCGCTCGCGGACGCGGCCTGGGCCGCGGTTGTTGCATCACTCATGGTGGACTCCCCCATCCGCCACGCGGGCTCTTCTCGCCCGCGCGGGCTTGTTGCGTTGTATGTGAACAGTGTTCATATTGGACGCTGGGCGACGCTTCCGCAAGGCACGGGGAGGCTGGGCGCGAATCGACACGCCTCGCACAAACTTGCGCGGGCGCGGTGGCGGTGGCACGCGACACGGACGAGGGCGCCGTGCGACGGGGCGGCGGCTACCCCGCGAACGTGGTGAGGAAGACGAGAAGGACCGCGGCCATGGCCACGAACAGCGCCAAAAACGCGACGCACATCGCGCGTCCGATGCGCCAGGCCACGTTGCGGCGCATGACGCCCCGCAGGGCGACGCCCAGCACGGAGCCGACGGCGGCGCACGCGAGCCACCCAAGCAGCAGAAGCTCGTACGCCGGGGTGTCGCCGCCAGCGGAGCCTCCGCCCGCCGCGCTCACCACGTGCAGGTACGCCCAGCCAAGCGCGGGGCACGCAAGCCCAAGCGCAAGTTCCAACGCCGCAAGCGCGGATGCCCTGCCAGCTGGCAGCTGCCTTGCGTCCCCGGCGTCGCTTCCGCCGTGGGGCCGGTTCTTCTCGCCCGTGCGCCTGCCCTGTGCCACCAAATGCCTCCCTGCATGCAACTGAAACCAATGCCAAAGCCATCGCGCGTCATGCCCACGCCGCGCGCAAGCATTCTAACCCCGCGCGGGCGGTCGCACGCGCTGACACCACCGCACGCGACCGTTACCCATGGGCGGCCCACCTTGCTGAAAGCTTGCATGGTGTTGCAAGTTGACAAAATGGGCCTGGTCTTTGGTTTGCAAATTGACAGAATGAGCAATACTTTGAGTTTGCAAATTGACAATACAGGGCATATTTATGGTCTGCAAATTGACAAAGCGCAGGTATAATCGTTATACATAAGATGGCAATGCCAGACCACGCGGAGGGCCTATGCTCAGGAGAAAGGCACT
>CACWMM010000020.1:0-29529 GCA_902761955.1 uncultured Olsenella sp. | reverse complement strand
CGGTGGACGCAGAGGGCGAGGTCGCGGGAGCACCGGCGGCGCCCGGCCCCTGTGACAGACCTATTGCAGCCCTTCCTGCACTAGCTTTGGCAATCAAGGAGGCGAAAAAGTGGGACCGAATGGTGTGCTAACACAAAAAGACGGGCACGACACCATGCCGCACCCGTATAATAGATGACCTTTCGCCGCGGTTGGCCTCTGCCGTCGACCCTTCCGCAGTCGGGGCTACCGCAGCCTGCGAACGAAGAGGCCGCTGCGGAGCTTTGGCTCGAACCACGTCGACTTCGGCGGCATCAGCAGCCCGGCGTCGGACACGGCCATGAGCTCGTCCACGGACGTGGGGAAGAGCGAGAACGCGACGCCGTCCGTGCCGGCAAGGCGCTCCAGCGCCTGCGGGCCCTCGATGCCGCCCACAAAGCGGATGCGTCCGTCCTGGCGCGGGTCCTCGATCCCAAGGATCGGTCCCAGCACGCGGTCCTGCAGGATGGACACGTCGAGCGTCGCCACGGGGTCGTCCGCCGGAAGCGACGCGACCGCCTCGGGCGAGAAGCGCATGGTATGCCACGCGCCGCCCACATAGAGGCCAAAGCCATGGCGGGCGGAAGGCTCGGCGGGGGAGTCCTGGGCGGGACCCACCTCGAAGCCGGCATCCGCGATGCGCTCGATAAGCTGCTCCGGCGCCATGCCGGCCGTGTCCGTCACCACGCGGTTGTACGCCATGACCTTCAGCTGGCTCGCGGGGAACATGACCGCGAGGAAGGAGTCGTACGGTGCCGGGGACTTCTCGGCGCCATTTGTGGCGTCCTTCTCGCCCGCGGCACCCGCCTGGCGCGCGGCCTCAAGGCGCATCTCCTGACACACCCGCACGGCTGAGGCGGCGCGGTGGTGGCCATCGGCGATGTAGGCGCACGGCACGGTGGCAAACGTCGCCGTCATGGCCTCGACGGCCGCCGGCCGCGCCACGCGCCACACGGTCTGGTGCACGTCCTCCTCGTCCGTGAAGTCATACAGGGGCTCTGCCGTGGACGCAAGGCCCACCAGCGTGTCCATCGCGAAGTTGTCGCGGTACGCCAAAAAGATCGGGCCCGTCTGCGCGCCGGTCGCGCGGATGTGCTCCACGCGGTCCTGCTCCTTGTCGCGGCGCGTGTTCTCGTGGCGGCGGATCGTGCCGTCAAGGTACTCGTCCACGGAGGCGGCGCACACCACGCCCGTCTGGGCGCGGCCGTCCTGCTCGAGGCGGTACACGTAGTAGCACGGCGTCTCGTCGTGCAGCAGCGTGCCGTCCGTGGCGGCGCGGCGCAGCAGCTCCGCGGCCTTCGCGTACACGTCCGGGGCGTACATGTCGTGGTCGGGCGAGAAGGACGTCTCCGGCCGGTCGATGGCCAGAAACGAGCCCGGGTGGTCCCGCACGTAGGAGGCCGCCTGCGCGCGTTCGAACACGTCGTACGGAAGCGACGCGAACGCCGCCGCCTTGTCCGGGGCCGGACGGTAACAACGTATGGGCTCGACGCGCATGCGGTCTCCTTCCGCTTGGGGGATAGCGTCGCCAGCGTTTGCCGCTAGCGGGTGATTGCCGGGACGATCTGCCTGATGCGATAGACGCCGGGGATGGCGCGGAGCTTCTCCATCGTGGCGGCGTCCACCGGCTGGTCGGTGTCGATAAGAGTATAGGCGCTGCCGTCCTGCGCCTCGTTCGACATGCGCTGGATGTTCGCGTTCGACTGCGCCAGCGCCCCGGAGATCTGGCCGATCATGTTGGGCACGTTCGCATGCAGCGCGGCGATGCGTCCGCCGGTGTGGCACGGGCCCATGTCGCAGTCCGGGTAGTTGACGGAGTTCCTGATGGTGCCCTGCTCCAGGTAGTCCTTCATCTGGCTCACGGCCATGGTGGCGCAGTTCGCCTCCGCCTCGGCGGTGCACGCGCCCATGTGCGGCGTGATGAGGGTGTTCGGCATCTTCGTGGTCATGGGCGTCGCGAAGTCGCACACGAAGCGGCCGAGCTTGCCGGAGCGCAGCGCCGCGTCCACGGCGGGCTCGTCCACGATGTCGGCGCGCGCGTAGTTGATGAGCATGGCACCGTCGCTCATGAGAGAGATCATCTCGGCGCCCATCATGTGGCGCGTGTCATCCTTCGACGGGACGTGCAGCGTGACGTAGTCCGCGTTGCGGCAGAGCTCCGCCATCGAGTCGACGCGCTTCACGTTGCGGTTGAGCTGCCACGCGTGCTCGACGGACAGGTACGGGTCATAGCCGTACACGTCAAGCCCCAGCGCCTCGAGGGCGTTTGCGACCTTCGAGCCCACGGCGCCGAGTCCCACGACGCCGACCTTGCGACCAATGGCCTCGCGTCCGACGAAGGCCTTCTTGTTCTTCTCGGCGTCCTTCACGATCTGCGGGTCGCCCGCGTTGCTCTGGACCCAGCGCATGCCGTCGAGCGTACCCCTGGAGTTGACGAGGATCATGCCCACGACCAGCTCCTTCACGGCGTTGGAGTTGCCGCCCGGCGTGTTGAACACCACGATGCCCTGCTTGGCGCAGCGCTCGATGGGGATGTTGTTGTAGCCGGCGCCTGAGCGCGACACGCAGCGGACGTTCGGGCCGAAGTCGAGGTCGCGGATGTCGGAGGCGCGCACCAGGATGGCGTCCGCCTGGTTCACGTCGTCGGTCTTCTTGTATCCCTCGCCCAGCTCCGCGACGCCGTCGCGGGTGATCTGCCTTGCGATGTTGTCGAATATCTTCACGTAGCGCATGTGGTCTCCTTCGTGCCCCGTGGGGGCCTGTGTCACGCGCGGTCCCGCGGGGCCGCGCCGGGGTTTCTTCATGTGAGCCTGCGGCGCGTCGGCATCGTGCCGGCGTCGCCAAAGTCGCTATTGCGCGTCCGTGCGGCGCTTGGCCGCGTGCGTGCGCTCGAACTCCTGCATGTAGTCCAGAAGCGCGTCCACGGCCTTCGCCGGAACGGCGTTGTAGCAGCTTGCGCGCATGCCGCCCAGGATGCGGTGGCCCTTGACGCCCACGATGTTGCGCTCTGCGGCGCCCGCCACAAACTCCGCGTCCAGCTCCGGCGTGGGGCAGCGGAACGTCACGTTCGCGATTGAGCGCGAGTCCGGCCGCGCGATGGGCGAGAAGAGCGAGCTTCCGTCGATGTAGCCATAGAGGCGGTTGACCTTCTCCCAGTTTCGCTCCTCCATGGCCGCAAGGCCGCCCGTGTCCTCGATCCAGTGGAACACCTTCCCGCACATGTATATGCCCCACGCGTTCGGCGTGTTGTACAGCGAGTCCTTGCTGGCCTGCAGCTTGTAGCCCATGTACGTCGGCACGATGTCGCCGAGCGCCGGGCCGTCGCCAATCAGGTCGTCGCGGCAGATCACGACGGTGTTGCCCGCGGGACCGGCGTTCTTCTGGACGCCGGCGTAGATGAGGCCGTAGCGCTCCACGGGCAAGGGGCTCGAGAGGAACATGCTCGAAACGTCCGCCACGATGGGCACGTCGCCGGTGTCGGGAAGCTCGCGCGTCATCGTGCCGTACACGGTCTCGTTCTGGCACAGGTACACGTAGTCCAGCGACTGGTCCGGCATGCCCCCAAGGTGCGGCGTGCGGTCGAAGCCCGTGGGCTCGCTCGTGGCGAGCACGTCAGCCTGACCGTACTTGCAGGCCTCCTGCCAGGCCTTCTTCGACCAGTTGCCCGCCACCAGGTAGCCTGCGTGACGGCCGCGCATCAGGTTCATGGGCACGCACGCAAACTGCAGCGTCGCGCCGCCCTGCAGAAACATGACGCGGTAGTTGTCCGGAATCCCCATCAGGCGCCTGAGCGTCTGCTCCGCGTCGTCCAGGATCGATTGGAAGGTGGAAGATCGATGGCTCATCTCCATGACGGACATGCCGCAGCCCTTGTAGTCGAGCATCTCTGCGGCGGCTTCCTTGAGGACCTCCTCGGGCAGAGCCGAGGGTCCCGCGGAAAAGTTAAACGCGCGTGCCATCCAAACCTCCCTGTCGAAAAGCTTCGCGCCCGCCCCATGCGGGCACATTGACAGACACACTAACGTACCCGTGTTTCAGACGTGGAAACTAACGCTCTCGCCACATGGTGCCATGGGCGATGCCGCGCGGACGCGCTATGCTGGTGGGCGCACGAAAGGCGGGCGCACGGGGCGCCAACTGTCTCAGGGGGTCAGATGGGCGAGAAGAGCGGGCGTGAGGGTTCAGGCATCTGCGGGACGGAGGTGTCGCCTGGGTTGCGGCACGCGGACCCCTCGAGCCGCAAGGTCGTCGTGTTCGACTTCGACGGCACGATTGCCGACACGCTCCCCTCGATCGTGGCTGTGGCGCGTCACGTCCTGAGCGAGTGGGGGCTTCCCCAGGAGCGGCTCGCGGACTGCCCCAAGCTCGTGGGGCCGCCGTTCCCACAGGCGTTCAGCATGGTGTTCGGGCTCTCGGAGGCGGACGCACGCGAGGTCACGCGCCGCTACCGCGAGGAGTATGGCGCGCTTGGCCCGGAGGCGTGGCCGGCGTTTCCCGGCATGGGCGCGCTGCTGGGCGAGCTCAGGGCGTCTGGCCGGCTGCTGGCGGTCGCAAGCTCCAAGCGGAGTGCGCTTCTGCACCGCGCGCTCTCTGACGAGGGGCTGCTCGGGTGCTTTGACGTCGTGCGCGGAAAGCAGTCCGACGCGCAGCAGAGCAAGGCGGCGACGCTGGCCGCGGTGCTCGATGAGCTGGGCGTGGCCGCGGATGATGCCGTCATGGTGGGCGACCGCCACTTCGACGTGGACGCTGCGCTCGCGTGCGGCGTGCCTTGCGTGGGCGTGACGTACGGCGGGACCGCGCCTTTCGGGGAGCTCGAGGAGGCCGGCGCCTGCACCGTGGCAGGAAGCGTCGAGGAGCTTGGCCGCGTTCTTCTCGGCCGCTGATGCGACGGCCTGCGCGCCACGGAACCCCGCGCGGCTGCTCAGGGAGTGCTTCGCGCCCGCCCGAGCTGCCCCGCCGCCCGCGGACGCGGTGCGTCTAGCGCTCGCGGCTTGGGGGTACAAGTATGAGCATGGTCCGCGAGATGCGCGGCCCAAACTGTCTGCCGTCCCAAGGAGAGGGGTCAACATGGCTGGTTTCGACGATCTGGGCGATGGCGTCCGCAAGCTGTTCCTGGTGGGCGTCGGCGCGGTGGCGACCGGTGCCGAGAAGTCCACGGAGATCGTGAACAAGCTGGTCGAGAAGGGCGAGCTTACCGTGGCCCAGGGCAAGGCCGTGAACGAGGAGCTCAAGCACACCATCAAGAACGCCGCTGGCGACACCTCTGAGGCAGTCCTGCGCGCGAAGCTGAAGGCGATGACGCCCGAGGAGCGCGCGGCCTGGGTCAAGAGCGCCCAGAAGATCGCCGACGACCTCGATGCCGAGCCTGTTGAGGTCGAGGTCGAGGATGCCGACGATGCCGAGAAGGACAAGCCCGCGGAGTAGGGAAGAGCCACTTTCTTGGCAGAGGACAAAAGGCCAGCCCAGGGCAATTCCTCGGGCGACTTCGATATAAGCGAGCTGGACGACGTCGAGTACCTTGGCAAGTGGTACGAGAGCGTCTCGAAGACGAACATTCGTGATGCGGGAACGATAGGCATCCTGGGTGGGCGAAGCGTAGACGCCGGACCTTACAGGATCACGCGCGCGAAGAAGGCGGCCCGCCTGCGCGAGATTCTCAAGATCGCAAGCCACTACGACGTCCTGCACGGGCTCACGCCCGTCACGCTGCGCAAGCTCCTGGAGGAGCTTGGACCCACCTTCGTGAAGGCGGGACAGATTCTCTCGATGCGCTCTGAGATTCTGCCGCAGAGCTTCTGCGACGAGCTCACGAAGCTGCGGACCGACGTCGAGCCGATGGACCGCGAGGAAGTTCTCTCCACCCTCAGGGCGGAATATGACACGCCCATAGAGGAGCTGTTCGACGCGATAGATGACGTCCCGCTTGGCTCCGCCTCCGTCGCGCAGGTGCACAAGGCGCGCCTCGTGACGGGCGAGACGGTGGCGGTGAAGGTCCAGCGCCCCCACGTGAAGGAGATCATGGCGCAGGACATCTCCATCATGCGTTCGCTCGCGAAGAGAAGTGCCATCGTCATGGGGGACGAGCAGGTGCTTGACCTGCAGTCCGTGGTTGACGAGCTGTGGCAGTCCTTCCGGGAGGAGACGGACTTCCTCGTCGAGGCGAGGAGTCTTGAGGAGTTCCGGCGTAACAATGCGGAGTGCAAGTTCATCGACTGCCCGAAGCCCTATCCGCGACTCTGCACGGAACACGTCGTGGTGATGGACTACGTCGAGGGAATCCCCATCGACAAGACGGAGCGCCTGAAGGCCGAGGGCTACGATCTCTCGGAGATTGGCGCGAAGCTCGTCGACAACTACACGAGCCAGATGCTGGACGACGGGTTCTTCCATGCGGACCCGCATCCCGGCAACCTGGTGGTAAAGGGCGGCAAGATCATTTACCTCGACCTTGGCATCATGGGGAGGCTGTCCGCCCATGACAGGGCTGCCATGACGGACATGGTGAACGCCGTCGCCCTGCGCGACTCCGTTGGGCTCAAGAACGGCCTGTTGCGCTTCTCGGTTTCCGATACCTCCGATGTCGACCATCCCGGCCTGCTTGCCGACCTCGACTCGATCTTGGACAACTACGGCGAGGCGGACCTCTCGGACCTCGACATCGGCGCCTTCCTCAACTCGCTCATCTCGATGGCGCGCAAGAACGGCATCGAGCTTCCCGGTACCGTCACGATGCTCGCGAGATCACTCGTGACGCTCGAGGGCGTCGTGGACGAGTTCCTTCCGGGCACGTCCATGATCGACATCGTGCGCGCTCATGTGAAGGCGCACGCCGACCCCGGCGACGTCTCCAAGCGAGAGCTCAAGCGCCTTGCTCGCGAGTCCATAGCCGCGACGCATGGCCTGCTTGGCGCGGCGTCGCAGGTGTCGACAGCAATGAACATGCTCACGCGTGGACAGCTACGTGTGAACCTTGGGCTCGACGGATACCAAGATCCCATTGGTGACATGGCGCGCGCGGCAGACCGGCTGACGCTCGGCATCATCATCGCGGGCCTCTTCATCGGCTCGTCTGTGGTGTACTACGCGCGCATAAAGCCCGTGGTCTTCGGCATTCCCGTGATTGGCTTCTTCGGCTACGTCCTCGCACTCGCACTTGGGCTGTGGATCGTGCACCAAGTCGTCAAGGAGAACAGGCGCCGCAGGTAAAGGGCCGCGGCGCCCCTGAAGAACAGCTATGCGATTCCGTTGACCGCAAGTTCAACGACCTTGTAGGCGCCGTCGTACACTCCGATGGCGTTTGCCTGCTCGATGCGGTCGCACATGAACGAGATAAGGTTCCTGTCCGATTGAAGCGCGTCGATCATTGACAGGACCTCGGCGGTTTCGTCCATCTCGTACGTTCCGTCTCCGACCTCTGCAGCGCGAACCGCACCCCAAGCCTCATGGCCCCCGACGCGATGAATCATCAGCTTTGGCACCGGGTAGAACGAGAACTCGCTTGGCTTCGTTACCAGGATGTCCGAGCAGCGCATGAGGACGTTCGAGCTGTAGACGGCCGAGAAGATGTCCGCGTCGCAGAATGCATGAATTCCGGACACGTCCTGATCGAGTGCACGTTTCGCGAAAGTGCTCACCTCCGAGAAGTCGTCAAGGTGGGTCTGCGCGAGCTCGGAGAGCCCGTGGACAGACGATGCGAGACCGTCCCAGACGTCCCTGTGGTCGCCCACGTTTACGAAGAGCGTCGCCTCATTACGAGTTACATAAGGGATGAGGTGCTCGATTATCGAGGCGAATAGATCCTGCTGGGCGCCTGCGCCCCCCACTGAGATGAGGTAGCGCACCGCACCGCCGCCCAGCACGCGTTCCCTACGCGCCGCGCAGTCACGTCCGATGTTGCTTACGAGCTCGTGATCGACGTAGTGCCCCGTGTAGACGAGGGAGCCCTTCGGCATCGGCTTCAGCTGACGTGACGAATCCATTCCGCGTAGCTGGTGGTACCCGAGATAGGCGCTCGGCGTCTGAACGGTGTGAATCGACCCTTCCGCAAGGTGAAGCGCCATCGGCCAGTTGTCTGGGATGGCGTTTACGACGTGGGTGAGGCCGGCATGCACCGCTGCTTGGGATGGCCACACATGTGTGCCGATGTAGGGGACGTCTCGCGGAAGATCCTGAAAGAGGGGGACGCAGAGCTCGGCGTTCTTCTGGTCTCCGGAATTATAGGAGAGCTTCCTGAAACCCTCACTGTTCAGCGGCTCCCAGAACAGCTTGTCGAAAGCGCCCACCTTTTGGGAGAGACGCGAGCCCATGGAGTAAAGGCCGTTCTGGTATTCGATGACCTTCGACCCCGTGCTCTCCTTGAACGAGGCAAGGTCGAGCCAATAGGGCGTGTAACCCATCGCGTGCGCTGCGGAGGCCATGGCCATCGAGATGCGATAATGGCCGAATCCCATGCGGATGTTGCCTACGATCACGGGGCTTCCGCCAGCACCTGGGACCGTCCTCTCGGTCTTCTGGGGCAGCGGCTGCGCTGCCGCGTCCGCGCGGATGTCCAAGGCGTCAGAGCCGTCTGCGAGCACGAGATCTCTGACGCCCAGAGTCTCGCTGATGACCGGTACGTCTGCACCCTTTAGGTGATATACGGCGTTAGAGTCGTCCCCAAACTTCCTGAGGAACTTCTCCTTCGAGCGGACCGCCTTCCTGTAAGTGGCCTCGTCCTGGACGTTTCCGAAGGCACTTCTCGCCCTGTCGGTTCCGGTCGTCATCGATTCCTCCTTGACGGTGCGGTCAACGGCTGATAGTCTGACTATCAATGTGATAGACAGACTATCACTCGCTTAGAGGAGGAGTCAAGCATGGCGTCCGAGGGGACGGGAGATAGCTTGCTAGTGGCTAGGCAGCAAGGCGTCAAGGCCAAGCCGGAGTCGGCGCGCGACGAGTGGGTTGTGGAGTGCGCCGCTCAGCTCTTTCTCGAGGGCGGGCTCTCAAGCGTGAAGATGACGGACATTGCGGATGCGTCTGGGGTTGGTGTCGCAACCCTCTACAGACGCTTCAAGTCAAAGACCCGGCTGTCGGTGGAGGCTGCCACGCTTCTTTGGAAGAGGTTTAACGAGCGGATATGCGAGCTCGTGGAATCGGACGACTTCCTCACCATGAACGGGGCTGACCGTCTCGAGACGCTGCTCAGGGAGTACGGGGCGCACTACGTCGCGAATCGGGAGTTTGTGAGCTTCCTGGACGAATTCGACCACCTCGTTCTTTCCGAGGGGGTCGAGGGCGGGGAGCTAGAGAGCTACGGTCGCGAGGTCGATTCGTTCTACATCATCTTCGACGATGCGTACAAGCTGGGCGTCTCGGATGGATCGGTGCTGATCCTGCCCGACTTCGCAACGTTCTACAAGAGCGTCGCGCACGCCCTCGTCAGCGTTGCGGAGAAGATGGCCCGCGGGGAGGTCATCCCCTCGGACGACTTCTCCGACGGCATGGAGGAGCTTGACTGTATTGTCGATATGGCCGTGAAGTACGTGAGGAAGTAGGCTGACGGATTCGGATGCCTGTGTGGTGGGCTTGTCTGAGGCGGCGAGGAAACCCTGTCGGAAAGGGACGTGAAATGGGCGAGAAGAGACTTGCGAACGGTGCCGTGATCAGGAAGTTTGCTATCGGGCAACTTGGTTGGGCGATTCTCTCGGGAATCATAAGCAACTGGCTCGTCTACTACTACATGCCCTCCGAGACGCTCGTCAACCAGGGGATGACGGTCTTCATCACGCAGGGCATCGTGTTCGCGGGCCTCACGGTCATCGGAATCATCACGGCGTGCGGGCGCCTTCTCGACGGCTTCATCGACCCGTTCATCGCCTCCAAGTCCGACTCGCTCGCAAGTCCGCTCGGGCGCAGGATACCTTTCATGAGGAAGGCGGCCGCGCCGTTTGCCGCAATGACCGTCTTGGTGTTCGTCATTCCGGGAACGTCGAGCGTAGTGGCGAACAACGTTCTCCTCTTCGTGTGCCTGATGCTCTTCTATGTGACGCTCTCGCTCTACTGCACGCCCTTCAACGCGCTCATCCCCGAGCTCGGTCGCACGCAGGAACTGCGCGTCAACCTATCGACCTACATCTCGGTAACCTACTTCGTGGGCACTGCGGCCGCGTACCTCGTTACCGCGTTAGCAGGTATCCTCGAGCCATCTTTGGGTCCCGTCACGAGCTTCAGGGTCACGGTGGCCATGCTGGCGGTCGTTGCCCTCGCGTGCATGCTCGTGCCCGCCTTCGGTATCGACGAAAACCTCTATGCGGACACTCAGCCGAGCTCGACGCCCATGGGGCAGTCCGTTGCGAAGACGTTCAAGAACCGCGAGTTCCAGATCTTCGAGGGCTCCGACGTCCTGTACTGGGTGTCGATTACGATGTTCCAGACGGGTCTGCCATATTACGTCACGGAGCTGATGGGCTTCGATGACTCCTGGACGTTCGTTTTCTTTGCTGCCATGACGCTCATATCCCTCATGTTCTACGCACCAGTCAACGTTCTGGCAAAGCGCATCGGCAAGAAGAAACTCGTCGCCTTCGCATTTTTCTTCTTCTGCCTCGCATTTGCCGTGACGTCGGTGTGTGGCCAGTTCGGAGTGCCCCAGATTGTGTGGGGCGTGGTCGTTGCCTTCCTGGCGGCGGTTCCCATGGCCATACTGGGAATCCTGCCCCAGGCGGTGCTCGCTGACATCGCCGAAGCGGATGCCGTTCAGACGGGGGAGAACCGCGAGGGTATGTTCTATGCCGCACGGACGTTCAGCATGACGCTTGGACAAACCCTTGCGATGGTGCTCTTCACCTCCATCTCCTCCGCTGCCGCAGGTGGCTTGGGGTATAGGCTAACCGCAATCGTTGCGACGGCGTTCTGCCTGATAGCGGGTCTTGTGTTTACGCGCTACCACGAGGGGAAGGTGCTGGGCGTCATTTCCTCACGGGGTACCGATGACGTGTCTGCGTCCGAGTAAAGTGGCAACAATGGGAGTGGTGCCGTCGCTGTGACGTGCACGGACTTTGATCGTTGTGCATGGGGAGGATGCGGGAAGATGGACCTCAATCCCAAGTTTCAGATAGCGTGGAGGGTGCCCGACGGTGGGCGGCGGGTAACGTATGTCTCAGATCAAGTTCCGACGTTCGGGGCGGATTGTAGGGACCTGGACGTTACCGTCGAACGTGACGGCGACGTTTGGCACGTCTGGGTAGACCCTGAGTATGACCTCACGGTAGAGTCCGCAGCGGCGACGGTCTCGCTCGACCTCCAACATGCCGACGCCCTTTTCCTCAACGGATATAACTCGTGGACCGACTCCTGGGAGCGCTCTCCGCGGGCAAACATGCATGGGTTATGGGGGACTCCCCGCGGCATCGTGGACCACTGGGTTCTCGACGCGTCGGGAGACTATCGCTTCGCGCGTCAGGACCCTCGTTTCGGACACCAGCATGGCGAGGGGTATGGCTATTTGAGGTTCGGACAAGCTGTCTCGCTGTTTGGCGACTGCAAGCCGGACACCGGGCTCACTGTCATCTACGAGGACCTTCCCGAGAACACCATTACCTTGGAGAAGGAGGGCCCTAACAGGGCTCTTGCCGCCGGCGAGCGGGTGGAAGTCCTCACTCTCGTACTGGTCGAGGGGACGCTCCAAGGTGCCTTCAGCCGATACGTGGAGCTGATGGGTGTGAAACGTCGCCCCGCGCTCCCGCTCGTGGGATTCACGAGTTGGTATCGCCACTATGGCGACATCGATGCGGCGACCTTGAGACGAGACCTCGTGGGGGTGTCCGACGTTCTTCTTGCCCAGCCCTTGGAGGGGGCCCTGCCCGTCTTCCAAGTGGATGATGGGTATGCGAAGGTGGGTGACTGGACCAGGCCAGATCTCGAACGCTTTCCGGCGGGCATGGGAGCGGTCGCTGACGACATATGTTCGGCGGGACTCGTACCAGGACTCTGGATGGCGCCCTTTGTGTGCGAGAAGGACTCGCATACCTTCGCCGAGCATCAAGACTGGCTGCTAAGGGATGCCCAGGGGCATCTCGTCATGAGCGGCTCGCACTGGAGTGGCGGCTACGCCCTCGACACGCAAAACCCCGAGGTCCGTGATTACGTGCGGACGTCACTTAGCACGGCTACGCGGATTTGGGGCTTCAAGCTGCTGAAACTCGACTTCCTGTATGCCGCCGCCATGGTTCCCCATGCCGGATTGAACCGCGGCGAGCTCATGGCAGATGCCCTCGACCTGCTTCGTGAGAGTGTCCCGGACAATACGCTGTTCGACTTTTGCGGCGTGCCGGTTGTGAGCGCCTTTGGACGTTGCGAGTACTGCCGCATCGGCTGCGATGTGGGGCTCGACTGGAACGACACGCTGCACATGCGTGTTACGGGTCGCGAGCGCGTCAGCACCAAAAACAGCCTTCACAACACGAAGGGCCGCGCGCACCTCAACGGTGTGACGTTCTTGAACGACCCCGACGTCTTCTTCCTTCGGAGGGACGTGAAGATCACGGACTCACAGCGTACCCGTCTGCTTTCGGCAGACTCGCTGCTGGGCGGCGTGCTATTCACGTCAGACGACATGGGGGCATGGGACTCCCGCCAGATGGGCATCTTCCAGAATGCGCTTGACACCTTTGTCCGGCGCTCCCGCGACCTTGTGCCACAGGGGGAAGACCATGGAGAGCTCGAAACCAATAACGATTCGTATGATGAAGAGGAGGAGCCTGATGCGCCGAGTTCGGCTTTGAATGCCGAGGTCATGACGTCCGACATGACCCAGCCCATGCCGGTCGTCGATATGACCCAGCCCATGCCCGTCGCTGACAAGATTGATGCACCGCCGGCCTCCGACCAGATGGAGGTAGTGCCCGAGTCGGACATGACACAAGTGATGGATGGGCTGGACATGACCATGGTCGACCGGCCGCTTCTGGCCGCAATCGAAGCTGCGGAGAGAGAGGGCGACTCACCAGAGGAGAGTGACGCCTTACGGGATTCGGACGATATGCCTTTAGAGACCGAAGGGAATTCGCATGAGTAGCAGCGACATGACCGTCGAGCGTCTGGATGCGCTTGCCAAGGAGTATGGGAATAAGTTTGGGAAGCCTGACGGCCGTCTGCTTGCCGTGGTGGCACCCGGTCGTACGGAGCTTGCGGGTAACCACACCGACCATGAGGGCGGACAGGTTATCGCGGGTGCGGTCAACCGTTACGTACGAGGTGTTTTCCACCCCAACGAAAGCGGTCTCATACGCGTGATGAGTCTTGGCTACGGGCTTGTCGAGGTGGACTGCTCCGATCTCCAACCCCACGCGGACGAGAGGAACACGTCTGCTGCCATCGTTCGCGGACTGCTATCCGCGTTTCGAGAGATGGGCTTTGGCGGCAATCAACTGGGTTTCGATGCCGTCGTCACGAGCGAGGTCCCCGCTGGCTCTGGCCTTTCCAGCTCAGCCGCCTTCGAGCTGGAGATTGCCCAGGCAATGAACTGGCTGTGGGCGGACGGCGGCATGTCCGCAATGAGGCTCGCACAGATGTCCCAGTTTGCGGAGCGTGAGTACTTCGGAAAGCCATGCGGACTGATGGATCAGGCCGCGGTCGCCGTCGGCGGAATCGCGCACATGGACTTTGCGGATGACACTGCGCCAAAGGTGGAGCGACTCGACTTCGACTTCGCGGAGAACGGCTTCGCAGTCTGCCTTGTCTCAGTTGGCGCGGACCATTCCGCGAACACCGCGGACTATGCCGCAGTTCCACGGGAGATGCAGGACGTTGCGCGCGTGTTTGGGCATAAGCGCCTGCGTGAGGTACGCGAGTCCGACGTTATAGGGAGTCTTCCCTCGCTTCGCGCGAAGCTGGGAGATCGCGCGGTCTTGCGCGCGCTGCACTACTTCCGCGAGGAGCGTTTCGTTCAGAATCGCGCGGACGCCCTCCGCGCCGGTGACATGGCCGCCTTCCTCGAGCTCACGCAGCGCTCGGGCGCCTCGAGCGCAATGTATCTGCAGAACGTGTCGATAGGGGGCTCGCCCGAGCAGCCTGCCATGGTGGCGCTTGCCGTTGCGGAAGAGCTGCTTGGCGGTCGAGGGGCGGCGCGAATCCACGGCGGAGGCTTTGGGGGGACGATCCAGGCCTTCGTCCGGCTCGACGAGGCCGACGAGTTCTGTCGTGCTATGGACGAGGCCCTTGGAGGCAAGGTCTCCGCACGCTATGACATCGATCAAGAGGGGGCGAGGGCGCAGTGGCTGGAGAGCTAGCGGAGCAAGTCGGGGCGTCGTCGTCCAGACTCGTGGCCTATGCCGTCACACATCACATCATCGATTCCGGAGATGAGCGCTGGGCCTATAACCGTCTGCTCGAGTGCTCGGGGCAGACGTCGCCTGCGCCCATGGAGCCCTCTTGGGCGATGGGGCAGGTTCTTCTCGACGGGTATGACTTCGAGGACGATCTTGCCACTTTGACGGAGGCAGCGGTTCGCTGCGGCGTTGCGCAGGACAGCGCTGCGGGAAGGGACCGCGTGTCAATGCGGCTCATGGGGTCGATTATGGCAAGGCCGTCCGAGGTGAGCAGGCGCTTCTGGTCGATTGCGAGGAGCGAGGGGGCCATTTCGGCAACCGATTGGTTCTATCGGCTGTGCTGCGACGTCGACTACGTTCGGCGGTCCGCCATCGCGAGGAACCTCAAGTGGTCCTGCCCCACGCGCTGGGGCGACCTCGAGATCACCATCAACAAGTCGAAGCCCGAAAAGGACCCGCGTGACATCGCCGCTGCGGCGACGGCGGGCGTGGGCGAGAAATACCCCGCATGCGCCCTCTGTCGTGAGAACGAGGGCTATGGCGGCAGGGCGGCATCGGATGCGGGAGGACATGCCGCCAGGCAGAACCTCCGCATCGTCCCGATTACGCTCGGGGGAGAGGAATGGGGACTTCAGTACAGCCCCTACGCCTACTTCGAGGAACACTGCATCGTGATGAGTGACAGGCACAGGCCGATGCACGTGGACCGTGCGTCTCTGGGATGCCTGCTTGACTTCGTGAGCCAAGTCCCGCACTACTTCGTGGGGTCGAACGCGGACCTTCCCATAGTCGGGGGATCGATTCTGTCCCACGACCACTTCCAGGGAGGCAGGCACGTGTTCGCGATGACCCGCGCGAGCGTAGCGGAGTTCTTCGGGCTGGATGGGCATCCCGACGTGGAGGCCGGCGTCCTTTCCTGGCCGCTCACTGTCATACGCCTGAGGAGCGCGGACCGTGACGCGCTTCTGGATGCTGCGGTTCACGTGCTAGACGTCTGGCGCGACTGGAACGACGCCTCGGTTGGCATCGTGTCTCATGCGGCGGACGGGATGCGACACAACACGGTGACGCCCATATGCCGGATGAGGGACGGCCACTTCGAGCTCGACCTTGCGCTGCGCTGCAACGTGACCACGGAGGAGCATCCGCTGGGCGTTTTTCACCCGCACGCGGACAAGTGGCACATCAAGAAGGAAAACGTCGGCCTCATAGAGGTCATGGGCCTCGCAATCCTTCCGCCCCGGCTTGAGCGCGAGATTGGTGCGGTTAGGGAGCGCATTGTCACGGGCCGGCTCGACGGTATGGAAGACGACCCGCTCTGTGCGTCCCATGCGGTTTGGGCGAGGGACGTCGCAAGGAGGAGGCCGGAGCTCTTGGGCGCGGACGAGGACGCCGCGCGCGAGGCGATGCGCCAGGAGGTCGGCATGGTGTTCTGTCACGTGCTCGAGGATGCCGGCGTCTTCAAGTGGGATGCAGCGGGACGCGCCGCGCTCGAGAGGTTCCTCGCGGCGCTCTAAAGGGGCGTCAAGCGGCCTTGGAGGATTAGTCGGTCATCCGGATGCTCGTGATGACCGGCTGGTTGTCCTTCTCGACCGTGCCATTGTTGTCCGTGACGGGCGTGTTGTCGCAGATGGAATCCACGACCTCCATGCCCGAGGTCACCCTGCCGAACGCGGCGTACTGACCGTCGAGGTTGCTGGAATCTTCCTGCATGATGAAGAACTGCGAACTGGCGGAGTTGTAGTCGTCGGAGCGTGCCATGCTGATGACGCCACGCTTGTGCTGGATGGCGTTTGTGATGCCGTTCGCGCTGAACTCACCCTTGATGCGCTGGTCGGAACCTCCCGTGCCGTCGCCGTTGGGGTCGCCACCCTGGATCATGAAGCCCCTGATCACGCGGTGGAACGTGAGCCCGTCGTAGAAGCCCGCGTTTGCCAGGCGCGCGAAGTTGCTGACCGTGATGGGCGTGTTGGTGGCATTGAGCTCGAGCTTTATCGTGCCGATGCCCTTGACCTCGATCGTGGCGTGGTGGATGCCGGTGTCGTAGCCGTTATCAAGCGGCTTCGTCAGGATTTCCTTCGCCTCGGCCCCGGAGTCGCCCTCGTCCGAGGACGACGTGGAGGTGCCGGTGTTGGAGTCGAAGCACGACGCAAGCGCCAGCGCCGCACCTCCCGCGACGAAAGTGGCCAGGAAGCTGCGGCGGGTGATGTGGTCGTGGGTCATGCTCTTCTCCTCAGAGCCATCGCGGCCAAACCT
Source organism: uncultured Olsenella sp. (assembly GCA_902761955.1). Taxonomy (GTDB): domain Bacteria; phylum Actinomycetota; class Coriobacteriia; order Coriobacteriales; family Atopobiaceae; genus Parafannyhessea. Next base: position 12,949 of record CACWMM010000020.1, on the reverse strand, counting down.
CGACCGTGGCTCAAGTCATCGCAAAGTGGCAGTTTCATGAGTCAATACAGGCAATTTTACCAATAACCCTAATAAGTTGCGAATTCGATGGGCGAACGGGCCTAATTTGCTGCTGTTGGTACCATATGCTTGGCGTCTCGTGCCATTTCGGATTGGGTGGGAAGGGCGAGAAGGGCGAGGCCGGCGTGCTGCACCGGCCGACGTGGCACGTCGGCTTACGAGAGCGTGTCCAGCAGGACTCCTGCGACGTAGTCGAGCTGCCCGTGCGTGATGACGAGCGGCGGCAGGAAGCGGAGTATGCGATCGCCGATGTGGTTGAGGACGACGCCGCGACGCAGGCCCTCCTTCACGAGGCGGCCGGCGACGGGCACGTCGAGCTCGGCGCCGAGCATGAGGCCATGGCCACGCACCTCGCGCACGTGCGGCAGGCTTGCGAGCTGCTCGCGGAATCGCGCGCCGCATGCGATGACGTGCTCGCCAATGTGCTCGTTCTGCATTGCCTCGACCGTCGCGCGTCCCGCGGCCGCGGCAAGTGCGTTTCCGCCGAATGTCGAGCCGTGGTCGCCCGGACCCATGAGGTCCGCCACCTGCGTGCGAGCGGCGACCGCACCCATGGGGAAGCCGTCCGCGATGCCCTTTGCCATGCTGACGACGTCCGGCTCGATGCCCGCGAGCTGGTAGCAGAACGGCGCGCCGCAGCGGAAGAAGCCCGTCTGCACCTCGTCCACCATGAGGAGCAGGCCGCGCTCCGTGCATTCACGCGCCACCGCCTGCAGGTACTCTGGGGTTGCCGGCCACACGCCTCCCTCGCCCTGGACGCATTCGAGCATGACTGCGCACGCCGCGCCGACGCCCTTCGGCATGACGTCAAGCAGGTCGGCCAGGACAGTGGCGTCGTTGAGCGGCACGTCGACGAAACCGGCGGGAAGCGGCTGGAAGTCCTGGTGGAAGCTCTCCTGGCCCGTTGCGGCAAGCGTCGCGAGGGTACGCCCGTGGAAGCTTTGCCGCGCAGTGACGATAGTGCTGGCACCTCCCAGGTGGGTTGCGCCCCAACGCCTCGCGAGCTTGATGGCACCCTCGTTTGCCTCGGCGCCGGAGTTCGCGAAGAACGTCCTCCACGTCGCGCCCGTGGTGCCCGTGACGTGGCCATGCCCGTCGCACGTGGACGACAGCAGGTGCGACAGATCTTGGGCGAGCTCGCCGCGATTCTGGACGTAGAAGTAGTTTCCCACTTGCCACAGCATGCCGACCTGCCGCGAGAGCGCCCGGGCGACGTCCGGGTGGCAGTGGCCGAGGCTAACGGCGCCTATTCCCGCGAGGCAGTCCACGTACGTTCTGCCTGCGGAGTCCACGAGCTCTGCCCCGCTTCCGCTCACGAACTCAACGGGCAGCCTTCCATACGTGCGCATCACGTACTTCTCGTCCGCGTCCATCGCCGCGGCCAGGGTCTGGTCATAAGCTTCCATTGGTGCCTACCTCCCTTTGGGACCGGGCCTTGGGCGAGGGGCAGGGCCCTTCTCGCCCGTGCGCCGCCCGGCGCTAGTCTTGCGTTGCTAGCCTTGCGTGGCTCGTCTTGCGTTGCTAGGCTTGCGTGAACAGCGTGCCGATGCCGGCGTCCGTGAACATCTCGACCAGCAGCGAGTGGGGCGTCTTGCCGTTCAGGATCACGACCTCGCGCGCGCCGCGTTCCATCGCCTCGACCACGGAGCGCAGCTTCGGCACCATGCCGCCGTCCAGCGAGCCCGAGCTCAGCAGCTCGCGCGCCTCGGCGAGCGTCATCTGCGACACCAGGCTCGAGGCATCGCGCGCATCGCGGTACAGCCCGTCCACGTCCGTCAGGTACACGAGCTTGTCGGCGTGGAGCGCCTCCGCGACCTTGCCGGCCGCGACGTCCGCGTTCACGTTGTAGAACCCGTCCGCGCCACATCCCACGCTTGCGACGACGGGGATGTAGCCGTCGTCCAGGATCGAGAGGATCAGGTCCGGGCTGACCTCGCGGATCCTTCCCACGCGGCCGAGCTTGGGGCTCACGGGCTCGCTCTTGAACGTCTTCCCGTCCACGCCGGAGATGCCCACCGCATTGTGGCCGTACTCGTTGAGGGCCCACACGAGCTGCTGGTTGACCTTGCCCACCAACACCTCCTGCACGGCCTCCATCGTGGCGTCGTCCGTCACCCGCAGCCCGTCCACGAAGCGCGTCTGGACGCCCAGGCGGGCGAGAAGAGCGTTGATTGCCTTGCCGCCGCCGTGTACCAACACCACGCGCATGCCCATGAGCTTGAGCAGCTCCAGGTCGCCGACGACCTGTCGCATGAGACGCGGGTCCTCCATGGCGGACCCGCCGTACTTCACGACGATGGTTCGGCCGTTCATCTGGTGTATCCAGGGCAGGGCCTCGGTCAGAACCTCTGCCTTGCGCATGCCTTCCTCGAGCTCCCTGGCGTCGCGTCCCCTCATGTGGCCTCCCTAGCTGCGATAGTCGCCGTTGATGTGCACGTACTCGCGCGTGAGGTCGCACGTCCACACACGCGCGTGCTCGCGCCCCATGCCGAGCGAGATGGCGATGTCGACGTTCGGCGACTCGAAGCGGCGCAGCATGTCGTCCTCGTCCACCGCCACGGGGAGCCCCGCGCGCAGCACGGGCACGCCAAGGAGGTCGATGTCCACGTCCTCCTGCCTGAAGTCCACCCCGCACTTTCCCGCCGCGGCCGCAACGCGCCCCCAGTTGGCGTCGTGCCCGTAGATGGCCGTCTTCACGAGCGGGGAGTTTGCGATCGCGCGCGCGACGGCGTCCGCCTGCCGCTCCGTCGCCGCGCCAAGCACGTTCACCGTCACGAGCTTTGTGGCGCCCTCGCCGTCCGCGGCGATCTGGCGCGCGAGGTTGGTGCACGCGCCGAGGACCGCCGCCGCGACGGCGGGGTAGGAGGGCGAGTCGAGCCCGATGGCGCTGCCGCCGGCCCTGCCCGTCGCGAGCAGGAAGCACGAGTCGTTCGTGGACGTGTCCGAGTCGACGGTCACCTTGTTGAAGCTCTGCCTCACAGCGTCAAGCAGCATCGCGTGAGCCGCCTCGCGCGTGAGCGGCGCGTCCGTGGCGATCACGCACAGCATGGTCGCCATGTTCGGCTGGATCATGCCGGAGCCCTTCGCGAACCCGCCCACGTGCACGGTGAGGCTGCCGCCGTCCTCCTGCGGCAGCGTGCCGCGGAGGGACACCTGCTTTGGGTGGGTGTCCGTTGTCATGACGGCACGGGCGGCGTCTTCCGCGGCCTGGACGGAGGAGCGAAGCCTTTGCGCGAGCTTGGGCACGCTGCGCTCGAACGGCGCGAGCGGCAGCTCCGCCCCGATGACGCCGGTCGACGCGACGAGCACCTCCTGGGGACTGCATCCCACCGCCCGTGCCACGAGCTCGCACTCCGCCTCGGCGCAGCGCAGGCCCGGCTCGCCCGTGGCGGCGTTCGCGATGCCGGAGTTGAGGACGATGGCACGAGCGGCACTGCTCGCGGCGTGCCTGCGGCTCACCTGCACGGGGGCCGCGCAGAAGCGGTTCTGCGTGAACGTCGCCGCGCAGACGCTGCCTTCCTCCGCCACGACGAGGGCGAGGTCCCCCTTGGCGGGGTCGTGCCTGAAGCCCGCATGCATGCCCGCGGCGCGAATGCCCGCAGCCGCGCACACGCCTCCCTCGCAGGGCTCGAATCCGTATGCTGACGGGTCGCCGTTCCCGCTGGGGACGGCGAGTGGCTCTATGGTGCCCATATGAACTCTCCTTGGTGGTGTCGCTAGATCAGGGGCGCTGGTGCGCGTATGCCCTCGGTCTCGGGCAGGCCCAGCACGAGGTTGGCGCACTGCACGGCCTGGGCGGCCGCCCCCTTGCCAAGGTTGTCGATGGCGCAGGAGGCGACGATCATGGGGCGTCGTCGCACGCTCAGGGCAACGCCCACCTGCGCGCGGCCACTTCCGGCGACGCTTGCCGTTGCGGGCATGTGGCCCGCGGTAAGGACGCTCACGAGGGGCTCGTTCGCGTAGCGGCGCTCGTAGGCGGCCTGCACGTCCTGTGGCCGCACGCCCTCCGCCGCCTCGAGGTACACCGTGGCCAGAAGCCCGCGCGTGAGCGGCGCCAGGTGCGGGGTGAAGACCACGCCCATCGGCCTTCCCGCCACGTCGGAAAGCGTCTGCTCCATCTCCGGCGTGTGGCGGTGCTTCGCGACGCCGTATGCCTCCACGGACTCGTTCGCGTGGCAGAAGTGCGTGCGCTCCGTGGCGGCGCGGCCCGCGCCGCTCACGCCGGATATCGCATCGGATATCACGAGGTCTCCCGTGGCGATGCCGCTCTCGAGCGCGGGCATGGCGGCAAGCGCCGTCGCGGTGGGGTAGCAGCCGGGTGCGGCAACCAGCACCGGCTCGCCGTCCGCCCTGCGCGCGGCGAGCCCCTGGAGCCCGGCGCGGTTGAGCTCTGGAAGCCCGTACACCGCCTCATGCAGCAAGTCCGTGCTCGTGTGCGGCGTCCCGTACCACGCCTCGTACGTCGCCGGGTCACGCAGGCGAAAGTCGGCGGAGAGGTCCACGACGCTCACGCCAAGCTCCAGCAGGCGAGGCGTGAGCGAAAGCGACGCGGTGTGGGGGACGGCGAGAAACGCGAGGGCGCAAGAGCCTGCGATGAGCTCTGGGTCGGGCTGGCTCAGGACGATGTCGGTCGCACCCTCGAACGCAGGATGGACGTCTGCAAGGCGCGTGCCGGCTGCCTTGCGGTCGGTCGCCATGCGAAGCTCCATGCCGGGGTGGCCAAGCACCAGGCGGCACAGCTCCATCCCCGCGAATCCGCATGCCCCCACGACGCATACCGAAGCGACATCCATGACAGACCCCTCCAACAATCGCATAAACAATGGTCTAAAACCTAGTGTTTCAAGTGGTTTGGAAGACTAACACACAAATGCGACGGATTGAGCGAGGATTAATCTATGTAGATGATTCGTAATACTTAGAATGTGATGTAAACAGTCTCAAACATGCGTAACACATGCAATACAAATTCACTTATAGAGCAATCATATGTTTCAAGGAGCCCCTGGGACGGCACATTATGCAGGCCTTCCCGCATGCCGGGGTTGCAAGGGGAGGGCCGCGCCCTTCTCGCCTTGGCGGGCGCTTTGTGACGGTTGCGTGAAGCGTTCACCAAGGCAAGGCGGCGGGACGGGGTTGAGGCGCGTTCGCGTAGACGAGAAGGGCACGCCGCACCGATTGATGCGACGTGCCCCGTGAGAGGTTCTTGTGCCTGGGAGCCAGAGGGCGTCCCTGCTGAACGGATGTGCCGCCTTCGCCTACTCCAGCTCGAAGGCTCCCGTGTACAGCTGGTAGTACGTGCCGTGCTGGGCGATCAGCTCGTCGTGGGTGCCCTTCTCGATGATGCGGCCGTGGTCGAGCACGATGATCACGTTGGAGTTGCGCACCGTGGAGAGCCTGTGCGCGATCACGAACGTGGTACGTCCGTACATGAGGGCGTCCATGCCCTTTTGGACGATCTGCTCGGTGCGGGTGTCGATGGAGGAGGTCGCCTCGTCCAGGATCATGGCAGGGGGGTCGGCGACGGCCGCGCGTGCGATGGAGAGCAGCTGGCGCTGGCCCTGCGAGAGCTGGGTGGCGTTGTCGGTGAGCATGGTCTGGTAGCCGTCGGGAAGGCGACGGATGAAGCTGTCCGCGCCGGCGAGCTTTGCCGCGCCGATGCACTCCTCGTCCGTGGCGCCCAGGCGCCCGTAGCGGATGTTGTCCATGACGGTGCCGGTGAACAGGTTCACGTCCTGCAGCACGATGCCCAGGGAGCGGCGCAGGTCGCCCTTGCGGATCTTGTTGATGTTGATGCCGTCGTAGCGGATCTTGCCGTCGGCGATGTCATAGAAGCGGTTGATGAGGTTCGTGATGGTGGTCTTGCCGGCACCCGTCGCGCCGACGAACGCGACCTTCTGGCCGGGCTTCGCGAAGAGCGAGATGTCGTGCAGGACGGTGTGGTCAGGCGTGTAGCCAAAGTCGACGTGCGAGAGGCGGATGTCGCCCGCGAGCGGCGTGTACGTGACGCTTCCGTCGTGGTGCGGGTGCTTCCACGCCCAGGTCTCGGTGCGCTCCTGGCACTCCTCGAGCTCGCCGGCCGCGTTCTTGCGCACGTTCACGAGGGTGACGTAGCCCTCGTCCTCCTCGGGCTTCTCGTCTATGAGCGAGAAGATCCGCTCCGCACCGGCGAGGCCCATGACCACGAAGTTGATCTGCTGAGACACCTGGCCGATGGAGCCGGCGAAGCGCTTCGTCATGTTGAGGAACGGCACGACGACGGCGATGGACAGGGCCATGCCGCTGATGGAGGGGTTGGGGAAGCCGGAGGTGAGGAAGGCGACGCCCGAGAGCGCGACGATGACGTAGGCGAGGTTGCCCATGTTCATGAGGACGGGCATGAGGGTGTTGCCGTAGGTGTTCGCGGTGCGCGACGCCTCGTAGAGCGCGTCGTTCACGGCGTCGAACTCCTCGATGGTCTTGTCCTCGTGCGTGAAGACCTTGATGACCTTCTCGCCGTTCATGGCCTCCTCGGCAAATCCCTCGGTCTTCGCGAGCTGGATCTGTTGGTCGAGGAAGTAGTGGGCGCTCTTGCCGCCCAGGACGCGGGTGGCGTACACCATGCACGCGACCATGGCGAGCACGACGGCGGACAGCGGGATGGAGTACCACAGCATGATGGCGAGGACGGAGACCATGGCGAAGAGCATCGTGAGCAGGTTGGGCAGCGACTGGCCGATGAGCTGGCGCAGCGTGTCGACGTCGTTGGTGTAGTGGCTCATGATGTCGCCGTGCTTGTTGGTGTCGAAGTAGCGGATGGGCAGGCCCTCCATGTGGTCGAACATCTCGTTGCGCACGTGCATGAGCGTGCCCTGGCACACGATGGCGCCAAGCTGCGTGTAGGTGATGTTCGCGGCGAGCGCGACGACGTAGCACGTTATGAGGCCTGCGGCGACCTGGCCGATCTTAGGCGCGGCGCCGGCCCAGTCTCCCGTGGGGAACGCGTGCTGCACGATGTCGATCGCCTGCTGCAGGAAGATGGACGGCACGGACGCGAGTACGGACGACGCGATGATGCAGACGACCATGACCGTCGCGTGCGCGGGGTAGTAGTGGAACACGGTGTGCAGGACGCGCTTGAACGTGGCGCCGGGCCGCTGGGAGCCGCGGTGCTCCGAGGCGGGCGTGCTTGCCTGCCGGGACTGCTGCTCGGGGTGCGCGGCCTCGTTCTTCTCGCGAGTCTTGGTGTCGCTACTCATGGTCTGCCTCCTTCTGGCCCTCGTCCATCTGGCTCATCTTCACGTCGTGGGACTGCTTGTTCTGCGTCGTGTACGTCTCGCGGTAGATGGCGTTGGTGCGCAGGAGTTCGTCGTGGGTGCCGATGGCGTCTATCTGGCCGTCGCGCATGACGATAATGCGATCGCACGACTCGATGGAGCTGGTGCGCTGGGCGATGATGATCTTGGTGGTCTCGGGGATGTAGCTGCGGAATCCCTGCTGGATGAGCTTGTCGGTCTTGGTGTCGACCGCGGAGGTGGAGTCGTCCAGGATGAGGACCTTCGGCTTCTTGAGGAGGGCGCGTGCGATGCACAGGCGCTGCTTCTGGCCGCCGGAGACATTGGTGCCGCCCTGCTCGATGTACGTGTCGTACTTCTGGGGGAGGCGCTGGATGAACTCGTCCGCCTGGGCGAGCCTGCATGCCTCCACGAGCTCCTCGTCCGTGGCGTTCTGGTTGCCCCAGCGCAGGTTGCCCTTGATGGTGCCCGAGAAGAGCACGTTGCGCTGCAGGACGACGGCCACCTGGTTGCGCAGGGTGTCGAGGTCGTATTCGCGCACGTCGTGCCCGCCGACGCTGACCGTGCCCGTCGTGGCATCGTACAGGCGGCTGATGAGCTGGATAAGCGTGGACTTGGAGGAGCCTGTGCCGCCGAGGATGCCGATCGTCTCGCCGCTTTTGATGTGGAGGTCGATGTCCTTGAGGGCCATGCGCTCGGCCTTCTTGGAGTACTCGAAGCTGACGTGGTCGAAGTCGACCGAGCCGTCGGGCACCGAGAGCAGGGGATCCTGCGGGTTGGTGATGTCGCTCTTCTCGACGAGGACCTCGCAGAGGCGGCGTGCGCCCTCCTCGGCCATGGTGACCATCACGAAGACCATGGACAGCATCATGAGGCTCATGAGCATGCTGAAGCCGTAGGTGATGAGCGCGGACATCTGGCCGACGCCCATGAGATGGGCCTTCGAGCTGACGATGGTGTACGAGCCGAAGTAGACGACGAAGAGGTAGATGAGGTCGATTGCGAGCGTCATGAGCGGGGACATCCACGCGAGGATGCGCTCGACGTGCACGAAGTCGTGGTAGAGCTCGCCGGAGGCGGCGTTGAACTTGCGCTTCTCGTGCTCCTCGCGGACGAAGGACTTCACGACGCGGATGCCGGAGACGTTCTCCTCGACGGAGTCGTTCAGGCGGTCGTACTTCTTGAAGATGCGCTTGAAGATGGGCATGACCGTGAGGGAGATCTTGAACACGGCGAAGCCGAGAAGGACGGAGACGACCACGAACACCGCGGCCATGGGGCCGCCGGTGACGAACGCCATCACGATGGAGAACGCAATCATGAGCGGGGCGCGCACGACGAGGCGGAGCAGCATCATGTACGCCTGCTGGACGTTGTTGACGTCCGTCGTGAGCCTGGTGACGAGCGAGCTGGTGCTGAAGTGGTCGATGTTGCTGAACGAGAAGCGCTGGATCTGCGCGAACACGTCGTGGCGCAGGTTGCGCGCGAAGCCGGTGGAGGCCTTGGCGCAGGTGATGCCCGCCATGGTGCCGCAGAAGAGCGAGACGAGTGCCATGAGCACGAGCGTGACGGCGTAGGGGGCGATGTCTCCAAAGCCGCCGCCGAGCGAGATCTTGTCAATAAGGCCGGCCGTCTCGAACGGGATGAGGCACTCGATGACGACCTCTCCCAGGACGAAGAGGGGGGCTGGCGCCGAGCGTCTTTACTATCTGGCCGTATGTCAGGCCTTGCTGCTGTTTCGGCATGAGGTCTCCCCTCCGACGTAGCCTTGTCTTTCCCAATGGACCCGCACGCGCTTGAGCAGCTCTCGGAGCTCGTGCTTCTCGTCCTCCGTCAGGACGGAGAGGCTATCCTTCTCGAACGCCTCCTTGCGGGCGAGCATCTGTCGTGCCGTTTGCGCGCCCTCGTCCGTGAGGACGATGTCGAGCTGCCTGCGGTCGGCCTCGGAGCGCGTGCGCGTTATGAGGCCCTCCGCCTCGAGCTTCGACAGCACCTCCGACAGCGCCGCCGACGAGATGTGCGAGCGCTCGAGCAGCTCGCGCTGGGACAGACGCCCGTCATGCTCCAGCAGGCGCCCCAGAATGACGTTCTTGCCGCCGCGTCCGCCCGCGTGCCAGTAGAGGAAGTGCCCGAAGAATCCCATGTCGTGCAGGACCTCGTCCTCTGGCGTCGATGCGCGGTCGCGGGGCTGGGGGTTGGGATTAGCGTCCCATTCTGTCACGGTACCTCCCATTCTTCGTTCCGTTGGACGCAAGAATGCTAGGTGCCTAGCAAATGGGGGTCAATGCACTTTGGAGATTCGCAAGGTACCTTCACATTTAGGCACGCAGACGCCATGCGGGCCGATACTGTGGCAAATGGCTGCATTATTTACTGGAGTAAACCAATGTTACCTGCGACCTTACAAACAACTTACGCTATGTAAGGCAATTGTAAAGGCCAGTCACGGCCTGGTAAGTGAGGGCTGATGATGCCTTTGGAGCGTCCGGAGGGGCATAGCATCCAAGTCGAAGCGAGCCAAGCGGCCACAACTCCGCCGCCTCGGCTCAAGGCAAGGCGGAAGGAAGCATATGTCTCACAGCATGTCTCGTCGCAAGTTCGTCACCATCTCTGGCGCATCCCTCGCCGCGACCCTCGGTCTGGGCCTTGCGGCTTGCGGCGGAAGCTCCGACTCCGGTTCCGACGCATCCAAGTCGGGCTCGTCCTCCAGCAAGGAGGTCTCTGGCAACATCACGGCCGTCGGCTCCACCGCTCTCCAGCCCCTGGTCGAGGCTGCTGCGGAGCAGTACATGAACGACAACCCCGGCGTGCAGATCACCGTCCAGGGCGGCGGCTCCGGCCAGGGCATCACGCAGATCGCCCAGGGCGCCGTGCAGATCGGCGACTCCGACGTGTTCGCGGAGGAGAAGCTCGAGAACAAGGACGACGCCAAGAAGCTGAAGGACAACAAGGTCGTCGTCGTGGGCATGGGCCCCGTCGTGCACCCGGACGTCAAGGTCGACGACCTCACCATCGACCAGCTCAAGGGCATCTTCACCGGCAAGGTGACCAACTGGAAGGAGGTCGGCGGCGACGACAAGGATATCGTCGTGATTAACCGTGCCGCCGGCTCCGGCACCCGTGCCACGTTCGAGAACGCCGTCCTCGACGGCGGCAAGGTCCCCGAGGACTTCAAGCCGCAGGAGCAGGACTCCTCGGGCACCGTCGTCAAGATGGTTGCGCAGACGCCCAACTCCATCAGCTACCTCGCGTTCTCCTACTTCAGCGACGACGTGAAGGCGCTCAAGGTCGGTGGCGTTGAGCCCAAGGACAAGAACGTCGAGACCAACGACTGGACCATCTGGGCCTACGAGCACATGTACACCGCCGCGAAGCCGGATGCCGCGACGGCCGACTTCATCAAGTACATGCTCTCCGACGACGTCCAGGGCAGCCTCGTCAAGAAGACGGGCTACATCTCGACCAAGGGCATGAAGGTGGAGCGCGACGCCGAGGGCAACGTCACGAAGCTCTAGGGTTCGCGCGTCCCGCCTAACAAGGCACTAGTCAAGGGAGAAGATTGTGTCATCACAGTCCAGGCCATCCTCAGAGGTGGTTGGCGTCTCTCCCAAGCGACGGATCGAGCGCAGGGGCCAGATTCTCACTGGCCTCTGCGTCATGCTTGTCGTCGTCTTGGTGCTGACGCTCATCTTCATGGTGTGCTCGAGGGGCATCTCTACCTTCGCGAAGGACGGAATCCCGCTGGGGTCCTTCTTCGCCGGCACAACGTGGAACCCGCACCAGAACGGTGCCGACGGGGTCCCGCTCGTGGGCGCACTGCCCATGATCGTCGGGTCCTTCTCGGTCACGCTGCTCTCGTGCCTGCTCGCGCTTCCGTTCGCGCTCGGCGCCTCCATCTTCGTGGTCGAGGTCGCCCCCGGCTTCGGCAGCCGCGTCTTCAGGCCGCTGACGGAGGTTCTCGTCGGCATCCCGTCCGTCGTGTTCGGCCTCGTCGGCCTCGGCGTCGTCGTCCCGTGGATGCGCGGCCTCGTCGGCGGCACGGGCTACGGCATCCTCTCCGCCTCGATCGTGCTCGCCGTCATGATCCTACCGACGATTACGTCGCTCTCGACCGATGCCCTCGCCGCCGTTCCCAATGCGTATCGCGACGGCTCGTACGGCCTGGGCTGCACGCGGTGGCAGACCGTCGTGGGCGTCGTGCTGCCGTCGGCGCTTCCCGACATTATGACCGCGGTCATCATGGGCATGAGCCGCGCGTTCGGCGAGGCGCTCGCCGTCCAGATGATCATCGGCAACGCACCGCAGATGCCGGCCGGCCTGTTCACGCCCGCCTCCACGCTCACGTCCGTCCTTACCATGGGCATGGGCAACGAGGCCATGGGCACCGTCGCAAACGACGTGCTCTGGGCGCTCGCCATGGTGCTCCTGGCGATGTCCCTCGTCTTCATCCTCATCGTCCACCTCATCGGAAGGAAGGGGGGCGCAAAGCATGACTAGCAAAGACGCCACGGGCGAGAAGAACGCCCCCGTCGCAGCGGCCGAGGGCCAGGCCAAGGCCCCCTCTGCCGACTACACCGCCACCGTCAGGCGCGCCCGCGTCCAGGACAAGGCCGCGACCGTCATCCTCACGGCCATAGTCGCCCTCATCATCGCGGGACTCGCCACCATCATCGGCTACATCCTCGTGTCCGGTGCGGGCAAGCTCGTCGACCCCGGCTTCCTCACGAAGAAGCCGGAGCAGTTCAAGGCCGGCGGCGGCATCGGCCCCGAGCTCTTCAACTCGTTCTACCTGCTCATCCTCACGCTGCTCATCTCGATTCCCATCTCGCTCGGCGCGGCGATCTTCCTCACCCAGTACGCGCCGCAGGGCCCCGTCACCAACGTCGCCAAGACCGCGATCGAGACCCTGTCGAGCCTGCCGTCCATCGTCGTCGGCCTGTTCGGCATGCTGACGTTCGTGCTCACGTTCCACTGGGGCTTCTCCATCCTCTCCGGTGCCCTTGCGCTTACGATGTTCAACATCCCCATCCTCGTCCGTGTCATCCAACAGGCGCTCGAGGCAGTCCCGCGCGACCAGCGCGACGCCGCGCTCGCGCTTGGGCTCACGCGCTGGGAGGCAACGGTCCACGTGCTGGTGCCGGCGGCCATGCCCGCCATCGTGACGGGCGTCATCCTGTCTGCCGGCCGTGTGTTCGGCGAGGCAGCAGCCCTCATCTACACGGCGGGCCAGTCCGCTCCGGCACTCAGCTGGGCGGCTCCCATCACGAGTCTCTCCAACCCACTGAACGTCTTCCGTCCGGCAGAGACCCTTGCCGTCCACATCTGGAAGATCAACTCCGAGGGTGTCGTCCCTGATCTCACAGCTGTCTCTGCAGGCACCGCCGCGGTCCTCATGGTCTGCATCCTCGCGTTCAACATCATCGCCCGCATCGCGGGCCGTGCGCTCGAAAGGAGGCTGACGGCAGAATGACCGACGTAACGCCCACCCAGGCAAAGCCCGTCGACCCCGTGCTCCGCACGCACGACGTCACGGTCGACTACTCGGGCAAGCGCGCCCTGAACGAGACGAGCCTCTCGTTCGAGAGCGGAACCGTCACGGCCCTCATCGGGCCGTC